>JANRLH010000065.1:0-63501 GCA_033762795.1 Pseudanabaenaceae cyanobacterium bins.68
TCTAGAATTAGAGTTAAAACGACAGGGAATCTGGTTAGAAAGTGAGTTGGCTCCCCAGCCAGAACCGAACTCCAAGCACCCCCCAGAGCAAATTTTAGCCGTGGTGTATTCTCCCCGCCTTAAAGAACTGGTGTCTACCACTAATAAAGATAGCGAAAACCTTTACGCTGAAAATCTCAGGTTGATCCTAGGAAATCAGCCAGCACAGCTATGGTCAAAGTGGCAGATTGAGAAGCAGGATCTCCGATTGGTAGATGGGTCGGGGTTGGCACGGCGCAATAGCCTGAAGCCGAGGTCAGTGGTACAGTTATTGCAGGCGATGGCACATAATTCCAGCTTTCGCAATTCCCTAGCAATCGCTGGGCAAGATGGCACACTCAAGTCACGCCTAGCTGGTACTCAGATCATAGCTAAAACTGGTACCCTAGACGGGATTGCGGCTTTAGCCGGCTACATTCTGGGGGCGCCAGAACTGGCTTTTGCCGTAATTATTAACCATGGCGCTCCTCAGCCTCGGCATAATCGCCAAGTTTTAGACGCGATCGCTTTGGAATTATCTCGATCCTGTAATCTACCCTAACCCCAAATCCCTATGCCTAAACGACAAACTAGTTGAAATCGGCTTTGCCCTCAGGCTCCCTTTCTACTACACTTCCTAAATCAAACTGCGTAATACAGACTTTTATAGGTTTGTGTAGTAAGGGCTGCAGGGGTTTCACCCCTGCGTGGGGCGTAGCCCCACACCCCATCTGTAGCAAAGATTTGGCGAATTGGTATAAGTCCTCAGTTGGTATAGTTTGGGACATTTGTATTTTTTCTTACAACTTGGTTTTTATTTTTTTAGTTTAATTACAGTGACCTAGATCATTTACTTCAGCAATTAGGCTATGAACATTCAAATACCTCGGCAGAGAGCTTGGCTGAGGCTGCTATCTCTAGCGATCGGGGCAGCAGCTTTGGCTGTGTTTGCGCCCCATTCCCAGGCTAATACTGTCCAGGAGTTGACCACCCGCACTACCGAGCTACAAATCTCTTTAGACACCACCTGGGTCTTGCTCACGGGCTTTTTAGTATTTTTTATGCAAACTGGCTTTGCCATTCTAGAAGCAGGTTTGATTCGCCAAACTGGGGTAGTAAATTGCCTACTAGAGAATTTTATTGATGCGGCGGTCACTGCGATCGCTTTTTGGCTGACTGGGTTTGCGATCGCCTTTGGCAGTGATCTAGGCGGGATCATTGGTACTAGCCATTTTCTGTTGGCAGATGCCATGCAAATAGTCGGTGGCAAGGTCACCTACACCATGGGAGCAGCAGGTTCCACTGCCAATGTCCATACCTACACTTTATTTTTCTTCCAATTTGCCTTTGCTGCCACCGCCAGCACAATCACCACGGGCGCTATGGCAGAGCGGACAGATTTTCGCGGCGACTTGATTTACAGCTTCATCATGGGTGCTTTTAGTTACCCCCTAATTGTGCATTGGGTATGGCATTCCCAAGGCTGGCTCGCCAAGCTAGGCTATCTCGACTTTGCCGGTAGTTCTGTGGTGCATGTGGTCGGTGGATTTACTGCCCTAGTGGGAGCATATCTGTTGGGTGCTAGACCGCAGCGAGTCTGGGATCAGCCCCCCCCTGCCCACAACTTGAGCCTGGCAACCCTCGGTACTATGATCCTATGGTTAGGATGGTATGGGTTTAATCCTGGCTCTACCATCGGCACTAACAACCCTGGTCTGATTGGTCTGGTCACGATCAACACCACCCTAGCAGCAGGAGCAGGGGCGCTGGCAGCACTTTTTCATGTATTTTTGAAAATTGGCAAATGGCACCTATTTTGCGGTTTGAATGGTTCCCTAGCGGGACTAGTAGCAGTGACCGCAGGCTGTGCCTATATCCAGCCTTGGGCAGCGGTGATCATTGGCGCGATCGCTGGCGTACTGGTCTTGGTAGTAGTAGATTGGATTGAGTCTCTCCGCATTGATGATCCTGTGGGTGCCTTTGGAGTGCATGGCGCCTGTGGCACATTTGGCACCCTGGCAGTTGGTCTGTTTGCGCAACCTGAACTCGCTAGTGGTAAAGGTGGCTTATTCTTGACTGGAAATCTCCAACTTTTGGGCATTCAGATCTTGGGTCTTTTTGCGATCGCAATCTTCACCACAGGTTTTGCCTTTCTGATGTTTAGCGGATTAAACGCCCTCAATCTCCTACGGGTTGATCGTCAAGCAGATATTGTCGGCATTGATGTGTACGAGCATGGGGCATCGGCTTGGCCAGATATCTACCCCATCGATCATCTCCTAGAGGCAAGCCCAGAGGATCTGGATCTACCCCTAGAAGCTAGAGGGTAAATCGTAGCTTCTCTACCAGAATGCCAGGTGTCTCTACCCCACCTAAAGCGCGCCGCCCGTAGGTGCTCACATCTGGCACAAACCTGGCAGTGGTGGTTAAATCAATCAAGTGATCGCCAAAGCAGCGATAAATACTGTCATCAAACCTCAAATTAGCAATTGGGGCAACAATTTCGCCCCCTTCCACCCAAAAACAGGCATAGCGAGTCATACCCGTAAAACGTCCAGTAGGGAGATCGCTCCAGTTCAAGTAATGGAGGTTACTTAGATACAGACCTGTCCCTAGGGCAGCTAAAACCTCATTTTCCAATAACCTACCTGGTAACACCTGGGGCGATCGCCACACCTCTGACTCATCCGCACCATTAGCTGCCCGACCATATTCAAGGGCACTAGCACCACTGACTAGGGTATTCACTAGTTTGCCCGACCCTATGATTGGCAAAATTGATCGGCTCACTTCTCCCTGGCGGTTAAACTGAGGCACATAGCCCAAGTCAAAATTTTCTTGAAGATTAAACCGAGGAGATAAATTTTTGTCGGCCTGGAGCGGCAACAAAGGACTGTGTTTTTGCTGAAGAGCAGCCTCACTAGCACCTCTTGCCATCAGGTGAATAATCTCAGCGATCGCGGCGGGAGCCAAATAGGCGCGATACTCTCCTGGAGCTAGGCGATGCAGGGGTAAAGTCAATTTCTGAAGCTGTGCTTGAGCTTGATCAATTTGGTGCATATACTGCTGGTGCTCCCAAAGGCGATCGCTATAGTTAGCCTTGACTGCCCGCTCCTTATAGTTACCGCCAGCAAAAATCGAATAGTCCAAGATAAAATTCTCGGTACTAAACCAATGGAACTGCCCCGCAGAGTTGCCATGGGCTTGAGCGATCGCCCCTGCGCCGTAGTAGCCACAAAAATCTAGATCCGGCTCTAAAATCCACTCAATTACCTGATCTCCAGGGGGCAAATCTGCCTTGATTTCTCTAGTGGTTGAACCCTGATCCTGGGGAACTATCACGTAGGGACTTGGAGCCAAATTAGTTAAATCTGCCCGCAACTGAGCTAACTGGGCTAAAGCGATCGCTAGATTACGCTCATGAATAGGGGTAAACGGAAACTGAGCCGAAATTTGACGCTCTTGATCGATCAACTGCAGCCGCACTTCCCCATCCTTTACCCTGCCATTTTGACGTACCCGCCCTCCATTAAAGCGGCAAAAATGACTCTGCTCTGCTCGCAAATCAACCGTGAAATGCCCCGAATAGGTATTGCCGATCGCTTCCACCAAAGCCTGAAATATCGATCTAAATTCTTCCATGCCCCACCCTGAGCATAATTTTGAGCATCAAACCACCTTAGAACAGAACCTTAAAAATCCCCAAGCCTTAATCAAGCCTTCATCGAGCGGAACATATCACTCACGGAACTATCCTCATGCACTCGCCTAATAGTCTCCCCTAACAAGTGGGACACTGACAGCACATTCAATCCAGGGAAATAGTCTTTCTTATCCACTGGAATAGAGTTAGTGACAATCACTTCCTCAAAAATGCCACTAGACAGACGCTCAATAGCAGGCTGCGAAAACACCGCATGGGTAGCACAGGCATATACCTGTCGGGCACCATGACTACGCAATAGCCTGCCCCCTTCGCAGATCGTACCAGCGGTATCGATCATGTCATCCACCAGCACCGCAGTTTTACCTGCCACATCACCAATCACATTTAAGACCTCAGCCACATTGTGACCCTGGCGGCGCTTGTCAATAATTGCCAGAGGCGCATCATTCAGCATCTTGGCAAAAGCTCTAGCCCTAGCCACTCCCCCCACATCTGGTGAAACCACTACCAGGTCTTCCAGCTTTTTCTGGCTCAGATAGTCAAAAAAAGCTGGTGATCCATGCACATGATCGCAGGGAATATCAAAGTAGCCCTGAATCTGAGCCGAGTGTAAATCCATGGCAATCACTCGATTGGCACCAGAGTTCACCAGCAAGTTAGCTGCCAATTTCGCCGTAATTGACTCTCGTCCCGCAGTTTTGCGATCAGCCCGAGCATAGCCATAATAGGGCATTACCGCCGTGATCTGTCTGGCCGACGCGCGGCGACAGGCATCGATCATGATCAGCAACTCCATCACATTAGTATTCACCGGCCGACAGGTAGGCTGAATTAAATAGACATCACAGCCCCTGATCGACTCTAGCAGTTGGACATAGATCTCGCCATCGGCAAAGTTTTTCTTTAAGATAGGGGTCAGCCCAACCCCCAAATACAGCGCCACCTGTTGTGCTAAATGCAAATTAGCAGAGCCAGCAAACAGCTTTAATCTTTCATAATTATGGGGTACTGACTGGTGAAAAGAGTCATAGAAAGAGCTATGGCGAGGCAAGGGTAAAGAGGGGTAAGTCACAGGATTTTACCTTAGCGATTAGGGCGGCGGCGCTGCAAAAAATCAGGGATTTCTGGATTGGAACGCAGCACATCAGTAGTTGTAATAGTGGGCGTAGTGCGGTAAGGAGTAGGGACTGGCTGTTTCTTGGCGGGTGGAGCCTGATTAGCTCGCTGAGAGAATCCAGTAGCAATCACCGTGATCCGCACTTCATTTTCTAGACGACTATCGATTACTGCCCCAAAAATAATGTTGGCATTGGGATCAACCACTTCATAAATGATCTCAGCCGCAGCATTTACCTCGTGGAGCGTGAGGTCTTCGCCACCTGTAATATTAAACACCACCCCGTTGGCACCTTCAATCGAAGACTCTAAAAGTGGGGAAGAAATGGCAGTCATGGCAGCTTCGCGCGCGCGGGATTTTCCCTGCCCTAAACCAATACCCATCAAGGCTGAGCCAGCATCTGCCATCACGGCTCTAATGTCAGCGAAGTCCACATTGACTAGTCCTGGGATGGTAATAATGTCAGAAATTCCCTGTACGCCCTGGCGCAACACATCATCTGCCACACGGAAAGCTTCCTGAACTGGAGTATGCTCTGGAACAACAGACAGCAGCTTGTCATTGGGAATGACGATTAGAGTATCCACTCGACCCTGAAGAGCCTCTGTGCCTTCTTCAGCCTGCTGGGTGCGCCGTCTGCCTTCAAAGGAGAAGGGCTTAGTGACTACTCCGACGGTGAGGGCACCAGCTTCCTTGGCGATTTCGGCAATAATTGGCGCTGCTCCAGTGCCAGTTCCTCCCCCCATGCCAGCAGTAATAAATACTAGATCAGCACCCTCAATTGCCCTAGCAATGTCATCGCGGGATTCCTCTGCCGCTTTCTGCCCCATGGCAGGATTACCACCTGCACCTAGTCCACGGGTGACCTTCTGACCCATCTGAAATCGGCGCGGAGATGATGACTGTAACAGAGCCTGAGCATCCGTATTGAAAGACCAAAACTCTACCCCTGATAGCTCGCTAGCAATCATTCGGTTCACAGCATTACCACCACCGCCACCCACGCCAATTACCTTGATTTTGGCTACACTGCCAAGCATAATGTTGTCTAACTCCATTTCGCTATTGATCTGCTGCTTCATGTTGCCACGGGGGCTACTAATGTGAATTCCTTGGGGGTTCATGGGGAGAGAGGGGTTATTTGAGGGTGAAACACGCGGTGGAGTTGAGACTTGAGCAGTTGGCTGGGGAGTGATCGCTTCTTGCTCTTCACTGATCAGCTTAGACAATTCGGATAAAGCACTCAAGCTATCTAGCTGGTCTTTTAGGTGATCGTCCTCTAAGGTATCAAAGTCTGGCAAGCCTGAAAATACGCCTAAATCATCTAGGCTCTCAGATAAAGTCTCAGGTAGAGTCTCAGATGCGATTTCTGGAAAACTAGGTAGAGAGGCTTCGAGACTGGGGCTGAGGTCGGGATCTAAACTGAAATCAGGGTTAGTCATGAATTTCTAGCATGTATTTGCACATGGTAACCAGAATTTGGGTGAATGGCAAAGGCTGAGCTTTTATTTTTCTACACCCTAGTCTTGTGCATTAGTAGAATTTTGTCAAAGCAATTTAACCACAATTTCAGGTCTCGACTTGTATTACTCGACTCATACTGAGGTGTTGGATATCTGAAGTGAGGCTGTATGGGTTTTAAATACTGAGTTTGGCAAAATCATCTGGTATTGTGCAGTGCCCATACTGAAGGTGAACCTGGTGGCGAACTTGCTGAGGAGCGATCGCTAAAATAAGAAAGGTGCATTGGGGTTGCTGAGATTGATTCGATGAGCCACCACAGGTTGACGCTGCTTTAGCCTACTTTTCACCGCAGGAACTTGGAATTGCTTAATTTTTTGAATTTGCTGCTCAAATTTGCCGGCGGCGTAGAAGCCACAATGGATGTTCAAGGTGGGATTAACTAAAATTAAGTTGCTGGGATCCCGCCAATCAACCAGGGTAATGCCTAACTCTGGAGATTTGACTTCTCGGTAAATGCTAGGCCAGTATAGTTGGATATGGTTGGGGCGATCGGCTTTCACCAGTAATTTCAATTCAGTAGCTGGTTTAGTATAAAAGCGAGGGGATAGCAGCTTACCCTCAGCATCGATCAACTGGAGATTATTGGCAATCATCACCCTTGCTACTGGTTTACGCTCCACCAGATTAATGGTGATCCTGGCGGGAAATAGAGATTTTCTGATTCTTACTTCACTTACTGGGGCAGATTCTTGGAGATGCTCGGCAATTTGTTTGGGATTGACCGCAAAGATCGATTGGGGAAAGTTGATTTTGATTAGATCCTTCAGCATGGAAGTGGAAATAAGCTGGTTGCCCTCAATCTCAATCTGCTTCCTAGTTTTGAGTTGCCACTCTGGTAAAGAGATTAGACCATAGGTAGAGACAGACAAAGCGATCGCTACAACTCCGTACCAAACACGGCGCCTAAACCTTTGGGACTGACGATCCTTAATGGAATTGCGCTTAGCCTTAGCTCTAGCTAAGTCGGGGTAATCATTTAAGACTGCGATATTAGTAGGTTGACCTTGAGTTTGACCCTTACTAACTAGGGGCTTAGCTTGGTTAGATTTGCCGCGCGGTGGAGATTTGGCCACGGTAATATTTGTGTGGGGCTACAGTTCTGAGGAAGGGCTGCTGCGAAATTGGCGTTCTAGCATCGCAATCACTTCTTCTCGACTACTAGTACCATAATAGGGAGTAGTACCTGGTATCGGGAGTTGATCAGGCGATGCAGACGGGTTAAGGTTCTTGAGTGCGCGGCTGAAAAAGAAGGCTGCGCCCAGGACTAAAACGCCTGAGATTAGGATGTAGGTGATGGCAAGAATCATAGTTATTGGGATGGTTGGAAAATTTGGGTTATGATTACCAAGATTTTAACCAATCTAAATTCTAGAATATCTTAACTAATTATAATGTTTAGACCCGAAACTTAGGCTCCAAGCAAGAGTTTCTAGTTGGAGCTAGGGCTTTATGAGGGGCGTGACTGGCGTCCTTAGTGGCTTGGCTCTACCTCTTGTAAAGCTAATAGCGGGAATTTCTTGATCTTAAACTTAACCTGATTGGGCTGAGGTTTAAGAGTTACAGCATTATTTTTTAGCCATAGCTGCCTAGACATATCTGCGGCAATGTAGTATCTACTAGCTAGTTGGTTCAAGGCATTACCCTCAGCTTAATCATTCTAAATCAGGTCAGACAAACCTGGGCTTAAGATCTTCAAGTTTTGAATTAGGTCAAACATCATCAATTGCAAGTTAGGTCACAAATCCAGCCTAGGGAATTAAATGGCAAACCCAATCAATATCCTAGTTATCACCACCCATCCAACCATATGAGTCAACTAGATTACAGCCACAATAATTTACCCGTGCCTTTGGCAGCAGGAAATGGTGTGGGCAACTTTGCTGATTCCAGAGGCGGAGCCAGGGCAGCAGAAGAAGAAAGTGGGATTCTGCAAAACATCTGGAATAGCTTTCGGCAGCGCTGGCTGTTAGCAGTGGGGATCCTGAGTGCAGTGATGGGGACGGTTTCTTATCTAACTTTGCAGCAAACTCCAATCTATGAGGCGGAAGGGAAGTTGCTGTTGCGGCGAGATCGGGCTTCGGCTTTGGCGGGCGTGAGTGATAAAACTGGGCAGCCAGAAATCTTTGTGGCTAATCCCTTAAATAATCAGGTGCTAATTGTCAAGTCTGCCCCAGTGGTCGAGACTGCGGTCAAAAAAATTAATCAAAAGTTGCCTCCCAATCGGGCAATTAATGTTGCAGAATTTGCGGCTTCGATGAATGTGCAAATTGTTACTGGTTCTGATGTGCTCCAGGTAGTGTATCGCGGTCCCGATCCCCAGCAGGCTAGCGAAAATGTGAACCAGTTGATGGATGCTTATATTCTGAATGATGTGCTGACTAATCGTGCCCAAGCAGCTTCGGCTAGGTTGTTTATTTTGGAACAGTTACCTAAGACCGAGTTGGATGTATCTAAGGTGGAGGCAGACTTACGTCAGTTCAAAGAAAAAAATCAGGTGGTGGTGCTAGAGCAAGAGGCTAAAACCTCCTTGGCTTTGATGGGTGAACTGGAGGGTAAAATTGCGGCTACCCGAGCGGAAATTGCTAGTAGTAACGCCCAGTTTTTGGCGCTCAAGCAGCAGATTGGGGTTAATTCAGATCAAGCGATCGCTCTAAGCAAGCTATCCGAGTCGAAGGCAGTGCAAGATGCCCTGCGTGGTCTGTTGGAGGTAGAGCGCACTCTGGAAAGTCAGCGTACCCTGTACAGCGGTGAGCATTACTCAGTGACCAGGCTGGAACGCCAAAAGGCCGCCGCTCAAGCCCTATTGCAACAGCGGGTGAGGGCTGAGGTGGGTACCGAGATAGATCTGCCCGCCCAAAAACTAGAGGTGGGTAGCCTAGAGCTATCTTTGATGAATGACTTGGTGAAAACTGAAAATCGCTTGACTGGTCTTAACACTAACCTGAGATCTTTGGAGCAGGCCTATCAAACCTACCGCAACCGGTTGAGCTTTATCCCTGAGCTAGAGCAAACCCAGCGAATTTTGGAGCGCAAGCTAGGGGTGAGCCAAACTACCTATGAGGGCCTATTGAAGCGGTTACAGGAAGTCCAGATCACCGAAAATCAAACCATCGGTACGGCTAGGGTACTTTCTCCTGCCACTGCACCTACAATTCCAGTATCCCCCAGAATTGCTATTAGCTTGTTGCAGGGAGGGGCTTTAGGTATTGCCCTGGCGGTGATCACCCTGATTATTCTGGAGAGCACGGATACCATGATCCGTACCTCGGAACGGGCGCGAGAAATCTATGGCTATTTATTGTTGGCAATTTTGCCCAATGTCAGTAAAAAACTCCATGCTAATCCGGCGGTATATGTGCGAGATAACCCCCGTGCACCGATAGGAGAAGCTTATCGCATGCTGCAGGGGGGCTTACGCTTTCTCCGTTCTCAAGAAGAATTAAAGATTATTGCCGTGACTAGCGCGATCGCTTCCGAAGGCAAGTCTACGGTGTCTTCCAATTTGGCTACAACCATGGCGCAATTGGGTCGTCGAGTGCTGTTGGTAGATGCGGATATGCGTCGTCCTAGTCAACATTCTGCCTGGCAAGTTGCCAATGAGCGGGGTTTGAGTAACGTGCTAGTGGGAGAATGCAGTTTGGAACAGGCCATTCAAGAGGTGATTCCCAATCTCTCTCTGTTGACGGCGGGGGTGATTCCACCTGATCCAGTGGCGATTCTGGACTCTGGCAAAATGGCGCAGCTGATTGAAATCTGGACAAAAAATTATGATTTTGTAATCATTGATACGCCGCCGATTCTAGCTGTGATCGATGCCCTGCTCATTGCCAAGCTATTGAACGGGTTGCTGTTGGTAGCAAGACCTGGAGCCTTAAACATCAAGAGTGCCAACCGCGCTAAGACCGTATTGAATCAGTCGGGGGTAAATGTGTTGGGGATGGTGTCCAATGATGCTTCTGGTGATGATGCTAACTACTACATGTATAACTACTACTACACCAGTGTAGAAACTCCAGGACTAGCTGGGGTGGCTGAGCCAGGGGGGGGCTTGACATTTTTACAACGGGGGAAAGACCAAGATCCATCCGCAAATTAATATGAAAAATACAATTATGGGCTCCAAGTTAATTAGTAATTGTGTCTTGGCTCTGGTAGCAGGTCTCGGCCTGGAATGGGGTTGGGGTAATTATTCTGGGGTAGCGATCGCCCAAAATAGCAATCCGAAAAACTTTGCTGCCTATATTCTAGGACCAGGGGATATTTTGGATGTGGCGGTGCTGGGTTATGAGCAGTTTACCACCAAGCAGGTAATACTCCCCGACGGCACCATTTCCATTCCAGAGGTGGGAACTGTGTTTGCTGCCGGACAGACCATAGAGGCTTTGCAGCAGGATTTACTCAAACGATTTAAACGGGTAGTGATCGAGCCGTCAGTGGTGGTGCGGTTATCTACTCTCCGCCCGGTGCTGGTAAATGTGAGTGGTGCAGTCCAACGGCCTGGGCCAATTCAACTCCAACCGATTGGCATTGTGGGTACAACTGGTGCAGTGCAGGCTCCTACGGTAAGCATTGCCCTATCCCTGGTGGGTGGGGTGACGCGGGAGGCAGATTTGCGCGGGGTAGTGTTGCGCCGCTTTGTTCCGAATGATGAGCCTGTGTCCCTTACCCTAGATCTGGTAGAGGCGGCTAGTTCTCTCAATGGCCCGCCAGATATCCTATTGCGGGATGGGGACGCGGTGTTTGTGCCCAAGTTGTCAGCCCCAGATCGTGATGCCCAAGAGTTGATTGCACGCTCTACCTTTGCCCCCAGGGGGATCAGAATTGCGGTAGTAGGGGAAGTACGGGCTCCAGGTGAACGAGAGGTACAGCCCAATATTTCGGTGTCTCGAGCGATCGCGATCGCTGGCGGCTATACTGACAAGGCAAACTTAATGGCAGTAGGATTCTTACGGGTAGGGCGAGATGGCAAGGTCAAGCAGCAGGGCGTAAATGTAAGTGATCTGAATGACACTACCCAACTCCAGGATGGAGATTTAATTGTTGTACCCAAAACCGATATCACCGCCGCCTTAGATACGGTGGGCAATATTCTCAGTCCTTTATTTAACTCAATCTTGCTATTGCGAGCTTTTGGGCGCTAGCTATGACCAAAACCTTAGGCTTAGCATTGGGGAGCGGCGGGGCTAGAGGCTGGGCGCATATCGGTGTGATCAAGACCTTGCTCCAGGCTGGTATTCCGATTAACTTCGTGGCTGGTACTAGTATTGGTGCCTTTGTCGGTGGGGCATTTGCGGCAGGTGAACTCGATACCCTGGATGCCTTTGTCCGCCAATTAGATTGGAAAATGATGCTTTCCTTTTTTGATCTGGTGTTTCCCAAGCAGGGCTTGCTAGACGGCAATAAAATCTATGCCCTCCTCAATGAACAACTCTGTGCACTCAAGATCGAAGAGGGCATCGTTCCTTTTTGCTGCGTAGCTACTGATCTACTCACGGGCGCTGAAGTGCGATTGAACTCTGGGCTATTTGCGGATGCCATTCGCGCTAGTATCTCTATGCCTGGGGTGTTTACGCCCTTGCACCAGCCGCCCTACTACCTAGCTGATGGCGGTATTGTTAATCCTGTGCCTGTGAATGTGGTGCGAGCGATGGGGGCTGATCTAGTGGTGGCAATTAATTTAAATCACAGTTACTCTGAGCCTCAGATCCTGGCGGCAAGCCCGCAGATTGTACCTGAGTCTTCTGAGCCAGGCCTACCTTTTTGGGCTAACATACAAGATCACTATAAAAATCTGAGTGAAGGGATCAACAGCAAACTAGAGCAGTGGTTGCCGCCAGTAACCAAAGTAGAGGCAGTGGAGATCAATATTTTTGACATTATTGGCACCACAATCAATATTATGGAGCAGAAAGTAACTCGTCTAAATTTAGAACTTGACTCCCCTGATTTGTTGTTGCAACCCAACTTGAGTAATGTGGGAATTTTTGATTTTGATCTGGCTCATCAGGTAATTGCTGAGGGAGTCAGGGTTACAGAGCCATTGATTCCTGAAATTCAGGCTTTGCTGGCAGATTAAGCCATCAGACTGTCAGATGATCAGTGCGCCAGTTCCAGCTAGAATAGGGCAAATCACCATATAAAACACATGATTTCAGATGCCAGTGAACTGATCTTGCGGGTGCAGGACTTACATGCCGAAGTGGATGGCATAGAAATTTTGAAGGGCATAAACCTGGAGGTGAAGTCGGGGGAAGTGCATGGCATTATGGGCTTAAACGGCTCTGGTAAGAGTACTTTTTCTAAGGTGCTGGCAGGCCATCCCGACTATCGGGTTACCCAAGGGGAGGTGTGGTTTAAGGGACAGAACTTGCTGGAACTAGAGCCAGAAGAGCGATCGCGCGCCGGCATATTCTTGGCTTTTCAGTATCCTCTGGAAATTCCTGGGGTAACTAATGCCGATTTTTTACGTCTTGCCTACAATACCTTGCAAAAACATCGAGGGCTGCCAGAATTAGACTTGCTTGACTTTGATGATTTACTCCAACAGAAACTCAAACTGGTAGAGATGAATCCCAGTTTTTTGGAGCGGAGCTTGAATGAGGGTTTTTCCGGCGGCGAGAAAAAGCGCAATGAAATTTTGCAGATGGCTCTATTAGAACCTACGGTGGCGATCTTAGATGAGACTGATTCAGGCCTAGATATTGATGCGTTAAAGATTGTGGCAGGGGGGGTAAATCAGTTGGCTAACGCCAGTAACTGCACGATTGTGATCACCCATTACCAGCGCTTGCTCAACTATATTGTGCCTGACTTTATCCATGTGATGGAAGCAGGTCGGATTGTCCGCACGGGTGATAAGGATTTGGCGCTAGCCTTGGAAGAACATGGCTATGATTGGCTAGGGCAGGCGGCATGATTAGTTATATGTATCTGGGTAGACAGCATGACTAGTCATGTGTGCGTGGTGCTTGGCACTAGACCAGAGGCGATTAAGCTAGCTCCTGTGGTGGCTGAGTTGGGCCGACACCCGCATTTTAGGTCTAGTCTGGTTTTGACTGGTCAGCATCGGCAAATGGTAGCTCAGGTACTGGATCTATTTGAGTTGCGCCCCGATCGCGACCTGGAGATCATGCAGCCGAAACAGTCTCTTTCTGAGATTACTTGCCGCAGCTTAGCTGGTTTGGGCGAGGTGTTTAGGGAGCTTCAGCCAGATCTGGTACTAGTACAGGGGGATACAACTACAGCTTTCGCTGCCAGTCTCGCTGCCTTTTATCAACAGATTCCCCTGGGGCATGTGGAGGCGGGTTTACGCACTAATGACCTATTCAGTCCCTTTCCCGAAGAGGCGAATCGGCGGTTGATCTCTCAGCTTGCCCAACTGCATTTTGCGCCAACACCGTCCGCCGTAAATAACCTGGAACTAGCCCATGTGACTGGGAAGGTTTACATGACTGGTAACACCGTAATTGATGCGTTGCTCTATGTGGCAGAACAGATCAAGCGATCGCCCGATCTATTTACCATTGAGGGGATAGATTGGTCAAAATATCGGTGGATTTTGGCTACCCTGCATCGGCGGGAAAATTGGGGATTGCCCCTACAGCAAATTGCCCAAGCCTGGCTAGAGATTTTGGCAGAGTTTCCCGAGGCGGCTTTGTTGTTGCCTTTACATCTCAATCCTGTGGTTAGAGAACCTTTACAGCAGATTTTGGCGGCTCATCCGCGGGTATTTTTGGTGGAACCCTTGAGCTATGGGCAGCTAGTGGCAGGATTGCAGCATTGTGAGCTAGTGATGACTGATTCGGGGGGATTGCAGGAAGAGGCTCCTAGCCTGGGTAAGCCGGTGTTGGTGTTGCGGGATACAACTGAACGACCAGAAGCGATCGCGGCTGGCACAGCAAGGTTGGTGGGCACTGAGACTGCGGCAATTGTGGGGGCAGCTAGGGAACTTTTGGGCGATCGGGCTAGCTATGATCGGATGGCTCATTGCATCAATCCCTTTGGGGATGGTAGGGCTGCTGTGCGCATTTGTGCGCTAATTCACCAGTATTTTCTGGATCAGCGATCGGGCAGTTTTTATTAGCCGCCTGTGTAGAAATGGTAAGATACTGGCACCGAGTAAATAAGCAACTGGTGAGGTATATGGCAGAAATTACTAAAGAAGAGATTAGAGAAAAATTAGGCAATATCGATCAAATTCGCGACATCATTTTTGGTGCTCATTTACGGGAATTTGGCGGTAGATTTGATAAGGTAGAACTAGAACTCTCCAATCTCCAGCAGGAAATGCGCGATCGCGATGAAGACCTCAAGGAGTTCTTTAGCACTGAATTGCGGCTGCTAGGTGAGTCCTTAGAAAAGAAGCTGAAAGTATTGACTAATACCACTCAAGAAGAAACTTCTGATCTGCGGCTCCAACTTGATCGCTTGAATAAGCGAGTTTCCCATAGTCTCCAAGAGCTAGATGAAGAAGTGGAATTTTTGCGCCAAGCTGCTAGAGATGAGATTTCCCAGACTAAAGAAAAACTGCAAGAAGAAGTGAGAACTCTAAAAGAGAATGTATTTGATGAACTAGAGCGGCAATTCTCTCTGCTCAAAACCGTCAAAGTATCGAAAGAAGACATGGCAGAGATTCTGTTTGAATTGGGAATGCGCCTACGCGGTAGCGAATTTGTGCCAGAACTGGTGGAAGCAGCAGAGGAAAAATATACGCTTACCAGTGAAAAAGTAGAGGCTAAATCTCCTGAGAAATCCCCTGAACCAACCCCAGAGAAGTTCTCTACTCCAGCGCGATCGCTTTTAGGACGGGAGAGATTGGGACGCTCTAGCTTGTAACTTGTAGATTTGAGAGCGAAGTCCCGCAACCCAATTACAGTCAAGACTTTAGGCGCATTTGGGTAAGTTTTAACTATGTCAGATCGATTAGATCAAAGTCAGAATGCAGTGGAAGAGCAGGTGGTAGCCCGGTTATCTGCTCTTCTATTCGATTTTGGATCTTCTACTGAGCAAGCTTCTAAACAAATTTCTGGGCAAGCTGGCAAGAGCAATAGTGAGAAAGTTTCTGTAGAAATTAGCGAGAGAACCAGTAAGCAAAACCCATTAGCTAGTCTCTACCCAGAGCCAATCGCAGAAGATCAGGCGCTCCAGCAACTGCAAAACATCTTAGTAGAACCAGGCTTAGAAGAACTGGCTACTACGGTAGACCTGATGGCAGCCCGCTTAGAGCAAGTGGAGCAAGTAGTGGGTGATCCGCGCTTGGGCAATAAACTAGCGGAAATCGAATCTCAGCTAGCGGAACAAACTAGTCAGAATCAAGCGGAATTGGCAGCGATCGCCCAGCAGCAACGGAACATTCCCCTCCAAGTTAGCCGCCTTGATCAGGAAATCACTCAGATTAAGACTCAGATTTATTCTCCAGATGCCCTGTTGGAACTGCTGTTGCCGATTATGGGAGAACTCTTACGCCGCAAGGTCAATCTCTCGGAAACGGAAATCTGTGAAGCTTTAGTCCCCCTAATCGATTCATTGATCCGCCGCCGCACGGAGCAGGATCACCTGCGCATGAGTGAAGTGATTGCCGTGTTGATTCCAGAAGCGATTAGTCAAGCGATCGCCCATTTCCCCCAACAGACTGCTAAAGCCCTCGCTCCAGAGGTAGCCCTGGCGATTGAGCAGCAAATTAATTTAGACCAAGAAGCGATCGCCAATGCCCTCGCCCCCCAAATTGGCGCTTCGATCAAGCAACAGATTCTCCTCGAACGGGATGCAATGGTGGATGCCCTTTACCCAGTAATTGGCAGCACGATCTCTAAATATTTAGCCGAAGCGATTCGCGCCATTAATCAAAAAGTGGAAAGCGCCTTTAGCTTCGAGGGTCTACAGCGCAAAATTAAAGGGAAGTTGCAAGGGGTTTCGGAAGCAGAATTAATTTTGCAGGAATCTCTACCCTTTGCAGTGAAGGCGATTTTTCTAATTCACAAAAGCTCTGGGTTGGTGATTGCCGATCTTCAAAGCCCTGATACCCATCTTGAGTCTGACATGATTGCTGGCATGCTGACCGCTATTCGCAGTTTTGCCAATGATTGTTTGGCGCAACCTGGCTCAGATTTGGATCAAATTGAATACGGCACTAATCGCATCTGTCTGGAAATTGCCGGCTATTGTTATTTAGCGATCGTCAGTAGTGGCAGCCCCAGCCCCCCCGCCCTAGCTAAAATTCGGCGCACTTTTGCAGATTTACTTCAAGCCTACGGCAAGCAGTTAGAAAATTTTGATGGTGACCCTAGTATGCTCCCAGCAGAACTGCACCAGAGCCTAGAGCGTCTCACTAGGCAACTAGCGATCGCCCCTGAAGCCAGCAAACCGCCCTATGCTTTGATCACCATAGGCTTGAGTCTAGTAGCTGGCATTGGCTGGCATCTTCTGAGTAGTCACCACCATCTCGCCTTGATCCAACGCAGTCAAACAGCGATCGCTGCCGATCCAGCCCTGACCATCTACCCCATTCAAGTGCAACTCAACCAGGGGCAAATCATCCTCAAGGGCAAAGTTCCCTATCCTTCCCTCAAAGCTAGAGCCGCCGCGCTCGCCCTAGGACAATATTTAGGCGAAAACTTGAACATCCAGAATCAAATCCAGGTCGCCAATTTGCCACCCACACCTGAACTAATCGCCGCTGAAGTAGCCCGTAACACCCAATTTTGGCGGCGCCAGTATCCCATACAAGTGCAGCATCAAGATCAGCAGGTGAAAATCCAAGGTCAAGTTCCCGCCCAGGTCGCCCCCCAAATTGTCCAATCCTTTAGTCAGTTGCCTGGCATCACCCAGGTGATAAGCGAATTAGTGCTGGTGCCGCCGCCGATCAAAACTATCCTCTATTTTGAGCCTGAGCAGGATTTGCCTTCAGCTACTCAAGCTGCCAAGCTACCAGAGGTGATCAAAATTGCCCAGGCTCACCCGCAGTTCCACCTGGAAATTAGCGGTTATAGTGACGGCAGTGGTAGCTCTGAACTTAATCGGCAACTAGCGATCGCTCGCGCCCAACAAATCAAAGCACTGCTGCAAGCTCAAATTTCTAACTCGATTACCACTAGAATTGGGGCAGTAGGTTTTGGCAACAATCAATCATTGTGGCAAGAAAGAAGAGTAAAATTTAGGTTGTACTTGCCTCAGGCAAACCATGATCGCTAAGAAAATCTGTTTAATTGGTGACTTTGGCGTAGGCAAAACCAGTCTAGTGCGGCGCTATGTAGAAAGTTGCTTCAGTGATGCCTATCTCTCCACCGTGGGCGTAAAAATTGCCCGTAAAACCCTAGAAGTGAGCGATCGCTTGCAAAATCTAATTGATCTACAACTGATGCTTTGGGATATTGAAGGCAGCACTAAATTTAAGTCCATTTCTACTAGCTATCTCCAAGGCGCTAAAGGGGCAATTATTGTGGCAGATGCCTCTCGCCCCGAAACCGTTACCCATGTGAGCGAGCATATTCAAACTTTTACGGCGATCAATCCCCAAGGGCAAGTGATGGTAGCGATCAACAAGTCTGATTTGGTAATTAAGGAAGAGTTAGCCAAAATGCTGCAACTTACTGCCGCGATCAACCAAGCCAAGATTCTAGGCATTTATGCTACCTCAGCCAAAACGGGTGACAATGTAGATCAAATGTTTCACCAAATAGCTACCGAAATTATCGCGATCGCTTAATCCAGTGTCCAAACTCAACCTGCTCAAAAGACTGATCACCCCTCGCTTTGCCGAATACCTGATTTTAGATCGAGATTTTAGGGTGCTAGAACTCTCGCCAGGCATCCAAAAGTTTGCCGATTTTCCTTATCTGGTCAGTGTGGGAGATGACGCTAGGCTAGCCTTCCCAGAGATTATTGGCGCTGAAGAATTGCTGGGCAAATTTTGTGAACCGCAGTCCCAGCAATTTGAACTAGAAGGAATTTTGCGGGAACAAGAGCAAGCAGAGAAGGTTTATTTTAATCTTTATGCCGTTTGTATTGAAGAAGAAGGCTCTCCCAACCATCTACTCCTCTGTTTGGAAGATGTCACCGAGAAGATGACCCTGCGGCAGGAGCTTTTGCATCGACACAATGAAACCGAACTGGTCTTGCAACAACTACGCACAGCCAAAACCTATACCGACAAGATTCTCAGTAGTATGTCTGACCCATTGCTGATCACCACCGCCAACGGCACGATCAAACGGGTAAACGCTGCCACGGAAAAGCTGCTAGGCTACAGCAATCAAGAACTCAGAGGCCAACTCCTAGATCACCTGGTGCAGTATCCCCTATCTGAGCGGGCTGCCCTAGTCAAAGAGCTGGAGGTTCCTTGTCTTACCAAAGACGGTCTGCAAATCATGCTCTCGCTCTCCTGCGCTACCCTAGAGCTACCCATGTTTGATCTATCCCCTAGGCAACTGTCAGAGTTGGGTTTTCAGCCAGAATTTGACCTGATCTACGTGGGTAGAAGAATTACCTCGGAAGAACTGGCCAGTCGCCAACTGCGATCGCTAGCTAATCGACTCAGCAGCTTGATCGAACACCTGCCCCAGGGTATTCTGCTCGAAGATCAAACTGGTAACCTGGTGATTATTAATAGCCAACTTTGCCAGATGATCGGTCTGACTGCGCCGGCACCAGCCCTAGTAGATACCCCATCCATTCAAGCTACTGATCTATGGCGATCGCGTTTTTTGGCTGCCGATGAGTTTGTGGGCAGTATCCAAAGCCTAATTGCTGGTCGGCGGCGGGTTCTAGGGCAGAGGCTGCCCCTCCGCCAGGGTGGGCATTGGCTCCGAGACTATATTCCCATGCCCATAGATCAATATAATCACGGCCATTTGTGGCAATACCATATTCCCTAAGCCATGACTTCTGTATTTGACTTACTGCCCCAGGCTGAATTACCAATCCTCCTGCAACGGGTGCAGCTACTGGAAAATGATCCCCTTGATCTCTTAATCACTAGCGATCGGCAGATCCAGCTTGCTCCGCTCCAGGTTCCGCCCCATACCCAGATTCTGCCCGCCGAACACCTAATTCTCGGCCCTGGCTTGATCGATCTCTATAGCACCTGTACAACTGGGTTTGAGCAGCGAGAGACCTGGGCGTCCCTCAGCCAGGCTGCTATCCATGGCGGCTTTTGGCAAGTAGGACTGCTTCCTCCTGTGAATAACCTGGGAGAACTAGAGCTAATCAACCGTCAGGCTCCTGCACAACTCCAGCCCTGGGCAGCGATCAGTCAAGGTGATCGCCTCAATCAACTCGCCGAACTTGCGCCCCAGGTGTTGGGCTTTAGCCAAGCTAACCCGATCGCTAATCTAGCTTTTTGGCGCCATGCCCTCGATTATCTCAGACCTTTAAACAAGCCAGTATTAATCTGGGCCTATAACCAGGATCTAGCTTGCCAAGGGGTTATGCGCGAAGGCAGTCATGCCCTAGAGTTTGGGCTGGCGGGGGTGCCAGTCATGGCCGAAACCAGTGCGATCGCTGCCCTAGTGGAATTAGTCCGTCACACCCATACTCCCATTCACTTCATGCGGGTCTCTAGTAAACGCAGCCTGGAAATTATTGGCCAAGCCCAAGCTGAGGGTCTACCAATCACGGCCAGTGTGGTGTGGCATCACCTGATCCATCGCTCGGATCAACTGGCAACCTATGATAGTGCCCTGCATTTAGCGCCGCCCCTGGGCGATCAGCAGGATCAGCTAGCTTTGATTGCAGGCATCAAAACCGGCATAATTAGCGCGATCGCGATCGACCACCTGCCCTATACCTACGAAGAAAAGGCCGTTCCCTTTGAAAATTCACCACCAGGAGCGATCGGGCTGGAGTTTGCCTTTCCTCTGCTCTGGCAACATTTAGTCACTTCAGGAAAGTTAACCCCTCTAGAACTCTGGCAAGCCCTCAGTCATCATCCCGCCACCCAACTAGGCATACCCACGCCGCCCCTGGTCACTCTGTTTGACCCTACTCATACATGGCAGCCAGACTCCAGTAGCCTACACAGCCTAGCCCGCAACACCGTGTGGCTAAACCGTCAAATTACTGGTAAAGGCATATGCTTAAGCAGCTTTAAGTGGGCTAGCGATCGGTAAGGCAGAGCCAGCAGGATCGAGCTTACGGGCGAGTTCCGGGTACTTGATCCGACCATGGTTATGCTGTCGCCACACTCGAATAAATACCGGTGCCAACTGCTCTAGTTCGGCTAGTCCCAAGCCCGAATCTAGCAACTGTCCATCATCCCAGCGCTGGCGAAAAATCCGATTCACCATTTCGACCGCTTCAGTCAGGCTAGTATCATGCCCCAAAGAACGTAAAGCTGCCTCACAGGCATCAGCCAACATCACGATCGCTGTCTCCCGCGATTGAGGAATTGGTCCTGGATAGCGAAAATCCTGCTCATCCACTTCAGCTAGTTTTTGTTGAGCGCGATGATAGAAGTAAGAAATTGTGATCGTACCTTGGTGTTCGGGAATAAAGGCCTGTAAAATCTGGGGTAGCCGATACTTTTGCGCCAGCTTGATCCCCCCAGAAACATGATCTTTAATGATCGCGGCACTGTGCCATGGGTCATCCAAAGCGTCATGGGGGTTAGGTTGTCCCATTTGATTTTCAATAAAATACTCGGGTTTGAGGGTTTTGCCCACATCATGATAGAGGGTGCCAGTTCGTACCAGCATCGTATCTGCGCCCAAGGCGCGAGCGCCCTCCTCTGCTAGATTGGCGACAAATAAAGTATGCTGAAAAGTCCCAGGTGCTTCTGTCACCAGACGACGCAGTAGCGGCCGATCTAAATTGGCTAGTTCTGCTAACCGAATCGGCGTAGGATGATAGGACAATTGTTCTAGGTAAGGGATTGCTCCTAGGGCAACCACAGCCGCAATTAGCCCGCCCGTGCCGTAGTAGATCACCGCTATGCCTAGTAAGTTTCCAGTAAATGCTGCCAAAACCAGATAGGTAAATGCTTGTACTCCACCCACCACTATGCCAATTAAGGCCACTTGAGAGCGCGAGGGTGGACGATTAGTAAACAAAGCTGCGGTCAGGCTGCCCACCACCAGGGGCATATAGGTCAGTGCGGTAATTTCCAACCCTAGCCATAGCCAAAAAACCAAACCTAGACTAGCGATCGCTGCCACCCGATTGCCGTAGAAACTGCCAACTACCATAGATGCGGTCGCCATCGGCACAAAAGCTAATACCTCTAAGCCAAAATTAGCTGACAAGATCACTGCTGTTGCCACCAGCGCCAAAACCACGATCGCGATCGTCGCCAAGTCCCCCAAGTGGAGCTTGATTCTCAGCCACCTCTGATACCGACTCACTATCCAAGCAAAGCCGCCAATTCCTGCCGCTACCCCCAGATAGACCAAAGCGATCGCTCGCAAATTCAGCCGCCGTTCCGTCAAACCCAAGCTGTCTAAAAAAGCAAACTCCCGCTTGCCAATTCGCTCCCCTGCCTTCACCAGCACCGTACCAGCTTTGAGGGTCACTAGCCGAGGAGAAATCGAGCGTTCCAGATCACTCACCATTTTTGCGGTAGCTTGAGGATCAGGTACCAGGTTAGGCACTAGCGATCGGTCTAAAATAATTTCGGCCAAGGTACGGCGATCGCGATTAAATGCCAATAGGCGGTGGTTTTGAATGCGATTGATCCGTAACTGGGCCGGCAAGCCTGGTACTAGCCCTCCTGCCAAAATATCAGACATGGCTTCCCGCATCGAGTCTTTTGCCTGCAACCACTCTGCCTCTGTCAGGTCTAGCAAGTGCTTTGCCCCTGGCGGCAGTTCCTGTTCTAGCGCCGTCCTAGCCAAGCTGTAGGTGGCTCGCGCCCTAGTCAGAGCTTCGCGAAAGGATAAATATTCTCCCTGGGCAATCAACTGGGCTAATTCCCAAGTAGCGCGATCACGATTAGCCAAGTCTGGTCGGGCTGAGCTTGCCGCCCTAGCATCGAACCTTGCCCTAGCTAGGGTTTGCTCTAGGACTAAATCCGTCGCCCTACGTAGCAACTTTTGGGTTTCAAAGGAAACTACTCTAGGGCTAAAAAATGGTAATTTTCCTCCTTGGCTACGCAAGCGATCGCCTACTTCGAGCAACTGATTTAAGCGTTGCCAAGACTGACGGTTAGCCTGGGGATCAAGCCGATACTGCAATGGCAAACTCTGGCGCATCTGCTCGATCGCTTGACGAGTCGCCTCCACGTCCACTAACTCGGCGGTTCTGGGCACCATCAAATCCCAAGATACAACCATACCCACCTTGAGTTGAGGCTCCCAGATATAGCGATAGCTGAGAGTGCCGCCCAAGCAGATAAAACTTCCCGCCACTAAGGCGCGCCGCCACCATTTACAGGAACTCTGCCCAGGCTGGCAGACCCCAGACCAAAAACTAGACCAAAAACTGTTGCTCAATTGCGCTCAATGGTTAGGATCAAACTTGCCGCCTCCACATTTCATCTTAGTGCATCATCAGGATCTGGGGATCAAATATTGCTCAAGCGAGACGAGTAGAGCAGCAATTAACCCTGTTGAGTAACAGCACATAAAACGATAAAATCACAACAACTTAAGATATGGGGGCAAAAACTCACCACTAGCTACTAAGTTTGTGCTTATTCCTATCCCACTTAAAGATCAACCCTATTGGGAGTGTGGAGGCTTTCATCCCTTGCCCCCCAAATCCCGCATCCCCTTCCTTCAGCTACAGGCAGTGTCAACCATTCAGGAAAAGTCATGGCCAATAAGAACGAAACCCTTGCCTTGTCTCTTACTCTGCTGATCACCCTCAGTCTAGCTGGTGGAGGAGTCTGGTACTACAGTAAATCCCTGGGGGAAAAAGCCAATAGCCCCAGTCAAAGCCCTCCTGTCCCTAGCTCCCCAAATCCATCCAACCCAGTTCCCTCTGCCCCTGGCATTCCCAACCTGGCTGCCGAGCCTTTGAGCCTAATTGCCGTTTCCTTACCTAGTCCTCCTGTCCTAGAAATGGATGGGAGTGTCACCATGGTACGCCCCATTAAAAGATTACAAAATCTGTTTGCCCAACGCTTCCCCAATCAGGCTACCGCCTACGGCATTCCTGACAACAAACCCAATGGCAGTAATCGTGGTCTACAAGCCCTAATTGATCAAAAAATCCAGATGGCAGCCAGTTCTCGACCGCTCAAAGCTGCTGAACTTCAAGCTGAGCTAGTGGCAATTCCGATCGCTAAAGATGCCCTAGCTGTGGTAGTGGGAGTCGATAATCCGTTTCAGGGTAATCTCACCACGGCTCAACTTACTGGGATCTTTGAAGCTAAAATCACTAACTGGCAAGAGGTTGGCGGCCCAAACCGTCCGATTAGAGTGATCAACCGAGCCAAGGATAGCGGCACCCATAGCCTGTTTCAGAGTATTGTTCTAGAGGATCGACCTTTCCCTAGCGATCGCACCAACTTCCTCACCTGGCCAACCGATCAAACCACCGCGATTTTTCGGCAACTGGGCAGTGACGGCATTAGCTACACCACCGTATCTCAAGCCGTGGGGCAGAAAACGATCAGGGTACTTCCGATCAATGACATCAGCCCCACCAATGTGGCAGCGATTAAAAGTGGTGAATATTTGTTAGCCCGCAATGTATTCTTAGTCACGCGGCGGCAGATCAGCCAAGCAGCTAAAGATTTTATTGAATTAGCACTCTCCCCTCCTGGGCAGAAAGCCTTAGAAGAGACTGGATTTATCGCCTTGCAGTAAATCAACTAACCTATGCCTACAGCTACTTTTAACCGCCCGAATGGTTTCCAATTTTTTCTGAACCTAAGTCTGCCTCAAAAAATTGCCCTGGTAGTGCTATCGATCATTAGTGTTCATCTAGTTGGTCTGGGGGGATTCTACCTATTCACTCGTAACCGTGTACAAAAGCTAGTAATCGGCGCAGGTCTAGAGCAAGGGGAAAGCTATATCTTTGCCCAAGCACTCAAGCAGGTATTGGCAGAGCAGCAGATTGGCATCGAACTAGAAGTCAGAGCCACGGGCGGCACCTCTGAGAGTCTAAAGCTGTTGGAACAAAATCAAGTGCAGCTAGCTGCCGCCCAGGCAGATATTCCTGCTGGCAATGCTGCCCGTCTGGTAGCAATTCTATTTCCTGATGCGTTTCAGCTAGTAGTCAAAGAAAACAGCCAAATTCAGAGCTTTAGCGATCTCAAGGGTAAGCGGATTGCCCTACCCCAGAAAGGCGGACAATATCAATCTTTTTTGCAGGTGGCAGAGCATTTTGGCTTGAGCGCCCAGGACTTTACCTTTGTGGGCAACACCGAAGAAACTGCTACCGATGCCTTCATCACCAATGGTGCAGATGCCGTCTGGCGGGTACGAGCTTTGCGGTATCGACCGATCTTGCAGTTAATTCAGCGGAATCGGGCACGGTTGTTGCCAATTGAGCAGGCAGCAGCAATGCGGCTGAAACATCCCACCTATGAGCCTTCGCTCATTCCCATGGGTTCCTATCGCGGTATGCCCCCAATTCCAGAGCGAGACTTACCCACGGTGTTTGTGCAGCGTACCCTGATGGTCCATAAAGGAGTAGAGGATGAAATCATTCGCAAACTCACCCAGGTCTTGATGGAATCTAAGCAGGAATTGGCTGATCGCTTACCCCAGGGGGCTGAGGATGTCAAACCATTGTTTTCCTATATCAGCCGTCCTACCGATCGCTCTGGGATTGGTACGGCGGTACATGGGGGCGCGATCGCTTATTACGAACGGGACAAACAGTCTTTTATTCAAGAGAACGCCGAATATTTGGGACTGTTATTGACTTTGACCCTGCTGGGTTGGAGCTGGCTATCGGAAGCCAAAAACTGGATCAGTGGTAGGCAAAAAGATGCGGCTGATGCCTATATTAGTGTGATTTTGGAGTTGATGAATGATCAATCTACTGATGTGGATCAGTTACTAGTAGATCTAGATCGGGTATTTGGACGCATAGCCAATGATCTGGTGAATGAGCGGGTATCTCAAGAATCTTTCGTCACTTTCCATGAAGCCTTCAAAACTGTCAGAGAAACAATCGAGCGCAAGCGCCTATCGGTGAAACAACAACGCAAAGACATCGCCGCCGACTATATCCAGCAAGCGGTGAGCTTAATTCAAGCTGCCAGAGCAGGGAGTGAACTTTACCTGGTGCTCAGGCAATTAGAAAGCCTCCTAGAGCAAGTTACCCAAGAGCTAGCAGAAGATCGAATTAGCCAAGAAGCCTATCGTACTTTTATGGAAGCCTACAAAACTACCAGGGAAGCCTTGGTAAATCTTAAGCCTAGGCTGCTGGGTGAGGTTCAGACTCTGCTGCTCGAATAGTTTAATTTCCCATTCTAGCTAGGGCTGTGCAGGGGCAGTTTGACTAGGAGTTTGACTGGGAGTCTGCTCAGAGGGGGGGGCGGGACTGGGTACAGGTTTAGCAGGTGGATTTTCTTGAGCCAAGCGGTTTACTTGATCCCGAACTTCGGCAGGGGCAATTTTGGCGGCGGCGGCAAACAACTCTTGGGCTTGGGTGATTTTACCCTCTGCTCTTGCTACCAGAGCCTTGCCTAGAACTGGGCGAAAGTCGGCAGGGTTTTGGGCAGCCACCTGGTCATAGATCTGAGTGGCAGAGCTAAATTGCTGATTTGCCAAATACAAATCCGCCTTCAGCAGAGTCAAAGCGGGCTTATCCACTGAGTTGGGTTGTACCTTATTGGCATTATCGGCTTGAGCGATCGCGTTATCCAAAATTCCTAGGGCTGCCTCTGGCTTCTGGTCCGCCAGTTGAATGCTCACTAGGCTTTTGAGGGCATCAATATTTCCAGGTGCTAGGCTGAGAATCTTATTGTATTCAGCGATCGCTCCCTCTTTGTCTTTTAAGTAAGCTTTTACTCGCCCCAGTTGCAATCGATAGCCTAGTTCTTTAGGATTGAGCGCAGCCAAGCGATCTAAAGGTGCTACTACCTTAGGCAAGCTAGTTAAATCCCCCAGTTCTGCTAGGCGCAGGTGCAAATTAGTTAATTGTTGCAAAGCAAATTGATTATCTGGCTCAGTCTTGAGAATATCCTCATAGCCCTGCATTTGAATCTTAACCCGCTCCGCTTCAGGTTTTTCAGCTTCGGCGATCGGTGAGCTAGCTGGGCTTGAGTTAGAAGAAAAAATCTGTCCTACCAGGGGAATCAGGGATGCTCCCAATAAACTGGCAGTTGTTACAACCAATACTACGTTGATGATCCATTGTCGGGCAGTACGTTTAGCCACTTTATGTACTTCTCCTGAAATTCACTAAATATGCACCTGACTTAAAATTGCGCCCAATCGATCATAGTCTTCCTTCAGCAAAATGCTTAAATGCCTGCCTGCCTGCACTAGCCAAGCCCGATCGCAGTTCCTGATCTGGTATACGCCGCGCAAAACGGCACCCAATAGCTGATCTACCGGTGTACCAGTAGCTTGCAGCAGAGTGCGAAAAAAGTGCAGATCATCAGTAAATTCGCAAATTTCTTCAGAATTACAGGTATGAACGGCCGCATGAATTTGGGGTGGGCGATCAGGGAGATGCTGATAAACCTTTTGATCTTGTCTAAAGCCAGCGATCGCTACCCTAGTTTCGGTTTTGAGCATGGCAAAGATCTGGGGTTGCTGCTGCCGCAATTCTTCTAAAGACATGCCCAGGGCGGTAGCCCGATGCACCGAATCAATCGGCATTGTACAGGTATGACAGACAATGCCGTAGATGGTTGGTTCACCCTTCACTTGCACCCAACTGCCAAAAGCTGGCACCAAAGGGAAATTCAGATCTTCTGGTTCCAAACATTCCGCCGTAAACTCCGTAGAGCTAGAGATAATCACCTCGGCAATGTGATCGGGCGAGCGGATGGGACGGAACTGGGGCAAGGGCAACCGCATAGGTCAGGCTTAAAGCGATCGCGCCAGAATTTCCGCCTTATCGGTCTGTTCCCAGGGCAGGTTTAAGTCCGTGCGACCGAAATGGCCATAGGCGGCCACATTCTGGTAAAAACGTCCCTCATGCTTGCCAGGTAAAGCCCGCAGACTAAACGCCTGCATAATCGCGGCGGGTCGCAAGTCAAAGTTTTGTTTCACTAGATCCAGCAGCACCTGATTGGGGAGCTTGCTAGTACCAAAGGTCTCTAGAGTAATGCTGGTGGGTCGAGCAACTCCGATCGCGTAGCTGATTTGAATTTCACATTTTTGGGCCAAACCCGCCGCCACGATATTTTTAGCCACATAACGACAGGCATAGGCAGCACTGCGATCTACCTTGGTAGGATCTTTACCAGAAAAAGCGCCGCCCCCATGTCTAGCGTAGCCACCGTAGGTATCCACAATGATCTTTCTACCAGTTAAGCCAGAGTCCCCTTGAGGGCCACCAATCACAAATTTGCCTGTAGGGTTGACCAGGTAGCGGGTACGGGCATCAGGCTTGAGCTCAATTTCGGCAAAAACTGGCAATACTACTGCTTGCCAAATATCCTGCTTAATTTGTGTCTGGACAGCCGCCTCGTCCGTGATTTCCCCGATCGCTGGTGCATGTTGGGTAGAGATCAAAATCGTATCGATCCCGACTGGGCGACCATCCTCGTATTCCACGGTTACTTGGGTCTTGCCATCAGGACGCAAGTAGGGCAGTTGACCATTTTTCCGCACCGCCGCCAACTGGCGGGCTAGTCGATGGGCAAGAGCAATGGGCATGGGCATCAGTTCGGGAGTCTCGTCACAGGCAAAGCCAAACATAATCCCCTGATCGCCCGCCCCGATCGCATCCAAGGCAGCATCTATATCTTCAGATTTACGGTTTTCCCAAGCCTGATCTACTCCCTGGGCAATGTCTGCCGACTGTTGATCTAAAGCCACCAACACCGCACAGCTATTGGCAGAGAAACCATTTTCGGCATCGGTGTAGCCAATCTCAGCAATTTTACGCCGCGCCAAGTCCACATAGTTGACTGCAGCACTAGTGGTGATTTCGCCCGTAATTAGGACTAGACCAGTATTTACAACCACCTCAGCAGCAACTCTAGCACTGGGATCTAGGGTCAACAGAGTATCGAGAATAGTGTCAGAAATCTGATCGCAAATTTTATCGGGATGTCCTTCGGTTACTGACTCTGAAGTAAATAGGTAACGATTGGTCAACTTGCTCAAGCCTCTCAAGAAAAATTAAAAAACAAAGTTTGGATTGCCAGTTTTTAGACAACTGGAGCGATCGCTCATAAGTATTAACCCTAAGAAAAATCTAACATTAATCCTCCCTCCCTCATGGATCTTTGATTAACTTAATCATAATTTAACCTTTGCCTAGCCTACTAGCTGGACTAATAAGACCCTGATCGAAACTCAAAATCGCCAGTGTGGCAATGGTTGTGAGGGATTGGGATCATGAATTTGCTAGCGATCCCCAGATTTGTAATTAAATGATGATTATGTCAATATGAAGTGATTACTCACATTTTATGGCTTACGCAGTCTGATTTGAGAAGTGTGTCAAAAAGTAAGTTTGCAGGCAAGGCTCTCATGGGAGGTTAGGTCTCACACCCCACTTAAAATCAAGATTTCAGATCACTTTTGGGTAAGTCCTCACTTTTAAAAATTCTTTTTAAATTCGATTATTTATATTTTCACAACGGAGATGATCACCATGGCAATTATTCAAACTGTGCGCTGCCCCAATTGTGGCTCTCTAGCAGAAAGGACTTATCATGCGGTGTTGGCGCAGGTGCAAACCGAATGTCATAGCTGTGATTATCTGATGGTAGTTTCTACTCTCAATGGTCAGGTGATTGAAGCCCATTCTCCTGGAATTTCCTTGGAATCAATTCAAAAATATATGACTAGCAGCCCAACTTTGACTAAACTAGGGAAGCGATCGCCAAGTTTAGCGGTGATGGCGGATTAGATCAGGGCTGAATGGCATACAACTTATGAATACCAAAATTTACCTAAAGGGAGTGAGAGCCTACGGTTATGTGGGCTTGCTGCCAGAGGAAAATGTGCTGGGGCAGTGGTTTGAGGTAGATGCCACTCTCTGGGTAGATTTTGAGGCTGCCACCTACAGTGATCAAATTGCCGATACCTACGACTATCGCCAGAGCATTCAAATCATTGAAACTACCATTAAAACTGCTAAATTTGCCCTAGTAGAACGCCTAGCAGGAGCGATCGCTGATCAATTATTAGCTGATCCAAAAGTAGAACAGGTGCAGATTCGATTGATCAAGCATCCCCCGATTCCAGAGTTTCAAGGGGCGATCGTGGTAGAACTAGTCCGCAGTGCCAAGCAGGAGCCCCCCCACTCAAATTCTAAACTTGCTAAGCAACCCGTCCAACAAACTGCTAAGCAAATTATAGAAATTTACACCGATGGAGCCTGCTCTGGCAATCCTGGGGCGGGGGGGTGGGCATCTTTAATCTGCTTCAGCGATGGCACCCAAACTGAACTTTGTGGTCGATCTAGCCATACCACCAACAATCAAATGGAAATGCAGGCAGCGATCGCGGCGCTAGAGTTTTTAAATCAGCATTTAATTCAGTATCCTCAGCCTCAAGTTATCCCCCTATTTACCGATAGCAAATACCTAATTGATGGGGTAAGCAAGTGGATCAAAAATTGGAAACGGAACAACTGGCAAACTAGCACCAAACAAGCGGTAAAGAACCAAGAACTTTGGCAAGCCTTAGATGCCTTGCTCACTCAAGTTAAAGTGGAGTGGCGCTGGGTAGCAGGGCATAGTGGCAACCCCGGCAATGAGCGGTGTGACCTGCTGGCACGCAACCAAATTGGTCAAGCTAGGTAATTCAAGATCTACTCATCTGGCTCGATCGTGCTGGTTAAGCCTTTGCTTTTTAGCCCTTCGCAGTAAAATTCCGCGTGTTCTTGCACACAGGTAATCACTAGGGCAATGCCATTGGTGTGGGCTTCCATCATGATGTCGATCGCCTGGGGCTGAGTCAAGCTGTTGACTACTTCGAGCAAGCTGCGCACTACATGTTCCATGGGATTAAAGTCGTCATTGTGCAGCAGTACGCGGTAGCGAGGGGCAATCTTTCTGACCGTTGAGGTTTTTTCAATGGTTTGGGTAGACATAGGATTTTCCTGAGCTTTGCTACTGGTTTTAGAATTACGCACAGACTTAGGTGAATACTAAAACATGATCTTTCGATCACAAGTGCGCAATTTTTAAGGATAACAGGACTTACGCAGCCTAAATCTTGTAACCAGGGAGTTTAAGGGCAAAGCCTCACACCCTAATAAATCTGAAGCTTTAGATTGGATTTGCGTAAGTCCTAGGGATAAGTAAAAATACAGATGTGGGTAATTTTAGTTTATCCTAACAAAATCACTGCTGAGTTTCTAGACTACTAACCTGGTAACTGCCCAAAATTTTGAGCCGCTCGGTCACATCAGCCAGCGCCGCGATCGCTTCTTGCATTTCAGGTTGATCTAAGCCCGCCTCTAGATCAGCAAAAAAAATATAGTCCCCTAGCGATCGCTTAGTAGGACGAGACTCGATCCGACTAAGATTGATGCCACGCTCAGCAAAGATTGCCAAGGGCGTAACCAAAGCTCCAGGTAGATTTTGACCCACACTAAAAGCGATCGAAGTATGGGAACCCACTTGCTCAGACTGCCCCAAACCCAACACCCAAAACCTAGTGTGATTTTCAGGATGATCATTGATCGGACAGGCCAAGACCGGTATTTGATAGATTTGCGCTGCCCTAATTGAAGCGATCGCTGCGCCATTTGGATCGGCTTTAATTATCTCTAACCCTTCCACGGTGGAATTAGTGGCAACTTGAACTGCTTCACCGAGATGAGTATCCAGCCAAGTTTGACACTGGGCAAGGGGTTGAGGGTGGGAGTAAACCCGTTGAATTTGGCTGAAGTGCCGCACATTTGCTACTAATGCATTCTGAATGGGCAAATCCACTGCCTGCAAAATCTGCAGACCTTCTAGTTCCCAGATGGTATCTAGGGTCATGGTGACACTGCCCTGAATTGAGTTTTCGGCTGGCACAATCGCCAACTGCTGCTTGCCCACTGATCTAATTGCCTGAGGAATGGTGGGGTAAGGGATCAGTGCCAGCGATCGCCCCGCAAACTGCTGCACATAGCTCCAAGCTGCCAGTTCCGAGTAAGTTCCTACTGGTCCTAGATAAGCGATCGCGCTGACTTCCACTTAGTTATCTCTCAGTTAATTGTCTGAATCAAATAGCGGCTACGCTCCCCCACCATTTTCAGATCTGCAATAGCTAATCCTGCCCTAAAATTCCCTTGCCAAAGAAAGTGGGAGGAGCCACTTCAGTATAGATCTGCGTCTCACTAGCGATCGCTTGGCGCAGATGCAAAGGAATTTGTAAGATACCCAGCATAGTAACCCCATCAAACATTCTAAAGCCACCCTTGGTTTGAGTCGCCAAAATTTGATCAGTTACAGCAATCTCTGGCTGAGCCGCCATCTCCACTGCCGAGCCAATAATGAAGCTCCAGGGCGAGCCATAGGTAGAAGCATAGGTAGTACAGGACAACACATGGGGGAAAATCGTCTCCATAGTCTTCACCAACCGGGCGTGCTGAGTCAGACCTGCGGGCGAAACGGGGCCTGCTTGCAATACAAAATATCCCTCAGGGCTAAGCACCCGCCGCACTTTCTCGTAGTATTCCTTAGTAAACAGCTTAAAGGAAGGCCCTTGCTCAATCGGATCAGACAAGTCCGAAATCACCACATCCCAAAGTTGTTGCGACTGATCTAAATAAGTGAGGGCATCATCAATCACTAATTCAAATCGAGGATCATCGAAGGAACCCTGATGCATTTCGGGTAAATGTTGACGACAGGCTTCCACCACCTCGCCATCAATATCCACCATCACCACTCTTTTGACCGTCTGCCAGCGTAGTACCTCGCGGGTAGTTGCACCTTCCCCGCCCCCCAAAATCAAGACCTGCTCAGGCTTACCATGGAACACCATAGCAGGATGCACCAGAGGCTCATGATATAGAAATTCATCCCCTGTACAAGATTGCCACTTACCATCCAATACCAAACCCTTACCATAAACTCCACTTTCCACCACATACATCTCTTGGAACTGGGTTTGCTGGTAAGCCAAGATTTTACTTACACCATGGACATAGATATCCCAAGGGGTAATATACTCACTTACCCACAGGCAAGCATCAACCTGATTTTGTGTCATTATCTTTTTCCAAACTAATAGTTAATTTACCCTAAAATGAACGCACAAGTCTTTCCCACTTCAAGTTTAGTGGGGTGTGTTATTCCACTCAGACTGCCTAAATCCTGAACATCACAAAAAAGAGGCAGCAAAACTAGTCGCCGCCCCTCCACATCATTAACGATTGTGATTAAGCTTCGGGCAACTCAGTGTTGCGAGGCATTTTGAACAGTAGGTGACGCTTAGCTTGGAGTTTGTCGATCAAGTAGGCACAGGCTAGATCAGGCATGGTATGGGAACCACAGGTGAACACATCTAAAGCGGCATAACCACTTTCTGGCCAAGTATGAATAGAGATGTGAGACTCAGCCAACAGCATCAATGCCGTTACTCCCTGGGGCGAAAATTGGTGAGCAACTTGATTGAGCAAGGTGGCTCCAGCACACTTCACCGCACCACGCAGACATTCCATGATGTATTCTAGATCGTTAAGCACAGTGCTTGGACATTCGTAGATTTCCAAGATGTAGTGAACGCCAACTGGTTCATGGGTTTCTAGAACTGCAGTGGATTTACCGAATTCAGATTTCAATTGCAACATTTTTAATGCTCCCAACTTCGTGTGAAAAATTTGTACAAATTCAAAACATGAGTAAGAGGTACTGCTCAAGACAGTACGGGCTGCATAATCTAAGACTCATGGCTCCAGATTAAAACGCAGCAACGGACGGAGAACTTATTCAGAAATCTTCTCTCAAGGATTCTCCTAGAGATTTTCCTAAAGATCTTGCTATGGATCTTTTGACCGATCTTCAATTGGAGCGACTATTTAGGCAGGCTTAGAGTTAGGGCGTTTGGATTACAGGACTTTTTTGACTGATCATTTGACTGATCAATGGTGAGACAGAGCAAGCTGTGGCTGACCCAAGGTGCGAGCTTGGGCTTTGGATCTAATTCCTAGATTTATTCTCAGGTTTAGTTACATCATGATCAGATTTATGATCAAGTTTGGTTCCAGTCTTATAGTTCAAGTTCTCATTCCGTTTTCTAGGGATTTGCCTGAAAGATTGGATGGAATTTACGAATCTATATAAGACTTTTAACTATGCTTTAATCACTTTTCTTGATCATTTTGGATTATCCCTAGCTAACTGCGGGCAAAAAATCCCTACACTATGCCTGGGTATGCCTGGCAATCAATAAGTAGTTAGATGGCGGTTAGAGAGACAAGCGATCGCTTACAAAAGTAAGGGTTTTCAGGAAATATCTTTGGAGAGATTTTGCAAACCTGCTAATCAGCTTGAGATCTATTCCTTTGTTCGCTTGAGCTTTTACCTACTTGATCATTTAACTAGTAGTTTGAGCAATTAATTTCTCAAGGTAGCTTCTATGAATCAAGTTCTATTAATTAACCTTTCATGATTAACTTTTGCCAGCCAAGCGTAAGCCCTGGTTTTTTAGTCTCAGATTTTTAAGGATATCCCTAGCACTTAAGTGTTTAATCACTATTAAGTACCTAATCTTGATTTCTTAAATCCTTAGATTTAAATCCCTAGCTTTGAATGCTTGAGCCTAGATTCTAGTTGAATTCAGAACTTGTATTTCAAATCTCTTAATCCAGAAGTCGCATTTTGGACTTCGTATTTCAGGATTTGTATTTTGTAATTCGTGAATGTGACCTAAATAGTCTGAAGTGAAGAGAATGGTCTGAAGAGAAGAGTCACGAATTGTATTCAGAAATCCTAGACAGCAATTCAGCCACAGAGCATTCCGCCTGTCTGAATAAAGCTTCAAGCTCTATGACAGTGTAATGTTTTCTAATGGCGGCGAAATCGGTCATCTAAATTTGGTTTTAGGAGAAAGTGTGATGTGCGTGAACACCTCCAAAATAATAGCTTACTTTTGGGATTTTGGCTAGATTTTTTGGATTTGGTTTAGTGCCTTAGCACCTGGCACATCTAGATTGCCTTTTTTCCCCCTTCTCTCTATCAGGACTTACGCAGTCTGATCTAGGAAGTGTTATAAAAGGGAGCCTGAGGGCAGGACTCCACGTCCTAACTTAGACCAGGTTTTTAGATCACGTTTGTGCAAGTCCTAGTTGGGAATTGGGCTAAGATTGTGCAGTAGCGATCAAGATTTTATGACTAGTCCTGAACAAAATTCTGGAGATGCCCGTACTCGACAAATGTTGGGAATGAAGGGGGCAAATGTTAAGGATGCCTCAATCTGGAAACTGCGGCTACAGTTGATGAAGCCAATTACTTGGATTCCACTGATGTGGGGAGTGATCTGCGGCGCAGCTTCTGCGGGGGGGTTTGTGTGGTCGGTTGACCATGTATTGCGATCGCTGCTCTGTATGTTGATGTCTGGCCCTTTATTGACTGGTTATACCCAGATTTTGAATGACTATTACGATCGCGAAATTGATGCGATCAATGAGCCCTATCGACCGATTCCCTCGGGAGCAGTACCCTTAAATCAAGTAGTGATCCAGATCTGGCTGCTATTGGTGGCTGGAATTGGCGTAGCAGTGATTTTAGATTTGGCAACCGCACACCAGAATTTCATTTTGACTGGTCTGGCAGTTTTTGGGGCATTTTTGGCTTATATCTACTCGGCACCGCCTTTGAAACTCAAGCAAAATGGTTGGTTAGGTAGCTATGCTTTGGGAGCTAGCTATATTGCTCTACCCTGGTGGGCGGGTCATGCTCTGTTTGGCAATTTGAACTGGACGGTGGTGGCTTTGACTTTGTTTTATAGTCTGGCGGGGTTGGGGATTGCAGTAGTGAATGATTTTAAGAGCGTAGAAGGCGATCGCGCCATGGGTTTAAAGTCTTTGCCAGTGATGTTTGGCGTGGAGCGAGCTGCTTTAATTTCGGCAGTAGCGATCGACCTATTTCAGTTTGGCATTGCTGCCTACTTGGTCTATCGGGGCGAGCAACTCTATGCTACGGTGTTGGCGTTGCTAGTGCTACCGCAAATTACGTTTCAAGATATGTACTACCTGCGCGATCCACTCAAGAATGACGTAAAGTATCAAGCTAGTGCTCAACCTTTTTTGGTAATTGGCATGCTGGTGGCGGGTCTAGCCATGGGTAAAGCTGGTATTTAGGTAGTAAAGATGGTTAAGCTCTCGATTCCGCAGACCTATAGCATCTCTCATCCCAAGCCTGATGTGGCAGTGGTGCGATCGCCTGATCGAGAGCTATGTTTGTGGTTAGCCCGCTACAGGTTTGATCAGGCTGGTGATCAGGTTGGTCAGTCTGAGGCGGATTTCCTTGATCGCTTGCTAGCTGAAGTGGGAGAAGAGCTATTTGAGTGGCAGCGACTAGAAATTGAGCCAATGGAGCGAACCCTCAATGGGATGCCGATGTTACAGGTAGCGATCGCGGCTAGATCTAACTCGGTTGGCGGCAAAGTTCAGGGGGGATTGTTTATGATTAACACTTCTGACTATGTGCTGGTGATGGTAGTGGTAGTACAGGCAGATGGATTTGGGCGAAAGCGATCAGAGTTAAGCCAAATTTTTGCCAGTATTAAGCCTGACTAGTGAAATGAAGATTCTAGTGCTGAATGCTGGTTCTAGTAGCTTGAAGGCGAGCTTGTATGACCAAGAACATCAGCAAAAGCGCCTCTGCCAGGGCAGTCTTGATTATGGTTGGGCAAATGGGCTAGTGCGCTTACAGGTGCAAAATCCCGCAGGCGATAGTCAATCTTTAGAATTTAGTTCGCGATCGCGCCTTGAAGACTTGCAGCAGTTGTTAGACACCCTGAGCCAGTTAGCAGGATGGACTAGCCTAGTTGCGGTGGAATTAGCTGGGCATCGAGTAGTCCATGGGGGGAGACGGGTTGCGGCGGCTCTGGTAGATGCAGATTTGAAGGCAGAGATTAGGAGTTTATCCCAGTTTGCTCCTTTGCATAATTCAATTAACTTGGCTGGGATTGAAGCGATTGAGCAACTTTTGGGAGTGCCACAGGTGGCGGTGTTTGATACGGCTTTCCACAGTCAGATCCCAGACTTTGCCCATGTTTATCCAGGTAGCTATGAGTGGCTAGCTCTGGGGATCAGGCGCTATGGCTTTCATGGCATAAGCCATCAGTATTGTGTGGGTCGGGCAGCAGAGATTTTAGCGACTGACTTAAAAAAATTGCGCTTGATTAGCTGCCATCTCGGTAACGGTTGCTCCTTGGCGGCGATAAAGAACGGGGTAAGTGTGGATACCACCATGGGATTTACGCCCCTAGATGGTCTAATGATGGGGACTCGCTCTGGAGCAATTGATCCTGGAATTTTGCTGTATTTACTCAAAGAGCATCACTACACCCCAGATCAGCTAGATGATCTGCTTAATCGTCAGTCGGGATTACTGGGGATTTCGGGGGTAGCAGCAGATTTGCGCCAACTGGAGGACGCGATCGCGGAGGGTAATCCTAGGGCAAAGCTGGCAGTGGAAATATTTGTGCATCGGGTACGCCAAGGAATTGGAGCGATGGCTGCAAGTTTGGGCGGCATCGATGGAGTGATCTTTACAGGAGGGATCGGGGAAAACTCAGCCAGGGTACGGGCAGCCGTATGTGAGGGGTTAAAATTTTTCGGTATAGATCTAGATCTAGAGCTAAATCAGCGATCGCCTATTGATCCACACATTGACCTAAATATTGCCAGGCATGGCAGTCCAGTGGGAATCCTAGTAATTCACACTCAGGAAGACCTGGAAATTGCCCGCCAGAGCTATGAAGTTTATTCTGCTAAATGGTAACTAAACCTTGCCTATAGCAGCACCCGGACTTGAACCGGGGACCTACGCGTTATGAGTGCGTCGCTCTAACCAGCTGAGCTATGCTGCCACTACTCTAAGTATAGTAGTTAAATTTACCTGTCGTCAATTAGATTTATCCCTATCCATCTGTAACTGCTCCTAGGCTGCTGCTGGATACCAGTTTGGCATATTTTGCGAGCACGCCCTTGGTGTAACGGGGTTGGGGTGGTTGCCAGGTGGCGCGGCGATTGGCTAGCTCATCTGCTGGGACATTTAATTGCAACAGACGCGCTGGGGCATCAATGGTGATCGAGTCTCCTTCTTGAACTAGAGCGATCGCTCCACCGACAAAGGCTTCGGGCGCAACATGACCAACTACCATGCCAAAGGTGCCACCAGAAAACCTGCCATCGGTAATCAATCCCACGGAATCGCCCAGACCAGCACCAATAATTGCACTAGTAGGGGCTAACATTTCCCGCATGCCAGGGCCTCCCTTAGGGCCTTCATAGCGAATCACAATCACATCGCCAGGATTAATTTTGCCTGCCAAGATCGCGCTGAGACAGTCTTCTTCTGACTCAAATACCCGTGCGGGGCCAGTAATAATTGGATTTTTTACGCCGGTAATTTTGGCAACACTGCCTTCGGTGGCAAGGTTACCCTTGAGAATAGCCAGGTGTCCTTGGGCATAGATGGGGCGATCGAAGGGACGGATTACAGTTTGATCGGGGTGGGGCTGATCTGGCAGGTCGGCTAGTACCTGGGCGATCGTCTGACCAGAAATGGTGAGGGCATCGCCATGAATCAAGCCTTGGGCGAGTAAGATTTTCATCACTTGGGGAATACCGCCCGCCTGGTGTAAATCGGTAGCTACATATTTGCCGCTAGGCTTGAGGTCACAGAGTACTGGCACCCGTCCTCTAATCGTTTCAAAGTCATCAATGATTAAATCTACGCCAATGGCGCGGGCGATCGCTAGCAAGTGTAAAACAGCGTTGGTGGAGCCACCTACTGCCATAATCACCGCGATCGCGTTTTCAAAGGCCGCCCGGGTGAGAATTTGACGGGGTAAAATTTGCTGAGCGATCGCTTGGGCTAAAACTTCAGCCGATTTAGCCGTGCTATCGGATTTTTCAGCATCTTCTGCCGCCATGGTTGAGGAATAGGGCAGGCTTAAACCCATAGCTTCAATCGCTGAGGACATGGTGTTGGCGGTGAACATGCCGCCGCAGGAGCCGACCCCAGGGCAAGCGTGTTTTTCGATCGCTTCCAGTTCATTCTGATCAATTTTGCCCGCACTGTACTGGCCTACAGCTTCAAAGGCACTGACTACGGTGAGATCTTGCCCCTGATAGTGACCTGGCTTGATCGTGCCGCCATAGACAAAGATGCTGGGAATATTTAAGCGCGCGATCGCAATCATTGCACCAGGCATATTTTTATCGCAGCCCCCAATCGCTAGTAGACCATCTAGGCTTTGACCATTGCAGACCGTCTCGATCGCATCGGCAATTACTTCACGGGAAACTAAAGAGTATTTCATCCCTTCCGTACCCATGGAAATGCCATCACTGATGGTAATCGTGCCGAAGATTTGGGGCATTGCTCCTGCGGTTTTGAGGGCTGCCATGGCGCGCTGGGCTAGCTGATTGATGCCCATGTTGCAGGGAGTGATATTGCTATAGGCATTGGCAACCCCAACGATGGGCTTTTGAAAATCAGTATCCTCAAAACCCACGGCTCGGAGCATGGCACGGTTAGGCGATCGCTGCACGCCGCCAGTCACAATTTTGCTTCTGCGATTTAACTCTGTCATGACGGTATAGATGGGGAAGAAACTGAATTGATCAAATTATGCCATTCTTAGGTGCTTGCCGTGATCGGAAATGCTCTCGCTCAAGTGCGGTTAAGCAAATTTTCAAACTTAGTCAGTCTTGGCTCAAATAGGAGCTTGATTGTCCCTACTGGTCCGTTGCGATGTTTGGCGATAATAATTTCGGCAATGCCGCGATCAGGAGTGTCAGGATTGTAGTATTCATCCCGATAGAGATTGATCACTAGATCCGCATCCTGTTCAATACTGCCAGATTCTCTCAAGTCTGAGAGCATGGGACGCTTGTTGGTGCGAGCTTCCACGCCGCGACTGAGTTGTGATAGGGCAATTACAGGCACCGATAGCTCTCTGGCTAAACCCTTAAGCGCACGGGTAATGCGGGATAGTTCCTGCACCCGATTATCTGAGCCAGAACCTTCCATTAGTTGGAGATAATCAATCATGATTAAGCCTAGGCTACCGCCCTTTTCCGACTGCAATCGCCGCGCTTTGGAACGCAACTCATTGACTGAAGGGTTGGGAGTATCGTCAATAAAAATTGGCAAGTCAGAGAGATTACTGATCGCCGTAGCCACTACCCCCCATTCGTTCTCGCTGATCTGCCCTGCCCGTAACCTGCTACTATCAATGCCAATATCGCTGGGACGAATTTTAGATTGACTGGCTAGCAGTCGATAGACCAACTGATCCTTGGACATTTCTAAGCTAAAGATCGCCACAGGCAGTTGGTGCATATCTGCCATTTTGCGGGCAAGTTCTAGACCAAAGGCAGTTTTGCCCATGGAGGGTCGACCAGCAATGATGATCAAGTCGGATCGCTGTAGCCCCTGGGTCATGGCATCTAGATCATAGAAGCCGGTAGCTAGACCGGGGAGGTTAGTGCCAGAACCATCGGCAGCGGCATTGTAGCGATTTTCTAGCTCATAAAAAGTCTTGGTGAGAATATCTCCAGCCGAGACTAAACCTTGTTGGGTGCGTGACTGGGTGACGGCAAAGATTTTCTGCTCGGCTAAATCTAGGACTTGGGGCAGTTCTATACTTTGATCAAAACTAACCGCCGTAGCCTCTCGGCCAGCTTCAGCTAGTTTGCGGCGAGTGAATTTTTCTGAGATTAAAGCGGCGTAGTAGTCAATGTTGATGGCGGAAACTGTGCGATCGCACAATTGGACAATTTTCGATTGACCGCCTACTTTTTCGAGCAGGTCGCGATCGCTCAACCAACTACTGAGGCTCATCAAGTCGGTGGGCTTGGACTGGGTATGCAGTGCCACGGCAGCCCGAAAGATTTCCTGGTGAGCAGCCACATAGAACATTTCGCCACGCAAGCTATCAACTACGCGACTAATTGCTTCTGGATCGAGCAAGATTCCCCCCAGAATTGCCTCTTCAGCCTCAATATTTTGGGGTGGCAAGCGATCGCTAAATTCGGCAAAATCCAGACCCATGCCGCTCCCCTATGGTGTTTACTCTGCTACTACCTGCAACTTAATTACAGCGGTGACTTCAGCGTGGAGACGAATCTGTACTTCATAGCTGCCCAATTTTTTAATTTCTGGCACCGTGATTTCCCGCCGATCTATTTCCAGCATCGCCTTAGCTTTGATTAGATCTGCCACTTCGCGGTCAGTGACCGTACCAAAAATACTGTCATTTTCACCTACGGGCTTTTTGATCATAAACCCACCAATCACGCCTAGGGCAGTACGGCGACTCTCTGCTTCTTGGCGAATAGCAATCAGGCGCTGGCGCTCCTTTTCTCGACGGCGCTCTACTTCTTTAACAATACCGGGGGTAGCAGGTACAGCTAGGGACTGGGGTAGCAGGAAGTTGCGGGCATAGCCTGGGGCAACGGAAACTAGATCGCCGAGCTTACCCAGCTTAGCTACATTTTTGGTCAACATGACCTTTACATCACTTTTCGCCATAGTATTTGGAGATTGTTAGGGTGTCAGATTTGGCATAGCCTTCTAGTGTAGCGAAAAGCAGCCAATTTCACAAGCTCAGGACTAGGGATCAGGTGTAGGTGTGAGTTGAGATTTGGGGTGTTGCTGTTCTGGTAGCATCAGAGAGTAGCTCAAACTCTGACCTGGCAGCCCTTTGCAGTTGCCTGGTCAAAGCCAGCCCGCCAGTAGCTAAAATTAGACCCTGAGCTAAGCCGCCGATCGCCAGATGCCAGCTAAGCTGTGGGCTATAGGCAAAAGCAGGATAGCCAATCATCACCCAGAGGAATTTGGGTAGGGGGAGAAACACCATCAACAGGGGTGGGACAATCAGAGTGCCGATCAATAAAGCGATCGCTAAAGCCCGTTGGGGTTTAGTTTTTGCCCAGAATGCCAGAATTTGATAGATCAGCGCCAGGATCACAAAGCCTACCCCCTGAGCGATAATCAGGCTGATCATCGCCAGACCAGAGCCAAAATCCACCGCCCCAACTGCCCAAGGAGTGATCACCAGGGCAGCAATTAGGCTACAAAGGGCGATCGCTACCACAGCGGGACTTTGCTCATGCCAAACTAAATCCTGCCATAGGGAACGGCGCGATTGCAGATGACGATAGCGTAACCAATCTAAGGTTGCCTGGCGCGTAGGAGTGAGGATGGTGATCAAGCTCAAAAAACACCAGTAATTGATCCCGTTCAAAACCGCTAACCCCGCCCAGCGCAGATGCTCTGCCTCCAAGTAATCGCCTAAGGTGCGATTCACCAAAAAACCCACCATAAATATTTGCAAAAATGCCAGGCAAATATAGGCTTGGCGCTTGGCAATCAGCGGTCGAGTAGGAGTGTAGTAACGTCGCTCCAGGGCATACCAGATCCCTTGACTGACCACTAACACTGAAGTAATCGCAAAGCCGTTACCTAGCCAAAAATTGCTGGCGATCGCTAGGTTGAACCACTCTAAGACCAGATTTGGGCGATCGCCCCCATAGAGCAACTGACCAAATGGTGCCCAAGTGCTAATCGAATTTAAAAAGAGATATACCTGATACAGACCACTGAATACAAATCCCAACCCCATACCAACATTTAGGGGATTATTAAACTTGCTGCCGCTATTGATCGCCACCAGCCCCACTAACATGGCAACACTGCCAAACAGGTAGGCGCCCAGCAAATTCAGCAGGTAATAACTCAGCAAAAATAAAGGATCTACTCCCGCCCCGATCGCTGCTACTAGGTGTAAAGGTAGAACTGCCAAAGTAGCCAAATACACTAGGCAAGGTACTCCCCATAATTTGCCCAGCAAAATAGAACTAGCAGCTTGAGGGCTGAGCCTGACAAAATTAAAGGTGCCGCGACTAGCCTCCTGGGCAAGATCTAGCGCCAACATCCCTCCTCCCACTGCCACTGGTAAAATCGGCAAAGTCCAACTCAAGAGCCTAAACTGGGCAGCCCACCATAATTGCCAATTAATTTCTAAGGGCAAACTGCATAAAAATACTGATTGATAACTATATTCTTTAGTGCCAAAGCAAAACTGGCTATAAAGTTTCCCCGCACTTGCCAAGTCAGGATCGGGTAGCCCCAAGCTAAACGCCCCCACAATCAGGATCTGGATTAACGCCGCTGCAATCAAAGCGATCGCTACATTCCGTAGTTTGAGTTTTCCCCTCAATTCCCTCAAGATCTGAGGATTCCAGTCGCCAATCCGCTGCCAAACTGTTTCTAGATTCATGATTTTGCGCTCGATTAGTTAGCCTGTCGATGTCCCAACTTTAGGAAAATAGTCTCCAAATCTTCGCGAGTCTGGTGAAACTCCGTAATTCTAAAGCCTTGCTCAATCAGAGCTTTGAGTAAATTAGCCGCATCTTCTGGATCACCACTGAAATCAATCCTAAGACCTTGAGGCAATAGTTCCAACTTTTCTACCTGAGCATAATTAGTCAAAAACTGAACCAAAGCCTTGGAGTCGCCCAGACTGGATAGCCAAATCTGCTGCTGGCTGAGCTTTTGATAGAGATCCTGGAGTGGCGCACTCTCCACCAGGCAACCCAGTTCCATAATTCCGATCGCCGTACACATCTCGGCCAAATCACTGAGAATGTGAGAAGAGATCAGCACCGTCATCCCCGCTGCCTGTACCGACTTGATAATATCCCGAAATTCAAGGCGAGCGATCGGATCTAAACCAGAAACTGGCTCATCTAATAGCAACAAAATCGGTTGGTGAATAATTGTGCGGGCTAGGCTGAGTCTTTGCTTCATCCCCCGTGACAGGGTGGCAATTTGGCTCTGGCGCTTATGCTCTAGGCTCACCAGTTCTAGGACTTCATGCAGACGCTGAGTGCGGCGCGCCCCTTGGAGTTGATAAAGCCTGGCAAAATAATCTAGATAGTCCCAGACCGTCAGATCATCGTAGAGGGGATAGTCATCTGGCAAATAGCCGAGTCGGCGCTTGAGTATGGGATTATGCTTACCTGGTTCTAAGCGATCGCCATTTAAGTAAATTTCCCCTAGACTTGGCTCTTCTGCCATCGCCAGCATTCTAATTAAAGTAGTCTTACCTGCGCCATTTGGCCCAATCAAACCATAGACTTCTCCAGGGGCGATCGCTAAATCCACCTGGTTGACTGCCAGATACCGTTCAAACCTTTTAGTTAAGTTTTCCGTGCGAACCGCTAACTCAGGCAGCATAACGTTTCAAATCAGGGGCGGTAGATAACATTGCACTCAACATCAGCGGCTCTCAACCGTCCACTGCATTTGAGTTGTTACGTGTTTAGTAAAGTCAGTTGTTTAGGGTGAAATAATTCACTCAATACTAAAGAGTCACTGCCTAGATCAGCCTTTGTATCAATACTATTTAATAGGGAAATTATACTCCGACCAACTGCGTAACCTAAATTCACAGGCACAGCATTACCGATTTGTTTGTATTGGCTACTCACTGAACCTGAAAAATGCCATTCATCTGGAAATGTTTGTATTCTAGCATACTCTCTAATTGTCAAGGGTCTGGTCTCTTCTGGATGGCATCTCTCGGTTTGTTTTTGGGCAGGAGAACAGGTAAGAGTTAAGCTCGGCTCATCCCATGAGAGCCGACGTGCCATACCAGTTTTACCACCACCTAAAAAATAACTACCCTGCATATATTCTCTTTGGAGATCATCCGGCAAATCTCTCCAGTAACCGCCCTGAGGAACATAAGATAATATTTCCCTTTTCCTCTTGGGGTAAGATTGACCTTCTGATTCTGGCACATCAGTATCGTATAGTTCGCCAGATTTCAAAGCATCTTTTAGAACTAATATTCTGTAATACGGTGATGGCCATTTGAATTTTGCAAACTTAACTAAATCATTTCTGATCCCAACAAAAAATAAACGCTCTCTTTTTTGGGGAACGCGATAGAACAATGCTTTCAGAACTTTTGGCTCAATAAGCGTGTATCCTAGATCTGAGATAATTGATTTTATAGCAGACAGAGTTTTGCCATTGTCATGATTTAATAAACCACGCACATTTTCACCTAGGAAAACTTTTGGTCTTATTTCTTTTACTGCTCTGGAAAATTCAAAAAATAGAGTACCTCTGGTATCTTCAAACCCCAACTTTTCGCCCGCATAAGAAAATGCTTGACACGGAAATCCGCCAGAAACAAGATCAATATCAATAAATTTAGTAAAATCTAGATTCTTTACATCGCCTTGAATGACATTCCAGTTGGGACGATTAGCTTGAAGAGTCTTACAAGCATCTTGATCAAGTTCATTTAGAGCAACTGAACTAAATCTAGCTTTTTCTAGCCCTAGAGCAAGTCCACCTGCACCTGCGAAAAGCTCAACAGATGAAAAATCTCTCACGGGTCTGACATTCAACTCTTCATTCCAATTACTTTCGATCATTTTTCTCACTTCTTCAAACTGAATTATTTGAGAAGTTTTATATTCTTTTTTATTCGTAATAGGATTTTGAACAGGAATCAGCCTTCCGCTCTTTTCCCATTTCAATAGGGTAGCCTTCGATACGGAGATTATGTCTGCTAGTAATTCCGCTGAAATCAAATCGGGATCAAACATTGAAATGATTAAATCCTTCATATTCGCTAAAAGCAAGAAGATAAATACTTTTGAATAAATTAGGGTCAATAGTCTTTAACTCTTCAAATACAGAATTAGACTCTGCTTCAAAATAGCTATCCTCAACAACATCTTGGATTATTAAAGGGAGCTTTTCACACAATTCTTTAAATGCAACTCTGCTACCAGTCACCAACTCATAAAACCTATCAATGGAAACACGACGTATTCTTTCATTGGAGACAGCTTGACCATCTAAACTCATTCTCCACATAATATTTTGGCTTCTTCGTGCAATTACTTCTACTAACAGACATATTGCATCTGGATTAGACAGTAAAGTATTTTGCATTCTCATGTAAGTCTTCTGAGCAGATGAAGAATTCATGGTGTTATGCTTATTTTTCATCTCGATAAAATACATTAGCTCAGTATTGACAATGTCATATCCTTGTAATGGTACTTCCCATCCGTGCCCCAAGTATCGAAATATGTTTTGATGAAAATACCCAATATGATTTGTATTGGATTTATCTATTTGCCTTAATACCTCACTTTCGATTACGAATTCAATATCTTTACGATAAACTCTTGTATCAAATGTCAATTTAATTGGATCTACTAAATTTTTGTTGAATTCAGTCAAGTCAATGCTAAATCTGTATTTTCTTACAGTTTCTTTGACATGATTATAAATATTCTCATTACTTATAAAGTCAAGATTGTAATCTCTCATGCTCCTCTTTTGAATTTATCTGAGTACTCGGCTCTTTTTTGAGTAATAAGCAAAACTTATTTCCTTGAAGCTGTATTTGTATTTTTCTGTAGTACAGTCCTTCCAACAGGAAAGCTCTCTGTACCTTATGCCTGATTTTGACACATAATTTAGATCTGAACAGTAGCCCCAGCTTAGCCCAAAACCATATGCTACAGTGAACCTAGCCTAGAATTTCTCCCGCCTATGACCCCTAGCTTAGTCTGGTTTATCAGTGGCATTGCCCTGCTGGTTTTGGAGCTAATGGTTCCCCTACCCACCATGCTCGTGGCTGGTGCCCTAGGCATTGGGGCTGTGATCGTCTCAGGTCTATTGTGGTTAATACCTTTGCCCCCCCTAGTTCAGTTTTTGCTCTGGGCGGTTAGCTCTGGGCTGTTTGTGCTATATTCTCGCCGCTTTGTTCCCACTCACCAGCGCCAAATCAAAGAAGACGATGAAGCCGTCACCCTGACTGAAATTTTACCTGGCCAAGCAGGCAGAGTGAAGTATGAGGGTAGTTCTTGGAAAGCGCGGTGTGAAGACCTTAAAGTTAGCATCCCTGCCCACGAGACCGTCTACGTACTGCGAAAACAGGGCACAACCTTGGTGGTAATGCCCAAAGCCTGGCTCAAAAGCCTGAGTGATAGTTAGAAATAAGCACAAAAAACCCACAGAAAAGTCTGCGGGCATCGGTAAGAATAGAAAGTGTAGCCAGCTTAAAACCCAGTGTAGGACTCCATGCCATGTTCGCTGATGTCCAGACCGATTTCTTCATCTTCGTGGGAAACGCGGATACCGCCAAACATCGCCTGGACAATGTACCAAGCAATAAAACTAAAGGCAACACTAAAGCCGCCTACAGCTAAGACTCCTACCACCTGAGGAATCAACTGCTCAAAGCCACCACCAAATAGCAAGCCCAACTTAGGTGCAGGGGCAGCACCGAACTTATCACCTTCGCTGAATAGACCCACTGCCAAGGTGCCCCATACCCCACAAGCCAAGTGAACAGAGGTAGCGCCTACGGGGTCATCGATTTTGATATTGTCAAAAAAGGCGACTGCAAATACTACCAGGATGCCAGCTACTACACCAATCACTGCCGATACGGGAAGGCTAACAAAGGCACAGGCAGCGGTGACTCCCACCAACCCAGCCAAGATCCCATTGACAATCATGGAGAGATCTGGTTTGCCTGATAAAGCCCAGGAAGTGATGGTAGCAGCGATACCACCGAAAGCGCCAGACATATTCGTAGTCATGGCAATATGGGAGATTAATTTAGGATTGAGATCCATAGTAGAGCCAGGGTTGAAGCCAAACCAGCCTAACCACAGAATCAAGCAGCCCAGGGTAGCCATGCCCATGTTGTGACCAGGAATAGCATTCACTTTGCCATCGGTGTAGCGACCCAAGCGCGGCCCCAGGATTGCCGCTCCTACTAAAGCGCCCCAACCTCCCACAGAGTGGACTGCGGTACAGCCAGCAAAGTCGAAAAAGCCCATGTCTGCTAGCCAGCCTCCACCCCAGATCCAGTGGCCAGGGATGGCATAGCCGATACCTACTAGTAAGAAGCTATAGATCAAAAAAGCCCCAAACTTGATCCGCTCAGCTACAGCACCAGAAACGATGGTAGCGGCGGTGCCAGCAAATACCAGTTGGAATAAAAACTTGGCTTCGAGGGGGATCGTAGTCCAGTTCAGAGCGCTAAACACTCCCTTGTAGGCATCACCAATTGCAGGACTATTGTCTTCACCGCTTAATAAGAAGCCATTCAACCCTATCAGGTTATTACCACCGTCATCACCAAACATGAAGCCAAAGCCAACTAGCCAATAAATAATGGTCGCGATCGCAAATACGATTAGGTTTTTGGCTAGGATATTGACAGCATTTTTACGCCGACAGAAACCAGACTCTACTAGGGCAAAGCCAGCATTCATGAAAAACACCAGGGTGGAGCAGAACACTACCCATAGAGTATCTAATCCAACATTTAGCTCTGCCTGGACAGATTCTGCTGTGACCGCCGGCGGCTTATCTTGAGCGGTAGCAGCATATACCCAGAATACGCAGATCAAGGCAGCTATGGGTAAACAAGCGTTCCAGTTGATGGAACTAAAAGATAGCGGCTTGGGTTTCCGCAAAGAACTTGATTTAGAGATCAGCACTGTAAGGTTTTCCTGTAGAAATTTGACTCAGTAGTTACCATCACACCAGACCTCATGCTAGCTCTATGTATCAGAAGTTACTATATTCTGAAAAAATTAAGATTTGCACCCTACTAAGCTATGGCAGTTTGCCAGCAACAGAGGCTAAACCAGGATTGCCTTAGAGCCTGACATGAAGTTGAATAGACCCAAAAATAGCGGGCACAGACCCGCCGGGGGGGTAGAAAAATTTTCGGCTTAGACCTTAACTTTAACTTTGACTTTGACACAACTACTTATATGCTTGATCATTTATTTGCTCTACCTTTGTCCTGGCAGCCCTCTGGGGCTCAAGTGCAGCAGTTAGAACAGTTGTATCAGTTGGTCATAGAGGGGAATAAAACTCAAAATCTCACCCGCATCACCGCTGTGGCAGATTTTGGCGAGAAGCATATCTGGGACTCCCTGCGGGGGATTGGATCGGTCTGGAGTCTATCTAAGCTCAAAGTCTTAGATATTGGCACAGGAGCGGGGTTTCCGGGCTTGCCAATTGCGATCGCTCAACCTAGTTGGCAAGTTACTTTGCTGGATAGCACCCAGAAAAAAATTCGCTTTGTGGAGCAAGCCATCCAAGCCCTGGGGCTAGAGAATGCGATCGCGGCGGTGGGACGGGCAGAGCAGCATCAAGAGCGCTATGATCTGGTGGTGGTGCGGGCAGTGGCGAGTGCTAGTGTTTGCGCTGGCTATAGTTTGCCATGTTTGATAAAAGGCGGGCGGGCTATTCTCTATCGCGGTGGTTGGACTGCAGCAGAACAGCAAGAATTAACTCAAGTAAGCGATCGCTTGGCAGGAGTGATTGAGCAGGTAGAGCAGTTTTATACGCCTTTGAGTCAAGGATTACGTCATCTGGTGATCTTGCGTAAGCTCTAGAACTTGAACCTGGGCTACTTCAGCCGAAGTCGGTGATATGCTGGTAGTCAAAGCTTCTGAATTTTCACCCAACAGGTGCTTAGATTCGCCTAGATTCTGAGACGGGCGCTCAAATGTGCTTGCGGCTACAAAAGATCAAGCCATAGTTAGCTTAAGTCTATATAAATCTCAATACAAATCTCAATCAGGAATAGCTAGGGTGCTGCAAGACCGACCTTTACTAGATGTTTTAAAAGAAATTGGCATCGGCAATTTTCCCCAAGTGGTGGAGTCCTTCGAGCGGGGCAAAACGATTTTTTTCCCAGGCGATCCAGCGGAGCGCTTCTATTTTTTGGTGAAGGGAGCGGTGAAGTTATCGCGGGTATATGAGGCAGGGGATGAGATTACGGTGGCACTGTTGCGGGAGAATACGGTATTTGGAGTGTTGTCGCTGATTACTGGCAATCGCAGCGATCGCTTTTACCATGCGGTAGCCTTTACGCCAGTGGAGTTGCTATCTATGCCGATCGAGCATGTGGAGCGCGCCTTAAAGGAAAACACTGAGTTAGCCAGAATCTTGCTCAAGGGGCTATCCTCCCGAATTTTGCAGACGGAAATGATGATTGAAACCCTGGCACACCGAGATATGGAATCCCGTTTGGTGAGTTTTCTGTTGATTCTTTGCCGTGATTTTGGCGCTGCTGCCAGTGATGGCGTGGTGATTGACCTTAAACTTTCTCATCAAGCGATCGCGGAAGCCATTGGTTCTACACGGGTGACTGTAACTAGGCTGCTTGGAGATCTGCGGCAAAAGAAGCGAATCTCGATTTCTAAAAAGCGGATTACGGTGCATAACCCGATCGAACTGGGGCAGCAGTTTGCTTAGGTTGTGATGAATCCTAGGGAACAGGACTACTTACTCAGTAGCTACACATACGATTTACCACCAGAGTTGATTGCCCAAGATCCAGCGAATCCTCGCGATCAGGCGCGGATGCTGGTAGTGCAACCAGACCACAGCTACAGCCATAGCCATTTTTATGATTTGTCAGAATGGCTAAAGCCTGGAGACTTGCTAGTGTTTAATGACACCAAAGTAATTCCTGCTAGACTCTACGGCCACAAGTCTACGGGGGCGATCGTCGAGATTTTACTGTTAGAACCAACTGGGCGCGATCGCTGGCTAGCCCTGGTAAAACCTGGCAAAAGAATGCCCCTCGGCGCTGAGATCTGGTTTGGCGATCGACAATTGCGGGCGGAAGTGGTAGCGATCGACTCAGCTACTGGTGGGCGAGAATTGCAGTTTGACTGCCCTGGTGATCAGTCTTTTTTCACCATAATTGAGAACCTGGGAGTGGTGCCTTTGCCGCCCTACATTCAGGCTAGCCAATCTCAACCCCAGGATTATCAAACCGTCTATGCCAAGCATCCAGGTGCAGTGGCAGCACCTACGGCTGGATTGCACTTTAGTGTAGAGCTATTGCAACAACTGACCCAAGCAGGTATCAACCAGGCTTTTATCACTCTGCATGTGGGTTTGGGCACTTTTCGTCCCGTGGAAGTGGAGGATATTCGCTGCCATGATATGCACCAAGAATGGATTGAAGTGGCAGAAGCCGCGATCGCTCTGATCCAAACCACGAAAGCCCAGGGCGGTAGGGTGATTGGGGTGGGAACTACGGTGGCTAGAGCCTTAGAAACCAGTGGCTTGACACCTTTTAGGGGCAAAACCGAGTTGCTGATCTACCCAGGCTACGAATGGCGCGTATTAGATGGCTTGATTACCAATTTTCATCTACCCCGTTCTAGTCTGTTAATGATGGTGGCTGCTTTCTTGGGCGATCGCCAGTTTTTGTTAGACCTCTACCAAGCCGCGATCGCCGCCAAATATCGCTTTTATTCCTTTGGCGATGGCATGTTGTTGTGGCGTTAGAATAGCATTACTACAGGGTCAAGACTTACGCATTCTGATTTTGGCAGTACGGAGAGAGAGGGATTTGAACCCTCGGTTGCTTTCACAACACTCGATTTCAAGTCGAGCGCAATCGACCACTCTGCCATCTCTCCAGTCAAAAAGCCCAACTGTTAGTATATGCGCTCCTGCCTAGTATGGCTCAACATATTTGCCTCTAATCTAACTCAGCCTGAGCTTATGATCACAAATCTCAAAGGGCAGAGCATGGCGGGCAAAATCTTTTAAGTGGGGTGCAGCCCTCAAGCTCCCTATTTATGCCGCTTCTCTGATCAGACTGCGTAGCCGCTGTAACAATCTATGGTAGGATTTGAATAACTAAGCTTCAAACCCATGGTCGCCGCTCCCACCAAACCCCTCACCCGCAATGACTACGAAGCCGTGATTGGTCTAGAAGTCCATTGTCAACTCAGTACTACCACCAAGATTTTTTGTGGTTGCTCCACCGAATTTGGCGCGGTGCCCAATACCCATGTTTGCCCAGTGTGTTTGGGGATGCCAGGGGTGTTGCCAGTATTGAACCAGAATGTATTAGAGTTTGCGGTTAAAGCTGGGCTAGCCCTCAACTGCCAGATCGCGCCCCACAGTAAGTTTGATCGCAAGCAATATTTTTATCCTGATCTGCCCAAAAATTATCAAATTTCCCAGTACGATCTGCCGATCGCTGAACATGGTCATCTAGAAATTGTCCTAGAAGATGGCAGCACCAAAACCATTGGCATTACCCGCATGCACATGGAAGAGGATGCCGGCAAGCTTGTCCATGCAGGCAGCGATCGCCTCTCTGGCTCTAGTCATTCCCTCGTAGACTACAACCGTGCTGGTGTACCCTTATGCGAAATTGTCTCTGAGCCGGATTTACGCTCTGGCTACGAAGCTGCTGCCTATATGCAAGAATTACGCCGCATTGTCCGCTACCTGGGCGTATGTGATGGCAATATGCAAGAAGGTTCCATGCGCTGTGATGTAAACATCTCGATCCGTCCCCATGGCACCCCTAAGTTCGGCACTAAAGTGGAGATCAAAAATATGAACTCCTTTAATGCCATTCAAAGGGCGATCGACTACGAAATTGACCGCCAAGTAGAAGCGATCGCTACTGGGGAACCAATTGTCCAAGAAACTCGCCTATGGGAAGAAAATAGTCAGCGCACGATCTCCATGCGCAAAAAAGAAGGATCGAGCGACTATCGTTATTTTCCAGAACCAGATTTAGTAGCCATTGAATTATCTACCCAAACGATTGACCATTACCGCACCGCCCTGCCAGAACTGCCGAAAGTCAAGCGCGATCGCTACCATACTCAATACGGCTTTAGCCCCTACGAAGCCAACCTGCTCGCGGATGATCGCCAAGTGGCCGAATATTTTGAAGCTGTCATAGATCAAGCGATCGACCCCAAACTCGCCTTCAACTGGATCATGGGCGACATCACCGCCTACTTAAATGACCAAAAGCTGAAAATCAATCAGTTACCCCTCACCCCGAAGCTGTTGGCGGAACTGCTCCAGTTAATTAACTCGGGCACCATCACCGGCAAAATCGCTAAGGAAATTCTGCCTGGTCTACTCAGTCAAGGCTTGGGCGAGCATCCCTCCATTCAAGCCCTGATCCAGGCTCAAAACCTCACGGTCTTGGCAGGAGAGCAGCTAGAGCAGCTAATTGAGCAAGTAATCGCCGATCATCCCAAAGAAGTAGAGCAGTACCGTGGCGGCAAAACTAAGCTGATGGGCTTTTTTGTGGGGCAAATTATGAAGCGATCGCAGGGCAGAGCCGAACCTCAAGCCACTAACCAACTACTACAAACCAAGCTCAGCTAGGTCGCTTAGATAAGTCGCTCAGATAAGTTTGGCTAACCTAGCCCTTCTGCCCCTCTCAGATTTGCTATAACTAGAAATACAACTAACTACCACTCCAGAACCTAGACCACCAATCCCACGTCTAAGCTTCCAGCGCACATCTATCCCTTATCAGGTTTACCTCAGATTTACCGAAGCACATTTTTAGCCTATCCACTCTGTTGAACAATCTGGTCAAACATTCTTAGGGATCATTCATTCACCCTACTCAACCATCTTACAAACCAATGATTATGGCAAAACAAGGCATAATTCTAACCGCAACAGCAGCCCTGATCGCTTCTGTGGGTCTGACCGGATTTCAGTTAGCTAATCCCAGTGCGGCTGCTTTTAGAAACAGCCCCAAAGAAACGGTAGATGAAGTGTGGCAAATTATTAATCGCGAATATGTGGATGGCACCTTCAACAAGGTGGACTGGCAGCAAACTCGGCGCAAGTTTCTGCAACGCAACTACAGTTCTAAGGCAGATGCCTATGCCGCTATTCGAGAAATGCTCAAGGGGCTAGATGATCCCTACACCCGCTTCATGGATCCAGAGCAGTTCAAGAGTATGCAGATTGATACCTCTGGGGAATTGACTGGGGTAGGGATTCAACTCACCGTGGACGAAGCCACTAAAAACCTGATGGTTGCTTCTCCGATTGAAGATTCCCCTGCTGCCAAGGCTGGAATCGTGGCGAAGGACATCCTCACCAAGATTTCTGGCCAAAGCACTAAGGGCATGGATATTAATCGGGCAGTAGAGTTAATCCGTGGCCCTGTCGGTACCAAGGTGAGGCTAGGTGTGCAGCGTGGCGATCGCACCTTTGAACTAGAGCTAGTGCGGGCGCGGATTGAAATTCATCCAGTCAAAGCCGAAGTGCGTAATAGTCCCATTGGTAAAGTTGGCTATCTGCATCTGCGTCAGTTTAATGGCAACGCCACCAAGGATATGCGCAAAGCCCTAGAAGACCAGATCAAAGATGGGGTGACGGGTTTTATCCTCGATCTTAGATCTAACCCAGGTGGTCTGCTCTACTCCAGTGCAGAAATTGCGCGGCTGTGGCTAGAAAATGCCACGATTGTCTCGACCGTTGATCGCGGTGGCGAGGGCGATCGCCTAGTGGCAAATCGTCAGGCACTCACAGATAAGCCCTTGGTGGTTTTGGTGGATAAAGGCTCAGCCAGTGCCAGCGAGATTTTAGCGGGAGCCTTGCAAGACAACAAACGGGCAACTATTGTCGGTACCCAAACCTTTGGCAAGGGGCTAGTCCAGTCTGTGCACCCTCTGGGGGATGGCTCTGGATTGGCAGTGACGATCGCTAAGTACTTTACCCCCGATGGCACGGATATCAACCGCTCTGGGATCAAGCCTGATGTGGTAGTAGAGTTGTCCGTGGCCGATCGCGAAAAGATTTCTAAAAATCGCGATTTATTCGGCACCGAAGCTGACCCCCAGTTTGCTAAGGCTCTTGAAATTCTTACCAATCGAGTTAAAGCAGCCAAAGGCACCAATCCTGCATCCGCCAAAACCTAGGTGATTTGAATCGCCGCCTAGAATGTTACTAGGTCACTGCAGCATACTTCCCCAAGCTGAATAATAGCTACATTCTCCTATTTGGCTTGGGGTTGTTGAGAATGGTAATTTTACAAAATCTGACAAACTATAAAGTGGAATTGCACACTAAGTGGGGTAGAGAGGTGGCAATTAGTTATTTAGGTAGCCTATTTTTGCTTACCCACACCTACAAAACCCTACAAGAAGCGATCGCCGCCTGTCGCCTAGATCTGGATGCGGGTTTGTTTTCTATAGTGGTAGAAGACCCCACTAATCATCGATTTTGCCTATGGTGTCCCCTTCCACCAGAATGCTACCAGCTATGAAAAAGCTACCCGTAACATGGCCAGAATATCACCGCAAAATTGAGCAGCTAGCTCTGCAGATCTATGAAAGCGATTGGCAGTTTGAGCAAATCCTGTGTTTGGCTAGGGGAGGGCTGAGGGTGGGAGATATTTTATCCCGAATTTTTGATCGCCCCTTAGCGGTATTATGCGTCAGTTCCTATGATCATAGCGGCAATCGCGGTCAGCTAAAATTTAGTGCCACGGTATCCATGACTTCCGCTTATTTGGCTGGGCGATTGTTGGTGGTGGATGATCTGGTAGACTCTGGCGAAACCCTAGTTAAAACCCTAGCATGGCTGAAGAACTCTCAACCAGCCATACCACAGTTACGGACGGCAGTAATTTGGTATAAGGCCTGCTCCCAGATTGCGCCCGACTACTATGTGGAGTATTTGGCAGATAATCCTTGGATTGTCCAGCCCTTTGAAGTTTATGAAAACTTTAAGTTTGAGTGATTCGTTCGAGTGGTAAGCGCTGAATAGACTTGTTATCTCCGATCAGTACCAACAATCCCCCTTTTTTGAGCTTGCGATCAGGACTAGGATTGACTTCGTACTTACCACCCTCGCGAATGGCTAAAACATTTACGCCAAAGTTGTTGCGCAGTTGTAACTCTACGATCGACTTGCCAGCAAACACCTCTGGTACTGCCACTTCAACAATGCTGTTGTCTTTGTCTAGTTCAAGTCGCTCTAAGATGCCTAACTGGGTGAGCGATCGTGCCAAACTACTACCCATTTCGGCTTCGGGATAGACTACTCGATCTGCTCCTACTTTTTTGAGCAGAGTGCCATGCACCTCAGATGATGCCTTAGCCACTACGTACCTCACGCCCGCTTCTTTGACATGCAGGGTAGTGATGATACTTTCCTCCAGAAAATTGCCGATCGCTACAATCACCGTATCAAATTCAGCAATGCCCAAGTCCTGCAGGGCCACTAGATCGGTAGTGTCTACCTGAACGCAGTGCATAGAGGGATGCTCGGCAATCACATGATCAACTAGGCTTTCATTCCGGTCTACGCCCAAAACTTCAAAACCACCTTCCAACAAAGTTTTGCAGACTGACTTGCCAAATCGACCTAGGCCCAGCACGGCAAAATGTCGATTATCTAAGCTCTTTCTACGGAAAATATTCATACTTTTAACCTACTAGCAGGGTTTCTTCAGGATATTTAACCAATTTACGCCGCGTCTCGCCAAAAATTGCTCCAATCAATAGCAAGACCCCCACTCGACCGATATACATGGTAGTGATTAACACTAACTGCCCTGCCCAGGAAATTTTGGCGGTGATGCCAGTGGATAAGCCTACCGTACCGAAGGCTGAGACTACTTCAAACAAAATTTTGACAAAATCAATGGTGGGTTCGGTAACTAGCATCAGAATGGTAGCTGCCATCACCGTAAACAGAGAGCCAACTACTACCCCGATCGCTTTGAGAATTAATACCCCTGGCACTTCGCGGTTATAGATATGCACCGCTTCTTCCCCTTGCAGGGCAGTGTGGGTGCAATTGGTCAGCACCCTGAGCGTAGTAGTCTTGATTCCGCCGCCTGTGCCGCCAGGACTAGCACCGATAAACATGAGCACAATGGTTAGAAATAGGGCAGGCAAGCTCATCACGCCATTATCAATGGTGTTAAAGCCGGCTGTGCGGCTAGTTACTGATTGAAACCAGGCGGCTAAAAGCTGTTCACCCGTATCAAAATTAGCGATCGTGCGGGAGTTGCGAAATTCGGCCAGCCATAGCCCCAGCGTCCCTACCACCAGCAGAATAGCAGTGGTGCTGATTGCCACTTTGGTATTGAGACTGAAATAAAACTTGCTGCGCGATCGCTTTAACCGATTCAGCGCCCACAGATAAATTTCTAAAATCACCTGATAGCCAATTCCCCCCAAAATGATTAAACCTGTAATGGTCAAATTCACCAGGGGCGAATGCACATAGCCAATCAAATTATCAGGAAATAGGCTAAAGCCCGCATTATTAAAAGCACTGACACTGTGAAATACACTCAGCCATAAGCTGCGTGCCCAGTCAAACCGTTGGCTAAACTCTGGCATCAACAAAAATACCCCCAGGGATTCTAGGAGCAAGGTGACAGTCATGATTGATTTCACCAGGGGTACGCCATTGCGAATGCCAGTGGTATCAAGGGACTCTTGCAGGGTGACTTTCTCTCTGAGGCTAAATCTTCGCCCAATTAATAGGAGCAAAAAGGTAGTGGCAGTCATGTAGCCCAGCCCACCAATTTGCAACAACAGCAGCAGAGTAGCCTGACCAAAAAAGCTGTAGTAGCTGCCAGGATCAACTACTGCCAAGCCAGTTACACACACAGCCGAGGTAGACATAAACAGGGCAGTAATGAAATTGCCCCAGGAGCGATCGCTAGTAGCAATTGGCAGGAGCAGGAGCAGCGCCCCCACTAAAATTACTCCCAAAAAACCCAAGCAGATGGTACGCGCTGTACTCACACAATTTTGCTCAACCTAAATAACTTTGAAATCTAGGGCTTAGGCCTAAATTAATGGCTGCTAGCAGTCGAAGCTGTTAGCCCTAGGATCTAAGTGTAGGGAATATTAGGCAGAAAATGCCAAACTAGAAAATAAAGTTGGTAGATAAAAAGTTAGATTTATGTTCTCTGACAATTTTAGATACCAGATTTTTATTTAGATCTACTTCTTTGGCTGCCACAATTGTCCGAATTGAAAAAGTGCGGAGGGCATCAGTCACCGATAAAGTACCTTCGGCTGAGTCCTTGCGACCATTAAAGGGAAAGGTATCGGGGCCGCGCTGACACTGACTATTAATATTGACGCGGCAGACTTGATTCACCAGTTGATCGATTAGGCTAGCAATTTGATCGGGGTTTTGCCCAAAAATGCTCACCTGCTGACCGTAGTTGGAGTCCATCATGTATTGAATGGGCGCTTCAATGTCAGTAAAGGGCAAAATCGGCACAATTGGCCCAAACTGCTCTTGGCGATAGAGTTTCATCTGGGTAGTAACTGGATAGACTACAGCAGGGGTGAGCAGGGTGCCAGCGATCGTGCCACCATCTTGATTTAGCACTTTCGCGCCGTAATGTTTAGCATCCTCAATTAAGCTCGCCATATATTCAGCCCGACCTTCAGGTAGGGGGGTAATCTGCACGCCTTCTTCCCAGGGCATCCCGCACTTGAGCTTGTCTACGGCGGCAACAAATTTTTCTAGGAAGGGAGCAAGGATTTGAGTATGCACAAATAAGATTTTGAGGGCAGTGCAGCGCTGGCCATTATAGGACAGGCTCCCCAGAATACATTCCTTGACCGCTAGATCTAGATCAGCATCAGCCAAGACGATCGCTGGATTTTTAGCATCTAAACCCAAGGCGCAGCGCAGACGGTGGGAACGCGGATGTTGTTTTTTGAGGGAGTCAGCCACCCGACTAGAGCCAATAAATGCCAGGATATCGACCTTACCTGTGGGCATTAGCGGCGGAGTCACTACTCTGCCTTCTCCATAAATAGTGTTGATCACACCCGCAGGGAAAGCATCTCGGAAAGCCTCTAGCAGAGGGTAGTAGAGCATCACCCCGGGGCGAGGTGGCTTAAATACTACGGTATTGCCCATGATTAAGGCAGGAATAAAGGTGGTAAAGGTTTCGTTGAGGGGATAGTTAGAAGGCCCCATGCAAAGGGCAACTCCTAGAGGCGATCGCCGCACTTGACCAATAATACCCTGCTGAATCACAAAGTTGGAAGAAGCCCGATCTAGATCTTTGAGCGCATCGATGGTGTCGCGAATGTAGTCGATCGTGCGATCAAATTCTTTAGCCGAATCCCCATAGGACTTGCCAATTTCCCACATTAAAAGGTTGATGATCTCCGTCCGCTTTTGGCTCATGCGGTAGGTAAATTCTTGAATATGCTCAATTCGTCTAGCGATCGCCATGGTAGGCCAGACCCCGCGCCCATTGTTGTAAGCTTTGACTGCCGCATCCAGGGCTTGGAGGGCTTCGGTTTCGGTGAGTAAAGGGAAAGAACCGATTACTTTTGGCACTAGCCCTGTCTCAGTCTGAATACAGATCGGCGATCGCGCTTCTTCGAGGTCGCCATCCCAGTGGCGCAGTTCACCATCGATCAAATATTCGCGCTGAATAATCGGCTGACTGAGTTGGAACTGCTCTGGAATTTGGTTTTCTTGGGGAAAGGCAAATCTGGAAACTGGTTCGGCAATTGGCATGGTTACTCCTGCTAAGCTTGACTTGATCCAGGTCAGGTATAATCTGAATATCCAGTCAATATATATTGATCCCCAATTCTGCCCCCTTCTCTTAAGCTTAATTTTTGATCGTTATGACAAATTCTAGTTTTGGCTTGGGTTTTGGCCAGCTTAGGGTGCAAGATTTACCCAGATATTTGAGCGGTGATCCCAAAGCACAACTAATTGACGTGCGGGAACCTGAAGAGGTAGCGATCGCTTGGATTCCAGGCTTTGAAGTCTTGCCCTTAAGTGAGTTTGCCCAATGGTCAACCCAAATCCACCAAAAATTTGAGCCTGAAATTGAGACTCTGGTGCTATGTCATCATGGGGTGCGATCGGCACAAATGTGTAATTGGCTGGTGAGCCAGGGCTTTACCCAGGTCAAAAATATTAGCGGCGGAATTGCTGCCTATGCCCTAGTGGTTGACTCTAGCATTCCCCAATACTAGGGGTTTGGGCGAGGAGGTGAAAACCACCCCCCCTAAATCAGGCAACCTACACCAAAACAAACCGCGCCGATAGAGAGTTGAAATCGCTCACTCCAGTAAACACCGCAATCAATTCATCATTGCCCGATAGACCAGAAACGCCATCATCATCGATGAACACACCAACGCCATTGAGCGCGTTGCCAACTAGATAGCTAGCACCGCGGAAAAGTTGAATTTGATCGGCTGACTCAAAATCACTAACTAGAGCATAGTCACTCAGACCTGGATTAGCCGTAGTAGTCACTGCCGCGTTGTAATAAGCGCGAGTGCTATCTCCCAAGATGAAGCGATCGCTGCCCAAGCCACCAGTGAGGGTATCGATTTCGCCTAGACCAAAAGTGGTAGCCGTAGTGCTGACGCCGGTGAGTAGATCATTGCCAGCGTCGCTGCTCACTTGATCGTTACCCAGATCGCCAAACAAAGTATCATCTCCCTCTCCCCCTGAGAGCGTGTCATTATCAATGCCACCATTGAGGCGATCGCTACCCGCCTGTCCTAGGATGCTGTCGTTGCCTTGATTACCAAAGATGGTGTCATTACCGTCGCCACCCAAAATCGAGTTGTTGCCACCACGGGCGCGAATCAGGTCAGCTTGACCAGTGCCACTAATGGTGTTGGTTGGGGTGGGCACGGGCTGATCCAGACGAATTAGCCCCAAACGTACAGGGGTAGGATCGGTATCTAGGGGCACAGTGCCATTGCCAGGGATGGGGGCAGGGGCTAAGCCAAAATCATTATCATTGATGATGGCGAGGGTAGTGGAATTGACTAGAGCTAAGCCCTCTAGCTTATCTGCTCCCACATAGCCAATTTCAGAGGGGTTGACGATAAACAGTTTATTTACCGGTTGAATGCCTGCCGCCCCTAGCTCGCTAAAGCTAAGTTGCTCTAGGGTTCTCCCCGCAGGCACGCGGGCAAGGTTGGCAGGGTTGTTGATGTTAGTGGCTTGGCTGAGATCAACTTGATAAATCAGCTTATTGGATTGCTGGTTATCTAGGTCATCGCGCTCAATTACCAAGAATTTGCCGCCGCCTAGGGATACGGCATCACCAATTTTGTCGGTGCGGGCATTGCCAGGAGCAGTCACACTATCGAGAACGTAGAGATACTCACCCGTAACGGTGTTGGTTCGGGTGTTGAACTCTAGAATCCGCAGGTTACGAGAATTGCGGGAAGTGGTATCGGCGGTGGTGTCAGGATTATCAATCGGGCTTTGGATAAAAGCATACAAGCGATCGCCCTCTAGAGCCACTGCTTCAAACCCGCGATTAGCGCGACGGGCGCCATATACTGCTGGAATAGCTTCGGTGCCAAAAGTACCTAGGGGCTGATTAACGGCGGCAGCAGTACCACTGGGCACAAAGCGATCAATTAGCGTACCTGTGTTAGAAAAATGATAAATCGCGGGGCGGTATTCATCTACCAACCAGTAAGTATTGTCACTGGCACGCACGATTCCCTCTAAATCTGCACCCAGAGGGTCATTATTCAGGCGGTTACCGAATAAATCAATCCCAACTTCATCGGTGAAGGCAGAGCCACTCGCTCCCGCCTGGAGGTTGGGTAAACCAGTTAGTCTGGAGCCGTTTTGGCGGGAGAGACCAAGGCGATCGCTAATGGTAATTGCGCCTGTGTTGGAATTTAGCTGAAACCGCACAATTTCTGGCTGAAATCCAGGCAAAGCAAAAGGCCGTTCAGAGCCAGCTACATCTCTGAGTAAATCCGTAGGCTCTCCATTGGGGCCGCGATCAGGGTGGGTCACAAAAATCAAGTTGCCATTGGCGGCAGTGCCTTCAAAAAACAGTCCAGAAAAACCGCCCAGGAAAATTTGCTGCCCAGGTACAGTTTGACCCACGGCTACTGGGTTAGTCGTAGCTGTAGTGCCAAGCAGAGGTCGGTTATTCCAATCAAAATTCTGTAATGTTGCTACCATTTTTCGGAAAGGTGATTTACATAACACCTATAACATGATTTTGATGCTAAGCCAGTTCTTTATCTGGGGTGGGATATCCCTATTCAAAATTTTTGACCATACCAGAAACGCCGATCATAGTGCTAACCTATCTACCAAGCCTTACAAATAATTTCCTGGATTATGAGCCGCCGTCGTCACCGAAGGCCACTGCGCAAAACCCTAATCTCCGTGGTAGTGTGCTTAGTTGGCTGTAGCTTTCTGGCGTTTAACCTCCTTGGACAGTTGTATGCCCAACGCCCCCATGCTGCTATTTTGGTGCTGGGTGGTTCGCCAATTCGTGAAACCTTTGCGGCTAGCTATGCCCTAGACAAGCCGAACTTGAGTATTTGGGTCTCTAGTGGTAGCCCCCGCGAATATGCTGAGCATATATTTACCCAAGCTGGGATCGGGCGCGATCGCTTGCACCTGGACTACCGCGCTGTAGACACCCTCACCAACTTTACTAGCCTAGTAGATGAGTTTCAAACTCGCAAAATCAATCAAATCTATTTGATTACCGAAAAATTTCATATGCCCCGCGCCAAACTGGTAGGTAATTTGATCTTGGGCAGCCGCGGAATTAAGCTGAAGCCGATCGCGGTAGCTTCACCACTGCCGCCAGAACGGACTCAAAAGGTAATCCGTGATCTACTGCGGGCGATTCTGTGGCTATTGACCGGCGCAGCCCCCACTATGACTGATCTAGCATGAGTTCCGATCTACTTGCCAAGCTCCAGGCGCATGTGCGTCAAACCCAAACTCAATACCAACGTCACCTGGTGCGATCGCCTGAATATGAAGAAAAAGCTGGCTTTGATCCCAGTCAGTTTAAATTATCGGCCGCCCAACTGCTAGAACCTGCCATGATCGCCACCCCAGTAGGGCAAGGTGAAATTAGTGGTAATCAGTTTGGCTACTTCATGGATGGGATTCAACGGAGTTGGATGTTGTATGCTCAAAATTACTGTCCTGTCTACTATGGCTATGTAGGTGCTGTGATCAGAGCTAGGGATCAGGGGATGCTCACCACCTGGCGATACCAGAGTGACGAAGGGCTATATCTTAGCTTTAATCAATTTCAGACCGAAGAGTTAACTCAACTGGAAGCCTTAGGGATTCAACTGCATGATCTAAAGATCTCGGAGCCGCAATTCAATCTGCAAAAAGAAAAAGCGGTGGAGCGGATCACCAAGCAGAGATCAAGACTAGAAGCCGACTTAATCAAGACTTGGATCAAGAGTAATTGCCAGCAGTGGTTAGTGGTAGACGGTTCCCTTTCCATTTCTCAACTGGGGGCTGAGCATCCGCGTTTAGTTGGTCTGATTAAGAGTCACAATACCCAGTATTTTCCCTTTCCTGAGCAAGAGGTTATTCTCCAACTCAAGTTCGGCGATCGCAGCAGCCTTTTTCAGCCCAAGGGTCGCTACCCTTTATCTAGCTGGTATCTGCGTATGCGTGACCACAGCCAGCAAGATCAATACTTCGGTCTGATTCGGGTAGAAGTAGCTCACCAATCTGCTGGTCTTGCCAATCAAATCAGCCAGTGGCTGCTGACTGAGAGACGCCCCCTATCCTTGCCCGATCAACGCTGGGACAAAATGATTTATCCAATTCGCGATTGTGAGCAGTTCCTGCGTGCCAAGGAGCCGACCAGAGCTAGTTTTGGCTGGCTAGGATAACCTCAAACCCTCGATCGCTTGCCAAGGATGCTCAGACTCAGGTAAATCATGCACCCGAATTGCTACGGGCTTGCCCTTGATTGCCACAAAAGTGGCGCGATCCTGATCTGCTTGGGCGCGAAGCTGCTCGTAGCGGAACACCGCCGGATGATGACACTCATAGATAGAGCTAAAGCCGATCCGAGCCAGGTAACTATGCAAAGAGGGGCGGGTCAGCCAAAAACTGTAGGGATTGTCCAGGGATGCCCAGAGTTTATCTAACTTGGCGCTGTCACTACTGCTGGGCTCATGCTCTAGGTAAACCTTGCCCCAATAGTCCTGCCCTTGGAAACTCACCTTGGTTTCTGGTTGAGGGGCAATTTGAGTATCGATAATTGCGATCCCTTGGTTGACGGCGGCAATTTGGCTTAAAAATGCAAATAAATCTGGCTGATCCAGGTGGTAGAGA
>JANRLH010000066.1:0-19284 GCA_033762795.1 Pseudanabaenaceae cyanobacterium bins.68
TCTGTAGGCTCAGTTTTTATTCCTCGCTTTCTTCTTCTTCGGCCAGAGGATAGATAAAGCCCTTGGCATTGCCAGTTAGAATCGATTTACCCATAGAAATAGCTTTAGTGGCTTCAGCCGCTGCCTGGCGTTTCCATACAGCTTTACGCATGGCAGTCTTGGACTTAGAAGTTTTCTTTTTGGGGCAAGCCATAGTTGAATAGTTTTAAATTATACAGCTTTTCTATCTTAAAGCATTAATTCTAATTGTGACTAAAGTTTTTGCTAGACTTGGGGTAGTTTTTTTTGACCACAGACCTACAGCCATGTCACATTTTACAACTATTGCTGTGCAGATTAAGGATGGGGAAATTTTGCAGCAGGTGCTTCAAGATCTTGGTTATCAGGTGGAGCAAAATGCCATGGTACGGGGGTATCAAGGGGATAAGACCTCGGCAGATTATGTGATTCGCCAAGGGAATAAGTATGACTTGGGCTTTCGCCGCCAGGCCGATGGGTTTGAACTAGTTGCAGATTTTTGGGGTGCAGAGATCGATCAGGCAAAGTTCTTAGCGCCAATTTTGCAGAATTATGCCCACAAGTGCTTGCTCAATGCTGTTCAAAGCCATAATTTCAACTTGGAGCAGGAAGAGCGTTTGGGGGATGGTAGCCTGCGTCTAGTGGTGGGGCAGTGGGTTTAGAGCACGTCAAAGAGAATAGTGGTCATGTAACGTTCTGCCCATTCACTACCGAATGCCTTTTCGAGGATGCGTCTGGTCTTGTCGTTGCGTCGTTGTTGCTCGCAGTAGTGGCGCTGAGCACTAAACACCTGTTGTGCCGTGCTAGTGTCTACTAGGGCTTGGGGGGCTTGATTGCAGGTAAGCTGAATATATTTAATCGCTAATTTCAGAAAGCGATCGCCTTCTGACGATTGATCTAGTGGTTGGTCTAGGCGGACAAATACACAGTAGGGCGAGAAAATGTTGCCCCAGGTGGGTAGCTCCCGTGGTTGGCTAAAGCTATGGCGTAGAGGCTGCCATTGGGTGAGGGCTTGCTCAAAGTCTGGGCTAAAGGGCAACATGGGGGACAGGTCAGCGATCGCGGCGCTGATACCATGACGGCTACCTACTAGGTCTGCACCAAAGATCGGCAGGTTATAGTTTGATCTGGGAAACATCACACAATGCAAAATGTCCAGATTGTTGCCTACCTGAGCTAATTCAAGGTGCAGCTTACGGAATTCCGGGGTCTGGTAACAAAAGTTCTGAATTTGTACCCGCTCTCCTTCTAATTTGCCTTCCACGTAGCCCAGATCTTCGGGCATGGGGTAGGGAGTGAGTTGCAGATGGGTTTGCCAAGTTGACTGAATTTGTTCGGCGAGGGCTTGAATGAGGGGGTGTAATTGCATTGGCGTTAGCTGAGTTCTTGGAGTTGGTCTTGGTGGAACCAGATGGGTGGGGTGGGAACTTGACCAAATTTAACCTGAACGTAGTCGCCACGGAGTTCGATCACTTCGCCCTTGGTCTCAAAGATATAGCTAGACCAGCGGGGATCATTGGCTTTGGCTTCTAGGCTGTCTTCTAATTTTTCACGGACTGCTTTGACCATTACCCCTTTTTTAAGTGCCATAGATTTTTGTTATAGATTTTGCTGCTATTTTAGCTGGTTTCGGGCGCGATCGCTGGCCTAATCACAGGCTAATCCCATTAATTGAATTGCAGGGAGTGAACTTCAATCTAAAATTAGGTAAATATCACTCCTCCCTGGCTAGTTAATCAGATTGCAGGGAGTGAACTTCAATCTAAAATTAAGTAAATATCACTCCTCCCTGCAATCGATCATAATGCCGCTCAAACTCGGCCTTGAGCAGAGGGAAGCTCTCCAGGCTGGCATCTTTAGCAAGGACACGCGCGGCGGCTTGACGAGAGATTTGGAAGATCTGTTGGCGGATGGCTTCGTCACTGAGCCGATCTTCGATGCCAAAGCCGGCATGACCTGATTGTTCTGTACCTTCATCTCGACCTTTGCCGCGAATTTGGAAGTCCCGTTCAGCAATAAAGAACCCGTCTTGAGATTGCTCTAAAACTTGAAGTCGTTCGATCGCGGTTTGAGATTTGGAATTAGTGATCAATAAACAATAGGATTGAGCGCTGCCCCGTCCAACCCGCCCTCTAAGCTGGTGCAGTTGGGCAAGACCGAAGCGATCGCTATGTTCAATCAGCATTACCGAAGCATTGGGCACGTCTACGCCCACTTCTATGACGGTGGTAGCGACTAGAATTTGGGTCTGGTGATCGCGGAAGGCAGTGATAGCTTGATCCTTGTCGCTGGCAGTCATTTGACCATGGAGTAGCCCAATTTGAAAGTTGGGGAAAATCTTAGTCTGGAGTTCGCCATGGGCAGCAATCGCGGCTCGTAGGTCTTCCATTTTTTCCGATTCTTCTACTAAAGGAAAAACAATATAGGCTTGCCTACCTTGGACAACTTCGCGGCGAATCAATTCGTAGGCTTCTTTGCGTTGGCTGGGCTTGAGTAGGGTGGTTTGAATTGGTTGGCGACCGGGGGGGAGTTGGTCGATGATGCTGACTTCGATTTCAGAATTAGTTAAATAAAGGGTGCGCGGAATGGGGGTAGCAGTCATGATCAGGACATGGGGATCTTGACCTTTTTGCAATAGGCGCGATCGCTGATCTCGACCAAAGCGGTGTTGCTCATCTATAACTGCTAGCCCTAAGCGCTGGAAGTTTACGCCTGTTTGAATCAGGGCATGGGTGCCAATCACGAGGGGGAGTTCGCCAGTTTCCAGTTGGCGGAGGATTTGGCGGCGTTTGCTAGTTTTGGTGGAGCCGGTCAGGAGCTCTACGGGTAAATGGAGTTGGGTAAACCAGGCGGCGATCTTGCGATAGTGCTGTTCGGCCAGAACCTCAGTGGGTGCCATCAGAGCGGTTTGATAGCCCGATTCGATCGCTGCCAAGATCGCGTAGATTGCCACAATAGTTTTACCAGAACCGACATCTCCCTGGACTAGGCGATTCATGGGGCTAGTTTTTTGGAGGTCGGCGCGAATTTCTGCCACTACCCTAGTTTGGGCGGCGGTAAGTTGAAAGGGCAGGATGGCTGCTAGTTGGTTAATCAGCTTGCTCTCTGGCACAAAAGCATTACCCTGCTGCTGTTGGCGGCGGTAGAGGGCTACCAGGCGGCGGTAGAAAAATTTATCAAAGGTGAGGCGGGCAATCGCTTGGGTTAGCTGGGTTTGATTTTGAGGATAGTGAATGGCAGCGATCGCTTCAGGTAAATCAATTAGGTTATAGGCCTGGCGCAGCTTGGGTGGGAGGGGGTCGGGGAGGGTGGGAGCAAGGGGGAGGGTTTGGATGATCAGCTTGCGCAGGAGTTCGGGTGTGATCCCTTCAGTGATCGGGTAGACTGGTACTAGGCGGCCGATGGTGTCTGATTCAATTGGATCCCTAGGGCTGCTCAGAATTTCTACCTCAAAATTTTCTAGGGTGAGACCAAATTGGTTGCGCTTGACCAGACCAGCAGCAGCAGCAAGGCTCTGGAGAGGGTAGAGGCGTTTTTGTTGCTCTTGCCAGCCCCGATTGCTGTAGCGTTTGCCCATCCAGAACCGATTAAGTTTAATTCTGCCCGTGCGATCGCTCAAAATCACTTCCATAATTGTGAGGTTGGCATTCTTCGGGCTGGTAAAACAGCTAAACTTTTGAATCTTGCCAATTACCGTAACCGTAGTATCGGGCTCTAATTTAGCGATCGCTACCTGACGGCCATAGTCCACATGGTCACGGGGATAGTAGTGGAGCAGGTCTTGGATTTGCACTAGTCCCACCTTTGCTAACTTTTCAGCGATTTTAGGATTGACCAGTTCTAGCTCGGTGAGGTCAGCACCCAGGCTGAGAGGTTTGCGGGTTTGCTTGCCTGGATTGGGAGGACGGGAGCTAGCAACCAGTTCCTGGCGGCGCAAATCGTAAAGCAGGCGACGGGTTTCGGCGATCAGGTGTCTTCTTTGGCTGGGGCTGTAGTTTTGGTATTCTCCATAACGCTGGGCAATCTCTTGGGTTTGGGGCGTAAGCGCTAGGTTTTGTTGTAAAAAATCGGCAAATAAGTATTGTCTGCCCTGCAAATTATCAAAGCCATGGTCAGCCTCTACCGTGAGAGCCTGGTGTAGACGATTGATATCGAAGGGCAGTGGTTTAGTCATAAGTTTGATTTTAACAGGGGTAGCCGATCGCTCAATCCGTTATACTGAGTTGACTTTCTTACGTTTGTGATTATCCCTACCTATGGCATCGCCATCCCCTTCGCGTCTGGGTGCCAAGATTATCGGCACAGGGTCGGCTGTCCCAGCCCGCGTTTTGACTAATGCTGAACTGAGTGAGCAGGTGGATACTTCGGATGAGTGGATTGTCTCCCGCACAGGGATCAAGGCAAGGCACATTATCCAGGGGGAAACCCTGGTGGATCTGGCAACTGGGGCAGCCCAAAAAGCGATCGGGTCGGCTGGGATCTCAGCCCAAGACCTAGATTTGATTATTTTAGCCACCTCCAGCCCTGATGACCTGTTTGGTAGTGCTGCCAGGGTCCAGAAACTATTGGGAGCTAAGCGAGCAGTCGCCTTTGATCTGAGCGCCGCCTGTTCTGGGTTTGTATTTGGCCTAGTCACCGCCACTCAATTTTTGCGCGCTGACACCTATCAAAATATTTTATTAATTGGCGCAGATGTGCTCTCCCGTTGGTTAGATTGGAGCGATCGCCGTACCTGTATCCTGTTTGGTGATGGAGCAGGAGCAGTGGTCTTGACCAAGGCTACACCCGATCGGGTGTTGGGCTATGAGCTACACACGGATGGGGAGGGCAATGATTTACTCAACCTCAACCTGGAACTAGATCAGCCTAGTTTCCTGAGCATGAACGGCAAAGAGGTCTATCGGTTTGCAGTCACTGCCGTACCAGAAGTGATTGAACAGGCCTTGAGCAAGGCTGGCTTAACCATCGAAGCGATCGATTGGCTAATTTTGCACCAAGCTAACCAGCGAATTTTAGATGCAGTGGCTGAGCGCTTACATATCCCTAGTCATAAGGTAATTAGCAATCTGGCGGCCTACGGCAACACTTCGGCGGCTTCGATTCCCCTAGCCCTAGATCAAGCGATCGCTAACCAGCAAATTCAACCAGGTGATCGGATCATGATTGCTGGTTTTGGCGCAGGTCTGAGTTGGGGAGCAGCGATCTTTTATTGGCAATAAACGATGAAAATCGTATTTTTTGGCACTCCAACCTTTGCGGTTCCCAGCCTGGTGCTGCTCAGCCAAACCCCAGGTCTCGATCTAGTCGGCATCGTTACTCAGCCTGATACTAGGCGCGGGCGCGGCAATCAGTTCAGCTATAGCCCAGTGAAACAGGCGGCGCTGGAGATCAACCCGCAAATCCAAATTTGGCAGCCTGATCGCCTCAAAAAAGCTCCAGAAGTGCTGGCTGCACTCAGAGCTACCCAAGCCGATCTATTTATTGTGGTCGCCTACGGTCAAATCTTATCTCCAGAGATTTTAGGAATGCCCCACCAGGGCTGTATCAATCTCCATGGTTCCCTGCTGCCCCAATATCGGGGGGCGGCGCCAATTCAGTGGGCGATCGCTAATGGAGAACAAACTACTGGCGTAACTACCATGCAAATGGATGCGGGCATCGATACGGGCGATATGTTACTCAAGGCGGGGCTAGAAATCCTACCCCAAGATCAAGCCGAAAGTCTGAGTGCTAAATTAGCCGATCTGGGCGCCAATTTATTAATTCAAACCCTAAACCAGTTAGACCAGATTAACCCCACCCCCCAGGATCATAGCCTGAGTTCCTACGCGCCGATGATTACCAAAATCGACCTGGAACTGGACTGGTCAAGCAGCGCCAAGCAGCTACGCGATCGGATCAGGGGCTTTTATCCTGATTGTTTTACCAATTTTCGGGGACAGAGGTTAAAAATTAGCCAAGCGGAATTAATCGCATCCCAGACAGATCTGACTCCAGGCGCGATCGCTGCCCTAGTGAAACAACGTGGCTTTGTGGTACAAACCGGAGCGGAGCAGCTCCTGATCACCGAGGTGCAGCCGGCGGGTAAAAAAATCCAAACTGGCTGGGACTTTGCCAATGGTGCCAGAATTGGGGTGGGCGAAAGTTTAACTTGCCCTGGCTAAGCCTTGCCCATGTGCACCCCCCACAAGTCGGTCTATATCATTATTCCTGTCCATAACCGCCAGGATCTTACTTTGGCTTGTCTGGAAAACCTCAAAGTCAATGGGGATTTACACAAATACCAGGCACTAGTAGTAGATGATGGCTCTACTGATCGCACCTTTGAAGAAGTAACAGCAAGCTATCCCGAAGTTACTATTCTTAAAGGAGATGGCAATCTTTGGTGGACTGGAGCAATTACTTGGGGAATGCAGTATGCCTATGCACAGGGTGCAGAATACTTTATTTGGTTAAATGACGATACCCATACTGAACCGAATACCCTCAATCTCTTAATAGATTTTCTCACTCAACACCCTCATTCCATTGTAGGAGCATCCTGTTATGCCTCAGAGTCAAACCAACTAGTAGAGACAGGCTTTAAAGGTCGTTACCGGCTTAAAGCCAGCCCAGATCAGATCGTTGAAGTTGATGGGTTGAGCGGTTATTGTGTCGGCATATCAGCCAGAATCTTCACTCAAATTGGTGCCCCTGATCCTGTGAGGTTTAGGCACTATGGTGGTGATGGCATGTATACCTTAAAAGCAACTAGAGCCGGCTTTAAAGTTTATCTATTGGGCAAAGCCAAGGCAACCTTAATCGCTGAAACAGATCCAGTTCACAACTTTTCCAACTACCTTAACCAATCAATTAAACAATCAAAAAAGCCAACTCTAAATCTAGTTTTTGGGAGTTATAAATCACCCTATCACTTAATCACCCAGTTCCATATCCATACCTACAAATATGGTATTTTGATCGGAATTCCACTCTTTATTGCCAAAGCCATCTCTTGGTTAGTTCGCTTCTATGTCTGAGCCTCTGCATATTGCCATGATCCATAATCGCTATCAATATGTTGGCGGTGAGGATGTCTCAACTGACGCAGATGTAGAACTCTTGCGCGCATATGGTCATCAGGTCAGCCTAATTGAACTGCACAACGATAGCATCAAAACCTATTCCCAACTTGAGAAGCTCAGACTCTTTGCCGAAACCCCTTGGAATCAGAGAATTTATGGCGAAATCCGATCGCATTTGCAGACTCTACAGCCCGATATCCTCCATGTGCAGAACTTCTTTCCCTTATTTTCGCCATCAGTTCATGGGGCAGCAAAATCTTTAAACATTCCTTCAATTCAGCATTTGCATAATTTTCGCCTAGGCTGTTTAAATGGCTACCTATTCAGAAATGGCAAAATTTGCCAAACCTGTGTAGGTCATAATCCTTGGCGGGGCGTTCCCTATCGCTGTTATCGGGATTCAGCGATCGCTTCTTTGGCGGTGTGGGGAATGGTCACCCTCAATCGCTGGCGACGCACCTGGGAACAAGATGTCAGTGGATTCATTACTCCGAGTCAATTTGCTGCCAATCAGCTCCAACAAATCGGTATTCCCAGCGATCGCCTGCATGTCAAGCCCTCTGTGATTAATCCTCCAATTGGCAAAGATTTAGGGTCAAACACCTCTAATCAGCCTAACTTTCTGTTTGTGGGCAGACTTTCGCCAGAGAAAGGCGTAATTATCTTGCTCCAAGCTTGGGCAGCTTTGAACCAACCAGATTGGCAATTGACAATTCTTGGGGATGGTGCAGAGAGACTAAAGCTTGAGCGGTTTGTGGTTGACTCAGGCTTAAAAAATGTCAAGTTTTTGGGATATCTACCCGCTGCTCAAATTATGGAGGTGATCCAGTCAGCAACCGCGATCGCTGTACCATCCCAATGGTATGAGACCTTTGGTCGAGTGGTGATAGAAGCCTTTGCCTGTGAGAAGCCTGTCCTTGCCTCAGACTTGGGAGCTCTATCCGAGCTAATTACCCCCGCCCACAATGGCTTTTTGCTTCCTAGCGATCGCCCAGACTCCTGGACGGCGCAACTATACTGGTGTGGCAAAAACCCTGAAGTCTTGAAAATCATGGGAGCCAATGCCCGTCAAACCTATCAGGCAAACTACACTCGACTTAGCATTTATAATCAATTGATAAAAATTTACAACTCTGTCCTATCCCCAACCCCCAGATAATTTTTGGAGTTAGTTGGGGTAGCCCCACAGTCCACCTAAAGCTAGGTTTTTAGATCACGTTTGCTTAAGTCCTAAACTATAATGACTGAGCCTAGGCTAGTCATCTGTTGCCAGCGAGTAACCTTGGGCGGACTTTTTAGTTGCCAATTACCTAGGCTTGAAATCAAAATCTGGTTGCCATAGTAGATAAGTGTCAATGCTTGAACAAATCGGTCAATTTTTACAGTTTTCCCCTGATAGTCTGCGCCTAACCGTAATTCCGACAATTTTGGTACTGGTACTGCTAGAGTCAATTCTCTCGGCTGACAATGCTGTGGCACTAGCTTCTTTGGTAAGGAGCTTGCCCGATCCCAAGCAAGAAGAATGGGCGCTACGCTACGGCCTAGTCGGTGCTTTTGTGATGCGAGTTGGGTTAATTCTTTCTGCCACTTGGGTAATTAAATATTGGCAATTTGAGCTAGCAGGTGCAGTTTATCTGCTGTGGTTATCTGGTAAATATTTTTGGGGTAAAGCCCAAGAAGACCAAGAGCATCCGAATGCGATGGCCACCAAACTCTGGCAGGTGATTGCTCTAGTCTCCTTCACTGATCTGGCTTTTTCTTTAGATAGCGTCACCGCCGCAGTGGCAGTTGCTCAAGATACTTGGCTGGTGCTATTGGGAGGAATAATGGGAATTGCGGCGCTACGGTTTCTGGCGCAACTGTTTATTCGCCTCTTGGGGGAATTTGTTTACCTGGAATCATCGGGCTATCTAATTGTGATGCTCGTGGGGCTACGCTTGCTGCTCAAGGTGGTTGGTCCTGACTATGTGCCACCAGAATGGTTAATGCTGAGTTTGATTGGTCTGAGCTTTAGCTGGGGCTTTTCCCGCCGCACCCTCATGATTGAGGAGACTTCAGAATAGCCAAAATATTGACGTTTGCCAACTGATACCTGACCATGAGGGTTCCAGCCCCGCACTAGGTTTTAAAAGTTTTAGGACTTACCCAGTCTGATCTAGGAAGTGTTATAAAAAGGTAGTTTGAGGGCGTAGCCCCACACCCCTACAAAATCTGAGGTTTTAAGTCACGTTTGCGTAAGTTCTGCTGAGCAAATAACAGTGACAAGTGCTTAACATTTCAGCACCGTGATGGTATAGTCGGTTGATAATTTTTTACTGTTAGGCTAGGTCTAAAACTTTGGCTGGTGCTTATGTCTGTTACTACAAATAGTCCTGGGCAGCCCAACCCATCTCAAGATTATCGCCCTTCGGTACCAATCTCTGTGTACCGTCAGCTTTCCCAGGAATTGCAAAACACCAAGGAAAAGCTCTCCCAAGTGCAGGCTGAACAATCACAGTTGCTCAATCAAAACCAAGCCTTGCGTCAAGAGTTACGCGCGATTGCAGAGATCAACCAAGAACTCCAACAGGTAGTATTTCACTCGGCAAATCAAGTAAAGGAAATTGGGCAGCGGCATCAGCCCGTAGTTCAAGCTCTGTTGCATCCTCCACAGTTTACTGAAGTTTCTCACCCTAAACCTCTTCCGTCTCCCCCAAAAAATCAACCAAAAAATCAACCAAAAAACCAACAGACGGCAATCAAACTGCCAGATCCATCTCTTCAGCCACTTTCTCCTAGCCTAAATTCTGCTGATCCAGAGACAGGGATTAATGGTTGGTGGCTGGCTTTGACCATGGTTTTGATTGTGCTGATTTCCTTTGGGGCTGGGCATTTCCTGGTTAAATCTTTAATTAATCGCAATTAAAAAGAATGCGGTACAGAAATCATTAAAACCCATGGCGGGGCTCTACGACCCTTTTTATCACCCATTAACTGACAGACTGCAATAAAGCCCATACAACCCCTATTATCAAAACCAAAGTTTGCAGTACAGTGCAGCTAGCCTCTCTACTTGCTTTGAGTTTAGGCAAGTTCTAATTCCTAAAAGTGTAACAATTTAGTAATTAAAGGTAAGATAAAACCAGAAGGCTGCTCAACTCACTAGCGGATTATGTCAGACAAGTACCCGCCGCTCATGCTAGTGGATGCCTACAACGTGATTGGTGCCTGGTATGAACTCAAGGCACAAAGGGATCTTTATGGTCTCGATCAAGCGCGATCGCTGTTAGTAGAGACTATGACCAACTACAGTGCTTACCAAGGCTATAAAACTATTTTGGTATTTGATGCCTATAACATCGACACGCCAGCGATTACGGAGCGCGTTACCAAAAATCTGAAACTTCACTTCACTGAGTATCGCCAAACTGCTGATTCCTATATTGAGCGCGAATGTGGCAAATACCACCGTGACCCACTCAGGCATCTCAAGCGCCTAATCGTAGTTACCTCCGATCAAGCCCAAAAAATTACTACTACTGGATTTGGGGCTGAATGTCTTTCTGCTACTGCCCTAGAACAGGAAGTAGATCTGGCTTTGCGCTCAGTGCATCGACAACAAAAGCCAGCTAAAGCTTCACCTAAAAGATTGTTGGCCAACTCGATCGATCCAATTACCCGAGATCGCTTAGCAAAACTCCAACAGGATTTGGGTGGCTAGGCAACTTTTTCTGCTAATTTGAAAGAACAAATATCAGAATTAAAATTATGGCAGTTATTTTTCAGCTCTTATTGGCGTTTTTTGTGTTGTTCTCCTTCGTGATGGTGGTGGCGGTGCCGGTTGCCTATGCCACTCCTAGCAACTGGAATCAATCTAAGCCTTTCCTATTGGTTGGTTCGGGTCTGTGGCTTATTCTTGTGGTAGTAATCGGTGTACTTAATTCCTTTGTGGTTTAGGCGGCTGCCAAAGCTATGGCCAGGTATTAGTTTAGTCTGGTGTTTAATCCTTGCCTGGTCGTTAGCCAGTCCAGTGCTCAGCCAGAAGCAGCCAACTTCAGGCTTGAATATTGTCTATCCCCCTGATCAAGCCCAGACTACTAGTGATCGCATTTTTGTAATTGGTAATGTGGCGGGAGATGGCGAACTCCGCCTGAATGGTCGCCCGGTGAACCGCAGTCAAACTGGTAACTTTGCCCCTAGTATTCCTCTGGCTATGGGTAGTAATAGGCTATCTTTACGCTATCAAGGGACTGGTAAGACTTTAAGTGCTAACCTCCAAGTAGAGCGAGTGCCTGCTTACCCTCTCCCACCTACAAGTTTGGGGTTTAATCTACTCTATCCGCCAGAGTCAATTACTAGGCAACTAGGAGAAAATGTTTGTCTTAGGGCGATCGCTACGCCTGGATCTGAAGTGCAGGTGGTAGTGGGTAGTCAGGCGATTCCCCTGCCAGCACAGCCTAACTACCTTCAACTGCCACCCAATGCTGCTGTGCTCACCGCCAGTAACCAATCTATCCCTACCCCTGGGAACTATCAAGGCTGTGGCACTTTTGCCCAAGCGATCGCTGACCAGCCCGTAATTTATCAGATTCGCCAAAATGCTCAAAAAATTAGCCAAACTGCCCCAGGGAAGATCACGATCGCTCCACCTTCTACGATCGCAGTTATCACCCTAGAGCAAGCGATCGCCCGCACTGGCCCTGGTAGTGATTACAGTCGTCTCACCCCTCTGCCCCAAGGCACTCAAGCCCTAGTCACTGGCAGGGAAGGAAATTGGCTGCGCCTAGATTATGGTGGTTGGGTAGAACGCCAGGCAGTGAGGTTGAGCCAAGGTAACACAGTGCCTCAATCCTTGGTGCGGAGTCTCTCTACCCGGACTAAGCCTGGCTGGACGGAATTAGTTATTCCTTTGCAAGTACCGGTGCCGATTAGCATTAGTCAGAGCGATCGCTACTTCGATCTCACCCTCTACAATGTCACTGCCCAGACCGACACGATTTTGGCCAATGGCGATCCAATTGTGCAGCGCCTAGACTGGCAGCAGATTGCCCCTTACCAAGTGCGCTATCGTCTTACCCTTAAATCTAACCAACAATGGGGTTATCAAGTGCGCTACCAAGGCAATGACTTGATTTTAGCCCTGCGCCACCCGCCCCAAAACCTGAACAGCACTACAATTCTGCTCGATCCTGGCCATGGTAGTAAGGCTGATCTAGGGGCTAGAGGCGGCACTGGTTATCCCGAAAAAGATGCCACTTTGAGTTTGGCTAAATTGTTGGCTCCAGAGTTACAAAGCCAGGGAATTAAGGTGATTTTTACGCGCACTGGCGATCAGGATATTCTGCCCAGCGATCGCGCCCAACAGATTGAAAGGCTTCAACCTACCCTAGCGCTGAGTTTGCACTATAACGCCCTCCCCGATCAGGGGGATCCTGAAAACACCGCCGGCATTGGCATGTTTTGGTACCACAGTCAGAGTCATGGACTAGCTCAGTATCTCCATGATTACCTCACCACTAAGTTGCAGCGCCCTTCCTATGGGGTGTTTTGGAATAACCTGGCGCTCACTCGCCCCACGGTTGCCCCGTCCGTGCTGCTGGAGTTAGGTTTTATGACCCACCCCCAAGAGTTTGAATGGATTATCGATCCCAAAGCCCAAGCTCAACTGGCTAAAACCCTGGCAGCGGCGGTGGTTGATTGGCTAAAGGTGGCGATCAATTAAAGCTTGCGGTAGTGATAGGCGCCCGCGATCGCTCCCCAGAGGGAGGCTTTAGTGGCTGGATCAATGCCGCGATCGTAGCTCCAAAATTCTGTAGATGTAGCTGCAAACCCCAGGATCACTTGCTTCACCTGATCGTTATAGTTAAAGCAGCACTGGGCATCATTAGGTAAATGGGCGGTATATCTATTGCCATCAAAATTTACAGGCAGAGTACATCCAGGTAGAAATTCTAGATCTGCTAACCCAATTTCGGTCAACTTGGTAGGCTCTGCCCCGCCGCCAATCCACAGGCTAGGCTGCTTGAAGGCGTAGTATTTGGCTTGGCGATCGCTCAAACACAGCAATCTCTGGCGATAGGGTTTGTGCAGATTGATCACATTAGCCTGTTCGGCAAAAATCACCCTGCCTTCTAAGACTTGATCTAGATGGGGTACAGGTCTATGCCATAGACGCAAATGCACATACCACACTGGGTCAGCGATCGCTTGCGCCTGATTAGTAAATTCTCCAGTTAGCCAATTTACCAGTTGCTCCATGATTATTGCGATTTTTGAAAGAATGAGGTACAGAAATGATTAAAACCCATGGCGGGGCTGCCCGCCATCATCCTTCAGATGTGCAACACCTTAAAACACTACTACACTGCGAATCGATTCGCCGCTTTTCATCAGCTCAAAAGCATGATTAATCTGTTCTAGGGGCATGGTGTGGGTAATTAAAGAATCAATATCAATTTTGCCATCCATATACCAGTCCACAATTTGCGGTACATCTGTTCGCCCCCTTGCCCCGCCAAAGGCTGAGCCTTTCCACACCCTGCCTGTGACCAGTTGAAAGGGACGGGTAGAAATTTCTTGCCCTGCGGCTGCTACGCCAATGATCACACTCATGCCCCAGCCCTTGTGACAGCATTCTAGCGCCTGGCGCATTACTTTGACATTACCAATACATTCAAAGGAGTAATCGGCTCCTCCTTGAGTCAATTCAATCAGGTGAGGCACGAGGTCATCACCCAGGGCTTGAGGATTGACAAAATCGGTCATGCCAAACTTTTCGCCCAGGGCTTGTTTAGCTGGATTGAGGTCTACACCAATGATCCGATTAGCGCCTACTAGCCGCAGTCCTTGGATCACATTTAGACCGATGCCGCCCAAGCCAAATACCACCGCGTTAGCGCCCGGCTCTACCTTAGCGGTATAGATCACCGCACCAATCCCTGTAGTCACACCACAGCCGATGTAGCAAACCTTATCTAGGGGGGCATCAGGACGAATTTTAGCCAGGGCAATCTCAGGCACTACCGTATAGTTGGCAAAGGTAGAAGTACCCATGTAGTGAAAAATGGGTTGACCATCTAGGGAAAATCTACTAGTGCCATCGGGCATCAGACCCCGACCTTGGGTAGCCCGAATTGCTTGACAGAGATTGGTTTTACGGCTGAGGCAAAACTTACATTGACGGCATTCTGGAGTGTAGAGCGGGATCACATGATCCCCTGGAGCCAAGCTGGTAACACCTGCCCCTACTTCTACTACTATACCAGCGCCCTCATGCCCCAAAACTGTCGGGAACAAGCCCTCTGGATCTTGTCCAGAGAGGGTATAGGCATCCGTATGACAGACCCCAGTGGCTTTGATTTCTACTAGCACTTCGCCCGCTTGGGGAGGTTGGAGATCTAGGGTGACAATTTCGAGGGGCTGACCAGCAGCTAGGGCGATCGCGGCTTTGACTTGCATGGGGATTCTGGGGGGTTAACTCTGCTTCAGCACTACTAGGGTAATGTCGTCATAGATGGTATGTCTACCAATATGAGTTCTCAGATCACTGATTACCGCCTGCTTAATCTCTTCAGAACTGGAATGGCGATGTTGTTTGACGATTTCACACAGACGCTCGATCCCGTAGTAGGCTCCCGCCGCATTTTCGGCTTCAGGGATGCCATCAGTGTATAGCACTACCACATCTCCAGGGTTCAATTCCACATAAATCCGATCTACAAATCCACTGATATCTTGCTCTAGCCCAATGGGAAAACCAAGATCCATGGTATCTATGCGTTCTACCTTGCCATTGGTACGCACTAAGATCATCTCTTCGTGTTGGCCACTGAGAAATAGCTTGCCCCTGGCGTAGTCTAATAGAGAAAGAGAAAGATTCTTATCGGAATTCATGCGCTGGACATTGCCGTAAACCGTGCGGTTGAGAATGTCCATAAACTTGACCGTATCGGTCTGATTACTCTCAATTAGGGTACGCACGGCGGTTTGCACCATCACCATTAATAATCCGCTTTCTAAGCCGTGACCAGTAACATCCCCGATCGCGATCTTAATTCGTCCGTTATGTTGTAAAACATCGTAGTAATCGCCACCCACTTCGCTAGCGGGTTCCATAAAGCCGGCAATTTGGATTCCCTCCAGGTTGCTAAGTTCTTCTAATTTAGGCAAGATCATGCTCTGGAGTTTGCGGGTAATTTCTAGCTCAGAGCTCATGCGCAGATTCTCTTGTTTGAGTTTTTGGTTCAGGCTAGAGATTTTGGCATTGGCTAATTCTAACTCTTGCTCAGCAATTTTGCGATCGCTGATATCCTGCACTGTGCCTTCGTAATAGATAATCCGATCTTGATCATCTCTGACCGCCCGCGCTGCTTCAGAAATCCAAATAATTGAGCGATCGCGCCGATAGACTTGAGATTCAAACTCGCTCACTCTGCCGTAGGCGTCGATTAATTCCATAAATTCAGCCCGACGATTGGGATCGACATAGAGAGTTGTACCGATGTCGTTTAAGTTGGTGACTAGCTCAGTCGGATTGCCATAGCCATAGATCTTAGCCAAAGCCTGATTTGCGCTCAAATATTGACCATCTACGGTAGTTTGGAAGATGCCTTCGATCGCGTGCTCAAAAATGCTGCGATATTTCTGTTCGGCTCGCTGCAATGCCCTTGCCACTCGGTTAAAGGAATGTACCACCATGCCTAACTCATCTCTGGTTTCTACGGCAAATTCTTGATCAAACTGCCCTAAACTCATCTGCTTGGCAACGGTTTCCAATTGATTCACAGTTCTCATCACCGAAAGATAGAAAGCACTGAATAGGTAAGCCAGAATCACAAACACCACCAGAATTAGACCAATCACGCTCCAGCGCCGTTGACTAAAGCCAGAAATGCGCTCATATAGCAGCAGACCCAGTTGCTGATCGATTTGATCTACGAAAATGAAACTGAACTGATGGATTCGATTAATTAAATCTTCCGCAGAGTTAATGTAGTCTGGGCGGGGAATCACCTGATTGGTAATATCGGTGAGCAGGGGCTGGATCAGCAGTTCAAAGGTGGTCAGAGAGCGGCGTAGCTGGCTTTGGATTCGAGGGTCTTGCCTAAAACTAGTTTTAAGCGATCGCGCCAAACTCTGAACTTGAGATTTCAAAATTGCGCTTAGCTGCACTAACTCTCCCTTCTGCTCTAGGGTGATGCGTTGAGTTTGAGCCGCCTTCAGATAAATTAACTGAATACGGTTGAGCAGCCTCTGAATTACCGGCATTTTCAGTAGACCAGCATCCATTAAATAATAGCTATCTAGATCTGGATCTAGGACTAGATTGGAATTATTCCCCACTTCTATGCGTAATTCACTGGTCAATTCCACGATATTGCTAAAGATAAATCCATTCTGGCGATTATCTATGGGGCTGAGGGTTTTAACTGCATCCCTTAATCGCTGGAAATGCTGCTGGGTTTTGAGTCTGCTGCCCAGAGCTTGCTCCACTTCAGCTAGATTAGCGATCGCGGTTTGAATAGGCACTAAATTGGTTTGGGCTTGATTCTGGTGCTTTGAAATCACTACTGAAAGCTCACCCGTCAGTGCTGCCTGCCACACCTGCCTGAGGGGACGGCGATAGAGATTCCCTTCAATTTCTCGCTGGGTAAATTCCATCCGTTCATGGATTTCACCTAAAAGTAGGCCAGTAATCAATGCCAGGGGAATGCCAAACACTAGACTGATCAAAGCGAATTTTTGGGGATATCTCAGTCTATTCATCAGGACAATCACTAGCTGAGTTTGGTTAGCTAACAGCTTTACCATGCCTACAAAGCCTCTAGATTTTTAGTATTCAATTTTACAATCTTCTGCCAATGCCGCAAAATTCTTGCCAGTTCAGTTTGGCGTACTGGTTTGCTAATGTAGTCATTCATGCCGGCAGCCAGGCAATCCTGGCGATCTTCCGCCAGACCAAAGGCGGTCATGGCAATAATCACTACTTGGGTTTCTATCCGATTTTTCTGTTCCCAGCGGCGAATGGCACGGGTGGCTTCCAGTCCATCTAGTTCTGGCATCTGCACATCCATTAAAATCAGATCGTAAGGTTGAGCTAGGTGGGCAGCCAGGGCATCAGCCCCGTTAGCAAAATGATCTACGGCATAGTTGAGATTGCTTAACATGCGGAGGGCGATTTTGAGGTTGACCGCATTATCTTCTGCCAGCAACAGCCGTAGGGGGGGCAGGTCTTGATCATCTAGCTGGCTGTAGGATTGGTTAAGGGCTGAATCAGTCAGATGATGGGGTGCGATCGCTAGGCGCAGATCAAACCAAAACACGCTGCCCTTATCCACTATGCTAGAAACTCTAACTTCTCCTCCCATCATCTGCACAAACTTTTGACTGATTGCTAAACCCAGACCAGTGCCTTCTTGCAGTTGCCTCCCCGATTCGGTTTGACTAAATTCTTGAAATAGGAGGCTAATCTCTTCGGCACTGATCCCTTTGCCCGTATCACTCACCTCAAACCCCAGATGCGCTTGGTAGACATTTGGTTGAGACTCGGCATAGACCCTGAGCGTGACATTGCCCGCTTGGGTAAATTTGATGCCGTTAGATAGGAGATTGATCAGCACCTGGGATAGCTTGCCGCGATCGCCCACCACCAGTCTGGGTAAATCTTCACCGATTTCTAACCTTAACTCAATCCCCTTCGCCTCCGCCCTCAAGCCCAGCATTGCCACAATTGCTTGTAGTTCTTCCGCCAGATCAAAAATCTGTTCATTCAGACTGGCACGCCCCGCCTCAATCTTGGAGATCTCCAGTACATCGTTGATCAAGGACAGCAGATGTTCACTGCTCTGGTAAATGATGCCGACACTAGCTCTTTGATCTGGGTCAAGCTTTTGGTCTTGTTGTAAAAACTGGGCGTAGCCTAAAATCGCATTTAAGGGTGTGCGTAACTCATGGCTGACATTCGCCAAAAAAATACTCTTAGATCTATTGGCTTGGGCAGCAGTTTCTACGGCTGCTTGGAGAGCAGCAGTGCGCTCCTGGACTCTGAGCTCCAAAAGTTCACTGTGGCGCTTGAGCTCTGCTTGCGATCGTTGCAGGGCTAACTGGGCTTGGTAGCGGGCGGAAATATCTTGGCAAGAAAGCAGCAATAGCTCTTGGCTGTCCAGACTAAATCTATGGAGAGAAAGGTTCACCCACAGGTTAGTCTCAAATTTTTGGTGGAGGCAAATTTCTTGATTCTGAATCTGTCCCTCAGCTTCAAGGTGCCTTTGCAGGTGCTTAAAGTCATCATGGGTCTGACAAAAAACTTCCCAGCTACTGCCAATAATCTGATTGCCAGGTAAATCTAATAGAGCGATCGCGGCGGAGTTGGCATAGAGGATAATCCAGTCTGGAAGTCGCGCCAATAAAATGCCATCGGGTAAGGCTTCAGTGATGCGGTGAAAGAGTTCCTGTTGCTCCTGCTGCCCTTGGGCATAGAGGATATTCTCCATCAGGTCGCCATGCTGGGTGGTAGTCTCCAAGATCAGTTCTAGGTCAGACTTCTCTCGTTGTAAGGACTTGTTGATCGCTCGTAAGAGAGCTTCGGAAACCCTGAGAGCAGTTTCTTTCTCCTGGCGATCGCGAATTTCGGCTTTGAGTTGGCGATTGACTAAAAATAGCTGGGCTTCAATACTATCCGCGTGTTCGGTAACATTTTCAATGGTTAATTCCAGATCAGTTTTTTCGGCTTCTAGTTGAGCAATTTGCGATCGCAATCGTTCGATTTCTAGCTGATGATCTGACATATGCTCCAGTGTTTACCTAGATGGGTCTATTTTGGCTATTTTCACTTTGTGATCAAACCAGGATGGCTATGGCATTTCCTAGTCAATGATTATAGGTTTTTTAATCAAGAAATTTTGAGTGTTTTTGCTCAAGTCAGAATTTGTACCAAATCACTGGTGATCTAGAACCCTGGCTTTAAGTGGGGTGTAGGGCTATGTCCTCAAACTCCCTTTTTCCTGTAGTTCCCCTATCAAACTGCAATAATCTGCAGTCAAGATTTGGAGAATTGGCTGAGTTCTGAGCTAAGTTCTAAGTTAAGTTCTAACTAAAAAAGGGGCAACCAGCCCCCTCCTACACTTAATCAAAATAGCTAGAGCCAACTAAAACCTAAAGCCCACTCCAGTTTGCAGGGAAGTCGCTGTGCCATTGGTACCGCGATAGGCATCAAAGGCGAAGA
>JANRLH010000067.1:0-45878 GCA_033762795.1 Pseudanabaenaceae cyanobacterium bins.68
GCTTCTCCTGGAGATTTTGAGGCGGTGCAGAAAATTGCCGAAACGGTGGGCACTGAGGATGGCCCAATTATTTGTAGCTTGGCTAGGGCAATCAAGGCAGACATTAAGGCAGCAGCAGAGGCGATTAAGCCTGCGGCTCACCATCGCATTCATACTTTTATCTCTACTTCGGACATTCATTTAGAGTACCAGCTACGCAAGTCCCGCGAGGAAGTGCTAGCGATCGCTCAAGAGATGGTCGCCTATGCCAAATCTTTTTGTGATGATGTGGAGTTTTCGCCCATGGATGCTACTCGGACTGATCCAGAATATCTCTGCACGGTAGTTGAAGCCGCGATCGCAGCAGGTGCGACTACGGTGAATATTCCTGATACTGTGGGCTTTATCATGCCTTCCGAGTTTGGCGGTTTGATCAAGCTGCTCAAAGATCATGTGTCGAATATCGACCAGGCGGTGATCTCAGTCCATGGGCACAACGATCTCGGCTGTGCCGTAGCCAACTTTTTGGAGGCAGTCAAAAATGGGGCTAGACAATTAGAATGTGCGATCAATGGCATTGGCGAACGGGCGGGTAACACGGCTCTAGAGGAAATTGTGATGGCACTCCATGTGCGCCGCCAATACTTCAATCCGTTTTTGGGTAGAGATCCTGAGTCTAATCTCCCCCTAACTGGGATTGATACCACCCAGATTCACAAGACTTCCCGCCTGGTTTCTAACTACACCGGTATGCTAGTGCAGGCGAATAAAGCGATCGTTGGCGCTAATGCCTTTGCCCATGAGTCGGGTATTCACCAAGATGGCATTCTCAAGAACAAGCTCACCTACGAAATTATGGATGCCCAGTCGGTAGGCTTGGCCACGAATCAGATTATTTTGGGTAAGCATTCGGGTCGCCATGCCTTTAGCAGTCGCTTGCAAGAATTGGGCTATGAGCTTTCGGAGCAGGATTTAAACAAGGCATTCATGCGGTTTAAGGAACTGGCTGATAAGAAAAAAGAGATTTCGGATTTAGATCTTGAAGCGATTGTTACCGATGAACTAAACCAAGTGCCACCTACGTTCCAGTTACAGCAAGTGCAGGTGAGTTGCGGCGATCGCGCTCTGCCCACCGCCACGGTCACGATCTTGATGCCCAATGGGGAAGAGATTACCGACGCAGCAGTAGGTACTGGCCCAGTGGATGCCATGTATAAGGCGGTCAGTCGGATTGTGCAGGTACCGAATCAATTAATTGAGTTTTCGGTGCAGTCGGTGACCGCCGGCATTGATGCCTTAGGAGAAGTGACCATTCGGCTGAAACATGAGGCGGGGACTTTTTCAGGTCATGCCGCTAGTACTGATATTGTGGTGGCTTCGGCTACTGCCTACGTCAATGCGCTCAATAAGCTCCAGTTTGCCCTGAGTCATAGCAAGAAAACTAATCAGTCGGTAGCAGTGTTGTAGGTCAAAAATTATGGTAGCGATCGCCCCTGAAGTTATCTACCCTAGCTCCGACGGCGAACCCTTGGCTGAAACGCAAGAGCATGTGTGGGCAATTTTGACTGCGGTCACCACCCTGACCCAGTATCTGGGCGATCGCGCCGTCATCTTTGCCAACAATTTCTTTTACTACTTTCTTTTACTACATTGAGGGCTTACCCTCTGCCCGCGTTGCCCCTGATCTGATGGTGGTATTTGGCATTGCACCTGGGATGCGTCCCAACTATAAAATTTGGCAAGAAGGGGTAATCCTAGGGGTAATTTTTGAAATCACCTCCCCAAGCACTAGGGAAAATGATCTATTTTTCAAGAAAAATCTCTCAGGACTTACGCAGCCTAAGTTAGGAACTTTTGTAAAAAGGGAGTTTGAGGGCAAAGCCCTCAAGTGGGGCGTAGCCCCACACCCCAGTCAAAGCTAGGGTTTTAGATCACCTTTGCGTAAGTCCTGATCTCTATGAGCAGCTAGTATTCGAGAATATTGGCTATTTGATCCCCATGGCACTTGGATTCCAGAGCAGCTTCGCGGTTTTAGGTTAAATGAAGAAGGCACCTATAAGCCAATTCTCAACAACCAAAGTCAAGTGTTGCAACTGCGGCTGCAACCAGATTCCCACCTGATCGGCTTTTATCGCCTAGACAATGAGCAAAAATTACTCCCCCCAGATGAGTTATTAGCTAGAGTTGAGCAAGAAAGAGCTCGCGCTGACCAGCTAGCTGAAAAACTGCGATCGCTCGGAGTTGAAGTCTAGTTCTGTCACCGCTTGAGCTAAGGCTGCTAGGAGCTGGGTTTGATTGGCAATGGTGTGGACACATACCCGAAAATAGCGATCGCCAAGTTCAGGAAAACTCTGGCAGTCTCGAATCAAAATCCGATGATTGAAGAGTAAATATTGCCGCAGCGCTAAGCTAGAAACCCTAGTTTTTACTAAGATAAAGTTGGCAGCACTGGGCTGAGGTTCTAAACCTGGAATCTGGGTCAAGCCGTTAAACAGATGCTCCCTAGCTGTTGGTAGCCAAGCCCAGGTACGTTGCTGAAATTCCAGATCAGCCAAGCCGGCGATCGCGGCCGCCTGGGCCAACACGTTCACACTCCAGGGATCACGCCATTTTTGCCAGCGCTGTAATCTGGCAGGAGCAGCGATCGCGTAGCCAATTCTCAAGCCCGGCAAACCATAAAACTTAGTGAGAGAGCGCAAGATCACTAGGTTAGGGTAGCTCTCCACTGCCTGAATCAGGCTTTCACGATCAGCTAAAAAATCCATAAAGGCTTCATCAATCACTACTAGTTTAAAGCGATCGAGCAAAGGTAAAAGCTCAGACCTCTGCCACAGTTTGCCAGTGGGGTTATGGGGGTTATTCAATAGCAGGCTTCTACCCCAAGCTCCCTGCCAAAGTGCCAAAATTCCAGGTGCAACGGGCGTAAAATCAAATCCCAAGGGCAAACCAGTTACCCCTTGAGCGAGCAAAGCTCGATCATAGTCGCCAAAAGCCGGTCTAACCAAGCCCACTAATCCAGTATTGGCATCAGCCAAATTTCGCGCCGCCCAGGTGAGTAGCTCTGCCGCCCCATTACCGGGCATCACCCAAGTGGGATCAATCTGATGATAGTCAGCGATCGCTTGACGCAGATCTTGATAATCGCGATCGGGATAAGCATATACCTGGGGCAAAGCAGCCCAAATTGCCGCCCTCACACTAGCAGGCATCCCCAAGGGGTTAATACTAGCGGAAAAATCTAAAATTTCAGGCGGTGTACAGCCCACTAACCTCGCTGCCCAATCCAGATTACCGCCATGGGCAAGGGAAAGATCAGAATTAGTCATTGACCCTAAACGGAGATTAAACGCTGAATCCAGGCAACCAAATCGGCTCGATAGGGCGGATATAGCCACCTGAGCTTCAGCCAAGATGGACTCTTGAGCACAGACTTGTAATGGGAAAAGCATCTGAAGCTATATTTGCCGTGGTAGCTCCCCATGCCGCTAGCACCTACCCCACCAAAAGGTAAGTCTGGCACCCCAGATTGCAAAATCAAGTTGTTGATGCAGCTACTACCCGAAGAAGTTTGGCTCAGCACTTGGGTGTGGGTGGGCTGATCATCTGAGAATAGGTAAAGAGCCAGGGGCTTGGGCTGCTGATTAATGTAAGCGATCGCTTGGTCTAGCTCCTCGTAGGTAACCACAGGCAAAATTGGCCCAAAGATCTCACTTTCCATAATTTTGAGGTTGGCAGCGGTAGGTAGGTCTTGGCAATCAACTAGGGTGGGAGCGATGTAGCGGCTCAAGGCATCGGTTTCCCCGCCGATGATGATTTCGCAGGGGGCAGTGCGGCAAGCTTCAATCAAACCACTCAGCCTGGCAAAGTGTTTGAAGCTGACAATTCTGCCGTAGTCGGGACTGGTTTGGGGCTGGGCTGAGTAAAACTGGGTGATGGCCCGGTTCATGGCGGCGATTAATTCAGCTTTGCGCGATCGTGCCACTAACACATAGTCAGGGGCAATGCAGGTTTGACCAGCATTAAAAAACTTCCCCCACACAATTTTTTCGGCTGTGTAAGCGATCGCGCTATCTGCTGCCACAATACAGGGGCTTTTGCCGCCCAACTCTAGGGTAACTGGGGTGAGATGCTTGGCTGCTGCTGCCATCACTATTCTGCCGACTTCAGTACCGCCCGTAAAGAAAATGTGATCGAATTGCTGGGTTAGGAGTGCTTGGCTGGTTTCGATCCCCCCTTCTACTACAGCCACATACTGCGGCTCAAAACAATCTGCAATCAAAGTAGCGATCGCCCCAGAAGTCTGACCAGCAATTTCTGAAGGCTTGAGAATGGCACAGTTCCCCGCTGCGATCGCGCCAATTAGGGGTAAGATTGCTAGCTGTACAGGATAGTTCCAAGGGGCAATGATCAAGGCTACACCCAAAGGCTCTGGCTGCACATAAGCCCTAGAAAATAGCAGCAAGGGCGAACCCACAGATACCGGCTGCGGCTTAGCCCAGTTTTGCAGATGTTTGAGGGTGTATTTAAGCTCTTGTAAACAAAACAGGATTTCACTGCTGTAGGCCTCAAACTTGGACTTGCCTAAATCCTGCTCTAGGGCAGACATGATCAGATCTGCGTGTTTGGATAGAGCCGCGCCCAGCTTTTGCAATTGCTGCTTTCTAAAAGCTAGATCCTTGGTTTTACCGCCAGCAAAAAACTGCCTTTGTCGCAGAATTAGTTGCTCAAGATCAGGCAGCATAGGTTCGCTCATGGTGGTTTTCTAGATAGTTGGCAACTCGTTCAAAACATTGTTTTAGCCAAAAGGTGTAGCGCTCAGGATGCTCTTGCAGATCTAGACGCAGATCGACAACCCCACGCCAGCACCAATCTTCGGCTTCCTGGGGGTTGAGTTGCGGTTCTTGATCAAAATAACCTAAAAATACATGATCATACTCATGTTCAATTAGACCTTGATCTAGCTCGGCGTAGTAGGTAAAGCTGAAGATTTCGACCAGGGCACAATCAAATCCCATCTCTTCCTGTAACCGTCGATGGGCAGCGCTTTCGGTGCTTTCCCCAGGCCGAGGATGGCTGCAACAGGTGTTTGTCCACAGTCCCCCTGAGTGATATTTCTGCTGGGCGCGTCTTTGCAGCAAGATTTCTGCTTGGGCATTAACTACAAATATAGAAAAAGCCCGATGCAGCTTGCCTTGATTGTGGGCAGCCATTTTAGCGATCGCGCCAATTTCCTGATCAAACTGATCTACTAGGATCACCAGATCTTGATGGGGAGCAGAGGTCATGGAACTGATCAATCGTTTTCTTGGCTAAAAGTATCCTTGAGTACAGTGCGCGCCGCTAGCTGGCTACGGGTAGAAGTGAGAATCTCCGCTTCTCGCCGTAATCTGGCAGTAGTGTCCTGGGTTTCAAGCAGCGCCTGCTGTTCTTCGATCGCGCCATTGAAATTGCTAGCAATCCAAAAGGATAACTCTAACGGGCTGCGCGGAATCTGAGGTAACTCTATTTCCTGCTCCGTGAGCTTGCGGGATAGGCGCACCACATCGTCTAATAGTTCTCTCACTTCTACAGCCAGGAGATAGGGGCTATTATCATCACCGGTTTGATCTTCAATTAATTCTACTAACCCAACTCGGTAGGGAGTTTCGCGCAGATACCGCAATACCCGAAAGCGCTGTTCACCCACGGTTAAAACCTTAAATCGGTCATCTGGCAAGCGATGATAGTGCAGAATCTTGGCAGTGCAGCCCACGTCCTTAGGTCGCTTAGTATCACTATCCCACATTTGGATACCGAAGCAGCGATCGCCCTCTAGCACTGTATTCATCATCATGCGATAACGATATTCAAAAATATGCAGAGGCAGAGATTGCCCAGGGAATAGTACAACCTCTGGTAAAGGGAATAAAGGCAACTCAATCACTTTTGCGGTCAGGTTTTCAAAGGAGGTCATTGCTACACTGCCAGAATAGAACTTTATCCAGTGTATCTCAACTAACCCTTGACTATATGGCGCTATTTGCCCCCCTTAAATACCTATGGACAAAAACCTCCTTAATCTATTGACATTTATTCTTAATAAGCTTAAATTAGATGTGGGAAGTTCAAATGCTTAAAAATAACCTCTAATTTTTTTGGCATAGACCAGTCGAGCATTGTTAGGAAGCCTTTGCTCGACTTTTTTCTCTAGATTTACAGGGTTTCCGCAGCCTAAGTTGGGAATTGTTATAAAAAGGGAATTTGAGAGCAAAGCCCTCAAGTGGCTCCCCATACCCCAGTTAAAGGCAGGATTTTGGATCACCTTTGCATAAGTCCTAATTATTTAATTGGAGCAGCCTAGTCCCAGTTAGACTTAGCAACTCCTAAACTTGCTAAAAAGTCGCAACTAGCTAAATGTCTAAGGCCTGGGACAGAGCAGACAATTCCTGCCCCAGTCCTAGGTTTAAGCCATTAGGTCGAGACTGGCTTGCAGGTGTTTCTTGAGAGTATCCGCCGGCAAAGCTGCTCCTAGGTGCTGCCAGGGTAAAATCTGATCCTGTGACCAGGGTTGAAATACATAGAAATCTAAGTCTGGCAGTTGACCACGCAGTTGTTTAAAGGCGCGACGATAGGAGCCATCGCTCGGCACCTGTCCATTACTAAATTCATAGGCCAATCGCAAGATCGGGGTAATGCGACGATCGCCCCTGGAGATTAAAGCCTGTACCACTGAATCCTTGTAACTTTCAGGTCGAAAATCGATCCCCTGAGCCATCAACTTCTTTTGCAGATACTTCAGCTTATTGCCTGCTTGGAAGTCTACTCCTAGCCATTGCCAGGGAGTGTGAGATTTAGGCACAAAGGTACTACAGCCAAAAGAGAATCGCAACTTGGGTGCCGTTTTTTTCAGTTCTAGGAGTAGAGTGAGGGTTTGCTCTAGGTCTTGGTCAAGTTCGCCAGGTACTCCCACCATGCCATAGAGCTTAAGCGCTTTTAGTCCCCCCGCTTGAGCATTAGCCGCCGCCGCAAAAATTTCAGCTTGGGCAAGTTTCTTGTTAATAATTTGACGCAACCTTTCGGAACCGCTTTCAATCGCGATCGTGACTGAGCGACAGTCGCGGCGGCTGAGCAGTTCACAGAGCTTGAGACTGAGCGTGTTGGTGCGCACGGAAGCTAAACTCAACCGCACCTGGTCATAGATCGGCTGGCCGATAAAATCAATCAACAGTTCAAATTCTGGATGTTGAGTAATAGATGCGCCCAATAATCCCAAACGCGGTGTAACTGCCAAGCCTTTAGCGATCGCTGGCATCAAGCTGAGTTGGGCATCAGGCGTGCGGAGAGGTAAAGTGAGATAGCTGGCCAGACAAAAGCGGCACATTTCTGGACAACTGCGAATCACTTCCACCATATAAATACTCTCCCAGGCAGCTTGGGCAGTGACCACTTTGGAGCTAGAGAGATGTTCACCCCGATGGGTTTGCTTGCTTACCTGGGCAGGGACTTCAGGCGCGATCGCTTGGATGCTAGTAATTTCACCGTCAAGCCCCGCATATGCCACCGCGTATAGACTCGGCACATAGATCCCTGGTACTTGTGCCAGTGCTAGTAGTTTTTCGGCACGGGCGCAGTGGCGCACCTGGCTAAAAACCTGAATAAAATTGCCTAGCAATTCTTCCCCATCTCCTAGCAAAATCAGATCAAACCAAGCGGCAAAAGGTTCTGGATTAGCTGTGAGCACCGTGCCGCCGCCAAATACCAGAGGGTGATCTTGACCCCGATCACAACTGTCTATGGGGATCTGAAACTGGCTGAGTGCCTGGAGAATATGCACATAATCTAACTCCCAGGAAAAAGAAAAGCCCAAGAGCTCAAGCACCCTAGGTAAAGGCTCGCTCACATCCGTAAACCACCGACTGACAGCCACATTCGGTCGCTGAGCCAAATCCGCCCAAATGGTCTGGTAACCCAGGCTAGTAATTCCCACGGTGTAGGTATTGGGAAAAGCATAAATCAGAGCGATCGCCTGTGGTTCAGGCTCAACTGGTTGAAACAGCAAATGCTCTTGGGCAAACAGGCTAGATGGAGACAAGAAAGTTCTGGGAGACTATAGGCCTAGTCTAACCTAAGCCTCAATTTTTTGCTCGGTTAAAGCTCTCTGCACACCTGGATCTTGGGCAAATTCCCTATAGAATCGGTGCAAATGCTCATACTCCTGCACAGACTTGGGTAGAGACTTACTCCAGCGCAAAAACACAAACAAATAGGGATCAAGAATCGTGCGGCGGTCTGCCAACATATGGGCGCGATCGCTCATGTGAGTATTCAAAAACTCTAGCTGCTCACCAATCACTCCAAAGGCGTGCTCACGGAGCACCTGATGCCAATCAGGATTACTGCTGTAGCGCTGGGGCGCAAAAAAGGGGAAAAAAGCAGGATGGACATTGCCAGTAAAGTGAGACAACCAGCGATGCAGTTCATACTTGGGGCGATCGCCATAGCCTAAATCCAAAGCTGGATACTGCTCCGCCAAATACAGCAAAATTGCCGCCGCCTCTACTAGCAAAAGCTCAGGCTTAACCAACAGGGCTGGTACCTTGCCCAAGGGATTAACCCGCAGATACTCAGGACTACGAGTAGTACCGCGCTCCACCCTAAACAAGCTAAAGGTTTCACCAGTAGCCGCCGCAATCCACTCCAGCACAATATGGGGGGCAAGGGAGCAAGCTCCAGGCAGGTAAAAAAGCTGCATAGGTTTCTGGTATATCTGAGCTATTGCAGTATATGGCAGTTTGCCAGTTCGTGGGTGATCAAAAGGAGGGCATAGCCCCGCCATGGGCTTTGATGATTTCTGTACCCCATTCTTTTTAGGGCTTAGGCAAAGGTGATCTAAAACCCTGGCTTTAAGTGGGGTGTGGGGATCCACTTGAAGGCTTTGCCCTCAAACTCGCTTTTTATAACAATTCCCAACTTAGGCTGCGAAAGTCCTGCTTTTAAAAATTGCAATAACAGGAAACAGACTGACTAATCGCCGCCCAAATACCTAGTCATGCCATCGGGGTAGAGGATTAACTCGCCACTGAGGAATCGGTTGATATCTACCCACAGAGCCAACTTGCGCCGCGCTCCTTCAGCAAACTCAATCTGCTCTAGTTGGTAAAATTTAGGATCTTGAAACTCACAACTATAAAGCTGGATAATCTCATGGCCAGGCTGCCCATTAAAGCTAAACAAATTTTCTAGGCAGCCTAAATAGCTGAGGTTTACCACTTCAGTGTCTAGCTCTTCCTTAAACTCTCGCACTAAAGCTGCCGCGCTCGACTCGCCAAAGTCAATGCCGCCACCCAAAGCCCGATAAAAGGTTTGCCCTTTAACTGGATCATGCCCCTCAGACATGAATACTCGCTGGCGATCGCAAATCACGCCCAATGCCAGTACCCGAATAGTTGGTGAATAGCCCATATGTAGTTACTTCTTTAAAGCTCTCATAGACTTGAGATAGATTCGCAACATTAGCCCCACGGAAGCCAGAAAATAAATGGAAGTGAGTGAACCCTGATAAAGTTCTTGACGTACCCCTGTACCCAAATTGAGGTAAATCCCTGCCCAGACCAGCATCAACCCCAGGGAGATTTTGGCAGTATGTTTGAGTTGGGGATTTTGCTGGCGGCTAGCTAGGGCAATCACCGAGGGGATCAAGCCAAACACGGGAACAGTGCAGGCATACTGGTGTAATTTTTGCCATGGTTTTGACAATTGATGGTTGGCCATGGGCTTGCTCCCAAACTGTTCTAGAGCCTAAGCTGTAACTAAATCTGGTCTTTTACTATGGCGAATATCAGCGATCGCTTTACCATAGTCAGGTGCCTTGAATACAGCCGAACCAGCCACAATTGCATTGGCTCCAGCATCTAGGACTTGCCAGGTGTTGTTGGCCTTGAGCCCGCCATCTACTTCAATCCAAGGATCTAGACCGCGGTCTTCACACATTTGGCGCAGCTTGGCAATTTTAGGCACTACACCAGGAATAAAGCTTTGACCACCAAAACCAGGATTGACGCTCATAATCAAAATTAAATCGCAAAGCTCCAGCACATATTCGATTAGAGACAATGGGGTGGAAGGATTCAGGACTACGCCAGCTTGTTTACCTAGTTCACGAATTTGACCGAGAGTACGATGCAAGTGAGGGGAAGCATTGTGCTCCGCATGGACAGAGATAATGTCAGCACCGGCCTTGGCGAAGTCGGCCACGTATTTTTCTGGTTCAACGATCATCAGGTGAACATCCAGGGGTTTTTGGGTCACAGGCCGAATAGCTTCCACAATCAATGGCCCGATCGTGATGTTAGGCACAAAACGACCATCCATGACATCTACATGAATCCAGTCAGCGCCAGCTAGATCTACAGCCCGAATTTCTTCACCCAGGCGGCTGAAGTCGGCAGAGAGAATGGAAGGAGCAATTACAGTTGATTTTGACATGGGCTTAGCTGCTTTGGGGAAATTAGTTAAGAATTCAATCATATCTGGGACTTACGCAAAGGTGATCTAAAACCCTGACTCTGGGTGGGGTGGGGCTCTGGTCTCAAACTTTTGGTTACAAAAGCTGCCAAATTAGACTGCGTAAGTGTTGATATTTTACCAGGACTTAGGTGCAGACTAGGGGTTTCTCGGCATTGCCTTAGGACTTACGCAAACGCGACTTATTAATTTAAATTAACTTTCTTCAATTACCCCTTCGGCGGCATGAACTAGGTGACGCAACTGCTCAATTAAGCTGGGGTCGGCGTTTTGCCAGAGTTGGCGCTGATGAGCTTCCAAGAGGCGCTCGGCTATGTCGCGCATCGCCCAGGGATTGGCTTGCTGTAAGAAAGCTTGCACTTGAGGATCTAGTAAATAGGCCTGGGCAATACCTGCATACATAAAATCCGGCACGATGTTGGTACTGGCATCAAAGCCAAACAAAAAATCCAAAGTGGCAGACATCTCAAAGGCACCCTTGTAGCCATGGCGAATTATTCCAGCAATCCATTTGGGATTGGTCACTCGCGAGCGGTATACCCGTGAGATTTCCTGGCTGAGTTGCCGCACCTTGGGCTGGGCGGGACGACTGTGATCGCCAAAATATAACTCTGGCAGTTGACCCGATTGCAGTTTGACGGCCGCCGCCATTCCTCCTTGGAATTGGTAATAGTCATCGGAATCCAATAGATCGTGTTCGCGGTTATCTTGGTTTTGCAGCACGATTTCCAGTTGGGAAAGCCTCTGGCTAAAGGCTTCGGGGGCGGATTTCCCCTGCTCATGCTTGCTGTAGGCGTAGGCGCTCCAATTGATGTAGGCACGGGCGAGGTCGGCATCGGATTCCCAGTTTTGGGCTTCAATTAACCCTTGTAATCCTGCTCCATAGGCACTGGGTTTGGAACCAAATATGCGATAGCGCGATCGGGTTCGGGCGGCTACTAGATCTAGTCCTTGATCCTGCCAAGTTTGGGTTTCTTGGGCTACTCTGGCGCTTAAAGGATTTTGATCGGGGGGTTCATCTAGGCTGGCGATCGCTTCTACGGCACTGTCAAATAAATCAATTAAATTGGCAAAAGCATCGCGAAAAAAACCAGAGATGCGCAAGGTCACATCTACTCTTGGTCTGCCTAGGAAGGAGAGCGGCAAAATTTCAAAATCTACTACGCGGCGATTGTCCCATTTTGGTCTTACGCCCAACAGAGCTAGGGCTTGGGCTACATCATCTCCCCCAGTGCGCATAGTGGAAGTGCCCCAAATGGATAAGCCTACAGTTTGGGGATATTCGCCGTGGGTTTGGGTGTAGGTTTCAATCAGGAGTTCAGCAGCACGATAGCCCACGTCCCAAGCGATCGCGGTGGGCACCGCCCGAATATCCACGCTGTAGAAATTGCGACCGGTAGGTAAGACCTCTGGGCGACTACGACTGGGGGCGCCCGATGCTCCACTGGGAATATACTCGCCATTCAATCCGCGCAATAGATTAGTGATTTCTTGATCAGTCGCTTTGAGGTCAGGGAGCAAGCGATCGCGAATCCAGGCTAATTCTTTGGTGGTGTATGCTCCTGCGGTTGGGAAGATTCCCTGCAATAAGCTCTCAACCAATTCCAGATTGAACTGCTCAATCTTTGCAATCCAATCACCAATGATTTGATGATCTGGTAACTGAGTACCCAGGTCAGCTAGCCAAGGATCAAAATCCAACTGCCAATCCAGCGCGATCGCGCGATTCAGTCCCAGGTATTGATCGTGGGGTGCCCTGGCGATCGCAATAATTAAATCTCGTAGTTGGCTACCTGTGGGGCATTGTCCAAATATATGCAGACCATCGCGAATTTGCGCTTCTTTCAATTCGCACAAATAGCCATCGGCACTGGTAAGCACTTGGCTGAGCTTATCTTCCAATTCTGTGAGACTGATGCCTAAATCTAAATGCAGATGTTCGCGAATGATTAACTCTTGCAAGCGATCGCGGATGGCTGGAAGTCTTTTTAGATCTAGGGTTTGAGCTTCATAATATTCATCGATCAAGGCTTCTAAAGCCTGCATATTGCCATGGAGCTCGGCTCTGGTCATGGGTGGGGTGAGATGATCGAGAATCACCGCCTGACTGCGTCGCTTCGCTTGAGAGCCTTCACCTGGATCATTGACAATAAAAGGGTAGAAATGGGGCAATGCGCCTAAAGCGATTTCGGGAAAGCAGTCGGCCGAGAGGGCAATGGTCTTGCCTGGCAACCATTCCAAATTGCCATGTTTACCAATGTGAGCGATTGCTTGTGCGCCAAAACTCTGGCGTAGCCAAACATAAAAGGCGAGATATTCATGGGTGGGGGGTAAATCTGGCGCATGATAATTTAGGCTTGGATCGCGGTCATAACCCCTAGGCGGCTGAATGCCGATAAAGAGATTTCCCAACTGCATACCAGGAATAATTAAATCTGCTGTGGGCATTCCCCACTGATTCCTTAAAGATGCTTGAACCGCCAACCCCAAGCTGCCAAACCACTCTAAATACCTAGGCAAACTCAATACCTGGCTAGCTGGCTTCAACGCTGAATTCTCTCGATCATTAGTGATGCCCTTAGTTAAGGCCGAGATTAATCCAGCGCTATCTTCGGGTAAATTCGTGATCCTATACCCTTCCTGGTGCAGGGCACGCAAAATCTCCACACAACTTTGAGGTGTATCTAAACCCACGCCATTAGCGATTCTGCCGTTGCGGTTGGGATAATTGGCTAGTACTAGGGCTATACGCCTTTGGGATTTGGGACAATGCTTTAATTTCAACCAGTTGGCCGCCAATTCTGCCACAAATTGAGTTCGGCTCAATTCTGGTTCATAGCCCACCACTTCAGTTTGGAGGGCAGCATTGGTTTTTAATCCCGCTTTAAAAGAAACCGCACGGGTAATAATTCTGCCATCCACTTCTGGCAGCACCACATTCATTGCCATGTCCCTAGGGCTCATTCCCTGACTAGAATCTTGCCAATGCTCTTTCCCACCACCACTAAAAATAATCTGCAAGACTGGAAGGTTGAGAGCTTGCCACAGTTCCACTTGGGGAGAATCGGTTTCTAAACTAGCGATCGCAAAACTAGTGCTATTTAGAATTAATCCTACCCCTTGACATAAATTCAATAACTCGGCTTGTAGATCTGGTTCCTTGAGCGAAGAGATAAAAATTGGCAAGGGTGCAATCCCAAACTTCAATAATTGATCACAAAGGGCATCAATTACGCCTAGATTCCCTGCCAGAAAATGCGCCCGATAGAATAGAATCGCTACACTCATTTTCTCGCCCCCATGCCACTGACCATAAGTGCCAATGCGGGGCACAGGTTGGGGGGGCTGCCAAGCATAATCTCGATCTAGAAATTCCCGCGCTACAAATCGCAAAAGATGAAGATAGTTATCGGTTCCAGCTTCCAAGAAATAGCGCCAGACTTGATTAACCAGACCCAAATCCACATTCCCATGGCTAATCAAATTCAGATCGGGGCGCTCATCCCCTGGTAGCACAATCAATTTGGTTTCCTGCTGTGCTGCGGTGGCTTTGACTACTTCCAGCCCATAGCTCCAATAGGACTGGCCGCCAATCAAGCGTAAAATAATTACCTTGGCATGGGCTAACACTTCTTCCGCATAGGTATCAATCACAATTTGCAGTTGCAGTTGCAAAAGATTCACTACCCTCAAGCTGGGAAAGCTAGAATCCAAGCTGGGAGCTACTTGGCTCAAAGTTAAAATGTCAGTGTCGGCAGCCGTAATGATCACAATTTCCCCTGGCTGTTGATCAACAAAGGTAATTCGCTCATCGCCTGGTTGCCATTCGCCTGCGATCGCGGCAATTCGGTGCATGGGATTCTCAAATACTATTCCGATCAGGACTTACGCAAACGTGACCTAAAACCCTGACTCTAATTGGGGTGTGGGGCTTTGCCCTCAAACTCCCTTTTTACAGCACTTCCTAAATCAGACTGCGCGAGCCCTGCCTATGATACCAGGAAAAATTTCTAGAGCCCTTGCCAAAATTCATCTTTGCCTAAATCCTTAAACAAATTCTACCGAGCTTGATCCCTGAATGGCAAAATAGGGAAATCTACACAAAAGGAGCAGATCGGGTGACAGGAAAATTTGACTATGATTTGGTGATTATTGGCGCGGGCGTAGGTGGTCACGGGGCAGCTTTACACGCGATCGCTAATGGACTAAAAACTGCGATCGTCGAGTTGGCAGAGCTAGGCGGAACTTGCGTGAATCGGGGCTGCATTCCTTCTAAGGCTTTGCTAGCAGCATCTGGGAAGGTGCGGGAACTGCGTGCTAAAGAACACCTCAAGCTCTTGGGCATTACAGCAGGGGATGTTACCTTTGACCGTGGCGCGATCGCTGATCATGCCGCCCACACCGTAGACAAACTGCGAGGGGATTTAACCAACAGCCTTAAGCGCTTGGGGGTAGATGTCCTAGTTGGTAGGGGCAAACTGGCAGGGGCGCATACTGTGCAGGTGGGCGATCGCCAAGTTACTGCCCAAGACATCATCATTGCTACTGGCTCTGTACCTTTTGTGCCACCTGGGATCACCCTAGATGGCCGCACCGTATTTACCAGCGATGAAGGCATTCGCCTAGACTGGCTACCTCAATGGGTGGCGATCATCGGCAGTGGCTATATTGGGCTGGAGTTTTCCGACATCTATACTGCCCTCGGTAGTGAAGTCACCATGATTGAAGCCCTCGACACCTTGATGCCTGGCTTTGACCCTGACATTGCCAAAATTGCCGATCGGGTGTTGTTAAAGGCGCGTGACATTGAAACTAGAGTGGGCGTGCGAGCCAAGAAAGTAATTCCAGGTGCGCCTGTGATCATTGAGCTATCCGATGGTGAGATTTTAGAAGTAGATGCCTGCCTAGTTGCCACTGGTCGCGTCCCCCTTACCCAAGATCTAGGACTAGAAACCGTGGGGCTCAGCACCAATCAGCGGGGCTTTATTGAGGTTGATCAACATCTAGCAACGGCTGTACCCCATGTGTGGGCAATTGGCGATGCCACTGGCAAAATGATGCTGGCACATACTGCCTCTGCCCAGGGGATTGCGGCGGTGGAAAACATCTGCCAGCGCCCTGCTACGGTAGATTATCTCAGTATTCCGGCTGCAGCCTTTACCCATCCCGAAATTAGCTTTGTGGGTCTGACTGAACCCCAAGCTCAGGCGCAAGCCCAGGCGGAAAATTTCTCGATCGCGACGGTGCGTTCCTATTTTAAAGGTAATTCCAAAGCGATCGCTGAAGCTGAAACCGATGGTCTAGCTAAGATCATTTACCGCCAGGACAATGGCGAACTTTTGGGGGTGCATATTCTCGGCATCCACGCCTCTGATCTCATTCAAGAAGCTGCCAATGCGATCGCTAGTCGGGCTCAAGTTCAAGATCTGGCGCGCCAAGTCCATGCCCATCCAACCTTGAGTGAAGTGCTAGACGAGGCCTACAAGCGGGCGGCTGGCGCAAATGCTGGTCACTAGGCTTTTACCAACCTAGCCTTGAGTCGAATTGGATCCCCTTGCTCAACTACGCGACCGCCCTCTAGCAAAAAAGCTCCATCCGCATAATCTAACTCATTCAGGCGATGGGTAACCCAGAGGGCGGTAATTTTGGTCTGGCGCACCAGGGTCTGCACTGAACTGACTAGCTCCAGTTGTCCCTCTTGATCTAACAGGGCAGTTGGTTCATCTAACAGGAGGATTTTGGCTTGGCGAGCGATCGCGCCAGCAATTGCCACCCGTTGCTTTTGACCACCACTAAGAGCGTAGATCGGTCTGCGTTCAAATCCGCCGAGGTTGACTGCTGCCAAGGATTCTGCCACCCGGACTTTAGTTTCGGCATAGGATAAATTTTCCGATACTAGGCCAAAAGCCACATCGGCTCCCACCGTAGGCATCACCAACTGGTGATCAGGATTCTGAAACACAAATCCGACTTCAGCGCCAATGGTGATCTTACCCGTTTGAGGCTGAATCAGTCGGGCTAACAGCTTGAGCAAGGTTGATTTGCCACTGCCATTACTACCCAGCAGCATCCAAAACTCACCGATCGGCACTTCTAGACTGCAATGATCTAAAACTTTTTTGCCACTTGCCCAAACAAAACTTAGGTCTTCAACCGCCAGTTGAGTTTTGGTCATAGTCCAGGATCAGCGTACAAACCCTGCACCCAGATTGGTCATATTGCCAGACTTTTCCGAGATTGCGATCGCTGAGACTTCACCACTAAATACTGCCACTTTTTTACCAATTTCTTTTTCGCAACTCAACTCAATCAGGTGATTCTCCCTCGATAGTCTCTGCACCAAATCTTGATAGAGATGCTCTGCGCCCTCCTGATCTTTACGCTGCACTGCCAGGGTGAGCGGATTACCTTTGATGACTAGTTCAATAATGTACATTTAACTGCTTGATAAATCTTTACTTAATGATGCAAACATCAGCAGTCTAGCATAGGTGACTAGTTGACCAAGGATTAGGTTTTGCTGCTTGGGATCAGGAGTAGAACTGAGCCAAATAGGAGCTAGGTATCTTCTTGCGGTGCAGATTTGAGCATCAGTTTAGCGATCGCCCAGGTCAGCCCAAAGCTAGCAGATGTACCAATTATTCCTGCTAGGGCTGTAGAAATTTTTTGTGTGCTGACCACTTTGAGTTGGTATTCCTCAAATACTTGATAGAACGGTAACTGTTGAGCTAGGGGTTTAGAGTCGGCTTTGTGGGCAAATTTCAGATCCGTAGCTACTCGATCTAAACCATCGGGATCTGAACTAGCCAAGGGAGATAACAGGGTAGCCACTACTAGGGCGGTACCACAGCCGACCTTGATCAAGCGGTTGGTAGAATTTGACATATTTTCAACACCTAGGCTAGTTGTTGACAGGTTGACGGCTAGAAATTAACTCAGGATAGCTGCGCCCCACAAAACTGATCACTGCCACACTGATCAAGGCTTCACCGATGCCAATTAGCAAATGCCACGACACCATGGCAGGCAAAACCAATTCCAGCGCCACTGTCCCAGAAACTGCTAGGGCTACGGCACAGACCATAGAGCCACCTACTACGCTACTCCAGGCAGCGATCGCTACCGATAGGGAAAGGCTCAGCCAGCTATATTTGCCCAGAAAATTACGCAGCAGTTGATACAGACCAAAGCCGCCGAGGGTACCAATCAAACCCATAATCACAATGTTAGCGCCGAGGGCGGTAATGCCACCATCTTGAAATACTACCGCCTGCACAGTAAATACCACCGCCATTACCAGGCAGCCTAGCCAAGGGCCCAACAGCACACTCGCCAGGGTTCCGCCCAATACGTGTCCAGAAGTGCCATCAGCGATCGGGAAGTTTACCATTTGTGCCGCAAAGATCAAGGCTGCACAGGTGGCTACCAACAAGGGGGTGGAGCGTGGTGACTCTGTGCCAAGTCTGAGGATAGCTAGGGTTATTAACCCCGCCGCGATCGCCCAACCGCAAATAATCACTGGTAGACTGAGGTAGCCATCAGGAATGTGCATGGCAAGGTGAAAGGGCAGGTGTAGCATAATTTTGATTCCAATCAACTATTTAGAGACTAGCTTACCAGAGCCACCCCAAATTTCCACACCCAACCACTATAGGACTTACGCAAAGGTGATCTAGAACCCTGGCTTTAACTGGGGTGTGGGGCTCCACTTGAGGGCTTTGCTCTCAGACTCCCTTTTTACAACAGTTCCTAACTTAGGCTGCGTAAGTCCTGCACTAGATCATCTCTTGCATGGAAAACCCTCTGGAAGCATTAGGACTTATGAAGGGGAAGAAACAAAACTAATGGCGGGGCTATGCTCCTTTTCTAAAAAAGCTGAGATACTCAATCAATTAACCTAGTAACCGATCTAACTCACCTGCTGCCTCCAAGTCATACAGAGCGTCACAACCACCGACATGCTCGTCATTGATAAAGATTTGTGGCACCGAGCGCTTACCATCAGAGCCCCTATTGACCATGGCTTGACGAGCCTGTTCATCTCCATCAATTTTATGTTCAATGTAGGTAACGCCCTTTTGCTGCAACAGCTTTTTAGCCCGAAGGCAAAATGGACAGCTACTCCAAGTGTAAATCTCTACTTTGGTCATGATTATGGGAAATTGAATACTTAAATTCTATACCCAAGAGCTATCACCGTTCTGCCAGTATTCTTTTTTCCAAATTGGGGCTTGCTGTTTCAGGGTATCAATCATATATTCACAGGCAGCAAAAGCAGCCTGACGGTGAGGCGAACCCACCGCAATTAGCACACTCACTTCCCCGATCGCTAATTTACCCAGGCGGTGGTGAATGGCAAAGGGCTGAACTTGAGGAAAAAGCTGCTGAACCTGCTGCCCAATTTCCTCAAATATTTTGAGTGCCATGGGTTCATAGGCTTGATAGTCTAAATAGGCAACTGACCTACCCTGACTATGATTGCGTACCATGCCACTAAATACCACGATCGCGCCATTAGCAGGATGATCGACTTGCCGGTAGATTTCAGATAGCTCTAGGGGAGCATAGGTGAGTAGGTTCTGCATCTAAGCGCTAAAGAAAAGATAAATCGCCAACCACTTCCAGACGAGAGTATTTACCCACTAAGCTAAACTTCTCTGCCAGGGTGTCGGCTACTGTGGTAGAGATCCAACTCAGTTGTTTTAACAGATGTAGCGCTGCTGCCTGCTTTGCTCGCTTACCACCATCCATCACTTTAATCGCTAAGCCTAGGCCGTCGTTGAGTTTGCCAATACATTGCAGTCCTTCAGCCCCAGACTTACTCACAATTTCCCCACTGGTCATTTGCATCAACTCAGTGTCAAATTGCCCCACTCCAGATACCATATCGGGGTGATTGACCATGGAGCGGCCGATTCTCACTAGATGTAGTTGGTTGGAACTAGCAAGTTGGGCGTAGAGGTGGGCAAGCTGCGCTACCTGAAGGAGATAGGTAGGCACACCACAATCATCATGGACACCGATGAACTCTGCGGCTGGCATATGGAGCATTTCCGCCATCGTATTTAGAATCAGTTGCTGAATCGGATGGTTGCGATGTAGATAGCCCTGTAAACTCCAGTTGTGCTGTTGACACACAGCGATCATGCCCGCATGTTTGCCAGAGCAGTTATGTTGCAGGCAGCTATGGCCGTGGTCAGGAATAGGACATTGCAATACTTCAGCTTCGGCATCACAGCGCCAAAGAATGTTAAACACTTGTCGGGCTTGGGCGATCGCTCCTTGATGAGAACCACAGATGACTGCTAGATCCTGCTCACCCAGGCGAAATCGCTCTAAAGCTCCACTCACAGACACAGGAATCGCCTGAATTGGTTTCAAGCATGAGCGAGCGAAGGTGGCTGCTTCTGGATCTCCTGCTGCCGATAGCAACCGCCCTCTCTGGTTGACCACAGCCGCATGGCAAAGGTGCACTGATTCGACAATCCCTTCTCGTAGTAGATTGACCCTGAGATTGCTAAAACCAGATCTTTTACCAATATTCATGAGCTATATATGGGCGTAATTTGGCCAAATACACAAGCTAATCATAGCTCAACCTTAAAACAGGGATTAACGAGCCTGGGGGTTAAGTTTAATCATTGACCAGGTAACATAGGTACCAATCGGCGACCAGAGTAAATAAGGAAGCAACAACCAAGCAGCCATGGGCGCGATCGCTGCTACTTGTAAGGTCAGAGCTAGACCCCAGCCCAAGCCAAGGGCTGCTACTACCGTTCCAGCAGTCAAGCTGCGCAATCTACAGAGGGTGGGCGTATAGGCTAGGATCAGTAGCTCCAAAATGCCATAGGCAGACATGATCAACCAGTTGGCTCTACTTTGCCAAGCGTAGTTAGCTGAACAGATGCCGCAAATAAAAATGCCGATCCAAATCAATGGAATCAGTGGCTCAAAGGTCAGCCACTTGGGGCGGCGCAGTTGCAAGAACCAACTAAATTGGTAGGGGAATAGGCGGCTAAAGCCCACTCCCAACAAGGTAGCAATTAGGGCGATCGCCCCTAAACTAACTAGCAACCGTAGCCTGGAATCTGGCGCGAGCGCGGCGTAACTGGGTTTCAGCCATAATTTTGCCTTGCTTGTCCTCCGCCTTGACTTGGTTCAGGGCTTGCTCGGCGGCACTTAGTTCTTGCTTAGCGATCGCTGGATCAATGGAGCTAGATAGTTCGGCGCTATTCACCAGCACAGTCACTTCATTTTGTTCAATTTCAGCAAAACCACCCATCAGAGCGATCGCTTGCCAAGATTTGTTCTGATAATAGCGCATCACCCCAATTTCTAAGGCGGTGAGCAAAGGAGCATGGTCGGTTAAAATACCTAGCTGCCCAGTGGTGCTGGGGAGGATAATTTCCTCAGCTTCCACATCCAGCACAGTTTGGTCAGGAGATATAACTTTTACAGCTAAGGTCATAGGAGTGGAGGATAAATGAATAATCATAGTCCCAGGGGCTAGCCCTGGGTGTAAATAGCGGGCTTACTTGGCTTCTTTAGCCTTGATTTTGGCAGCTTTTTCTACCGCCTCATCAATGTTGCCCACCAAGTAAAATGCCTGCTCTGGCAGATCATCAAACTCGCCTTTGAGAATGCGTTCAAATCCATCAATGCTCTCGGCAATGGTCACATATTTGCCAGGAGAACCAGTGAAAATCTCAGCCACAAAGAAGGGCTGGGACAAGAAGCGTTCTACCTTACGGGCGCGAGCCACAATTAGGCGGTCGTCTTCTGAAAGTTCATCTAGCCCCAGAATTGCAATGATGTCTTGCAGCTCTTTGTAGCGCTGGAGAGTCTTCTGCACGGCTCTGGCTACGGTATAGTGGCGATCGCCCACCACACTTGGTTGCAACATGGTAGAAGTAGAACCGAGGGGATCAACCGCAGGGTAGATGCCCTTAGAAGCCAAGCTGCGGGATAATACCGTAGTAGCATCTAGGTGGGCAAAGGTAGTAGCAGGAGCAGGGTCGGTCAAGTCATCTGCGGGTACATACACAGCCTGCACGGAGGTAATCGAGCCGTCAGTGGTACTGGTAATCCGTTCTTGCAAATCTCCCATCTCGGTTCCTAGGGTAGGTTGGTATCCTACGGCCGAAGGCATTCTACCCAATAGTGCCGATACTTCAGAACCTGCCTGCACAAAGCGGAAGATATTATCGATAAACAGCAATACATCTTGCTTAGAAACATCGCGGAAATATTCGGCCATGGTCAGAGCCGACAAGCCCACCCGCATTCTGGCGCCAGGTGGCTCATTCATTTGACCATAGACTAGTGCAACGCTATTGAGTACGCCCGACTCTTTAAATTCGTTATAGAGGTCATTACCTTCGCGAGTACGCTCACCTACGCCGCCAAATACTGATACGCCAGAGTGTTTTTTAGCAATGTTGTTGATCAACTCTTGAATCAATACGGTTTTACCCACACCCGCACCGCCAAATAGGCCGATTTTGCCGCCCTTGCGATAGGGAGCCAGTAAGTCAATTACTTTAATCCCAGTTTCAAATACTTCAGGCTTAATGGTGAGATTGATAAAGGCGGGAGAAGAGCGGTGAATTGGCGAAGTAACTTCGGCAGCGACTTCACCCATTTCGTCAATTGGCTCGCCCAAAACATTGAAAATTCTGCCCAGTACAGCTTTACCGACAGGCACGCTAATGGCATCCTGGGTATCAATTACATTCATGCCCCGTACAATCCCATCAGTGCTGCTCATAGCAACGGCGCGGACTTGATTGTCGCCCAGAAGTTGCTGTACTTCGCAGGTAACTTTGACTTCTTGTCCAGCAGAGTTTCTGCCAGATACTACTAGGGCGTTATAAATTTTGGGCAGATTGCCATCGGGAAATTCCACATCGACAACTGGACCAATCACCTGGGTAATATAACCAGTGTTTGTTTTTTCTGCGGTAGTGACCATGCTCGCTGCTTGCTCTCTTGCTTAATCGAGGTTAATTAAAGAATTAGTGGCTAAAGAAATTTAGCTAGATCTTAATGTTCAAAATATCATCTTACGGTACCCTTGTTGCAGATATTTGGCAGTCGCGCCCTGGGTACGTCAAAAGAAAATCAGGACTTACGCAGCCTAATTGGGCAAGTTTTGTAAAAAGGGAGTTTGAGGGCGTAGCCCCACACCCCGCTTAAAGCCAGGGTTTTTAGATCACCTTGGCGTAAGTTTAATTTTTAGGAGTTACGCAGGCTAAATATTGGGTAAGTCCTTAACTGAACTGACCCAAACGCGATCCAATAAAACCAATGCAGGGCTGGAAGCTGATTAGATCCGCCTAGTTAAAAAATCAGCCCTAATCTCCCTAGCGATCGCTTCAGCTTGGTTAATGCAATCACCCAGAGCCACACCTGCTTGATAATTGCTGCTAACATACAGCCCTGGCAGTTGGGCTAGAGTCTGGTTTAGGAGCTTAATTCTTTCCAGATGTTTAAAGCCATATTGGGGGATTGCTTGTCGCCAGAGTTTCACATTTAAAACCTCAGGGGTAACCGATTTTGTCAATAGGATCTGACGCAAATCTTGATCTACTGCCTGCACGATTTGCTCTGAGCTCAATTCGGCCACTTCAGGATCAGTAGTGCCGCCAATAAAATTTAGTAGTAAGTGAAAATCCGCAGGAGCGCGATCGCTAAACAAACTCGAAGCCCAGATCGTACCCAGGGTGCGAATGCCCTGACCACGGGGATTGAGGTTGCCAAAACCACGCAAATCGGCATATTCTGCCTTGAACGCTGCCTTGGGATAAGCCATTGCCACCACTGCCACGGCGGGGTAGAAAATTTGCTTGAGCGCATCACTCAAACTAGGGGCTAGTTGCTGCACTAGCTGAGCAGTGACATAGGCGGGAGTAGTTAAAACCACAGACCTAGTCTGGACAACTTGCACTCCCATGGGGGTATGGAAAACTAGCCTGTAAGTGCGATCAGGCTGGTGTTCGAGCCGTTGTAGTGACCAGTTGAGCTTGATCTGTCCCCCCTGATGGCTAAATTTTTGAGCGATCGCTTGGGGTAGAGTCTCTAAACCAAGCTTGAAGGAGCCTAGTTCCCCAGGCTTAGTTACGGGCAAGTCCTCAGCCACTGGCGGCTTGGGCTGATTTTTTCTACTCAAGATTGCACCCGCCAACAGCCCACCGTAGTCCTGCTCTAGGCTTGCCACTCGCCGAAAAGCTGCTGCCATACTTAATGCTTGGGGATCACCTGCATAGACACCCGACACAAACGGAGCCACCAATCGTTCTGCCACTTCTGCTCCCAACTGCCGCCGTACAAACTGATCTATGCTTTCTTCCTGAGCATTGGCAGGGCGGACAAAACCCAAAGCCCCTAAAGCTGCTCTTAGTTTACTTAATCCACTTAACAAAGGCGTAGCGAGCGCATCCTGGGGAGACATTGGTACAGGTAAAAGTTGCCCAGTCCAGTAGATATAGCGCGGTAGACGGCGATCAGCTAACACTAGCTGCTCAGTTAAGCCCAAGTCTACCACCAAGCGCATAATCCCAGGACTAGGGGCAAAGCTGTTAGGTCCTTCTTCCCATTGAAAGCCAGCACCATTACGGGCAGTAACAATCGAGCCACCGCAGCGATCGCTCATCTCGGTTAGCCAAATTTGCGCTTGATTGGGGCAGAGCTTTTGTAGCCACCAGCCCAGGCTCAAACCGCTAATGCCGCCACCCACCACTACTACATCCACTAGCTGGTCTAAAGATGAATGTTGCTCAGAAGTCATGGGTTCAAATTAATTAAAAGTGGGACTTACCTAGACGTGACTTAAAACCTAAGATTTAATTGGGGTGTGGGGCTATAACTGCCTTTTTCCCAAACTTCCCAAATCAGACTGCGTAAGTCCTGTTAAAAGGAAGGTTGGAACAAAGAATTGAGGTAGACCTTAGCAGCACTGCGGTAGTTGGGCGAAGACACACCTGCATCATAGCTACCATTTTGCAGTAAAAACAAGGAGAGTGCGGCGGCAAACACCCGATCTTGATCCCAATCGGTATGATTTTCCAGATAACCCTTCAAGGTTAGGTGAAGTTCTTCGGGGATCTCGGCGTAGATGCTGACAGTTGAGTTCATAGCAAACCTCTGGGATACTGCATGGGCTTACATTGTGTGACCAAAATATAGGCTTGTCAACGCTGGGCTTACAGCAGAATTTGCCTACTTGACAGCTAATCATCTATGTTTTGGATAATTTTTTGTTACATATCGTAATCTTTGACTAAAAATCTGGGCTTTCCACAGCCATAGCCCTCAAACCTCAGTAGGATCGAGCTAGCTAGTCCTTTCCTCCCAGATCACCTGTGGAAAACTCTGACTTTTCTGTGGAAAACTTTCCTTTACCTGTGGAAAAACCTGTGGAAAACTTTTTGAGCAAAAATAATTAACTGGTCAAATATTTTTTCTACACCTAGACTAATTATTAAGATTTAGGAATATATCTAAAGATTATCTAAATAATTGGTAAAAAAGAGTTGGGGACAAAGTCCTCAAGTAGGGTATGGGGCATGGCCCCATTTAGAATTAAGGTTTTAGGCTAGTGAATCACAAAAGAGTAGGATAGAGCACAAGAGATCAGGACTTACGCATTCTGATTTTGGCAGTGTTGACAAAAGGGAGTTTGAGGGCGTAGCCCCACACCCCAATTAGAGTCAGGGTTTTAGATCACATTTGCGTAAGTCCTAAAATATAAGGTAAAAGCTATGACCATTTCCCTCTATGAAACAGACCTCAACCTCTGGTGTGAAGAGACCCTGACTAGGCTAAAGAGTCGAGACTTTGATCACCTAGATATTGAAAACTTGATTGAGGAGATTGCGGCTTTGGCAAGTAGAGATCGGCGGGAGTTGCAAAGCCGTTTGGGGGTATTGGTGGAACACCTGTTGAAGCGTAAATATGTGGATAGCTGCTACGATTTTCGGGGTTGGGAACTAACAATCAAAGAACAACTACGCCAGATTGAGATGCTGCTCAAGCAATCCCCAAGTCTCAAGGGGTACTTGATCGATGTTTTGCCTCAGTCCTATCAGTTTGCGCTTTCTCAAGTCCAAATTGGCTATCCCCATATAGACTTTCCCAAGGAGTTTGGTCTGGCTAATGATGCGGATGCTTTCCTGAAACTAATGGAGCGGGATTTAGTAGCATTTCAAATGCATGGTATCTAAGATGAGTGCTTGAGAACGCAAAATCGAGCCAAAAACCATATAAGCAGGACTTACGCAGCCTAATTAAAGAGATCTTGTAAAAAGGGAGTCTGAGGTTGAAGCCCCACGCCTGACTTAGAAACAGGTTTTTAGATCACGTTTGCATAAGTCCTATCCAGGATAAAATATCCAGATTAAAACCCAGAACGTTTGGAACGTCTGGGCTTTCTAGTTGCGCTTTTTAATCGCGCTGTTTGATTTAGACTGTTTGATTTAGACTGTTTGATTTAGATTGTTTAATTTAGACTGTTTGATTTATCTGTATTAGCTTAGGATTTACTTGAGCATACTGAAGCATACTTAATTTTTCCTAATTGGAATGCCTGACTAGATTGAACGAATCTGAATTTAGTTTAACTTCTGTTTGGAGTAATTAGAAATTTACTAGAGATTTACAGATAAGTCTTGAGCCTGACACCCCACACATTGATTGCTGCATTGATTGCTGCTATGGTTGCTTCTACAGTCACTAATATTACAACTGCTTTTACTACAACTACTGTCCTGCATGGGCATCACCTCCTGTTTCCTAAGTGGATTAAACTTAAAAGAATTGCTGAGCTAGGTTTAATTTAGCTACCCCACTAAATTAGCATAAGAGGCTGCGGTTGCCAAGCAGAAATTTTTAGCCTATGGCTATGTTTACTCCTGTGCGATCGCTAAATTCCTGCAAGATTGCTTGAACTTTAACCACGGTGGTATGCTGCTGCACCCAAGCCCAGGCTCCCTGTTGCAGTTGTTGATAGTCGCGATCGCTAAGAGCAGTAATTTTTTCAATCAAATCACCATAGTTGCGATAGCTAATGGAATTAGTCTGATTTAAGCCGTGGGGCGCGCAGGTGGCAGGTTTCAACTCTAGATCTCGGAAGCAAGGTACTGCGCCATTGGCGGCAATTTCGTAGTGGCGCAGACAATCCCAGCCAGAGCGCTTGGTAGTGATGCCAAACTTAGAAATCTGCAAATCATTGTAGTAGGCTTGCTCATCGGCAAAGGCATAGGTGGTTTGGCTTCCGGGGATTTGTGCTGCTACTTCGCGATCGACAATATGCTGAGGGAAAAGTTTTTGCTTGATTGGCAATTCGGTAATAATCTTTTCGGCGGGAATGCCAAAACTCACAGAGCGCAGATTAGGTGGTGGAGAAATTAATTGACAAAGAGAACTGGGCAGTAATCGATAGTAGAGATAGCGAATCGTATCTAATGTCCATTCCCGTTTAAAGTAGAGGAATTGGGAATGAGCTTGAGGCAAAAACCAGAAGTAAGGTCGTCGCCAATAGTGTCCAGAGTAGGGATAGAGTGCAGGAGAATCGCTGCCATCTAAAATAATCGTATTCTGAAAATTCAAATAGGGGAGAAACTGCACGAAAGTACCAAAACAGCGATGGATGTCGCCAAAAATAATTAGCTCAAATTTACCCTGCTGCACTTTTTCGTAAATTCCAGTGCGATCTAGGGCTACATCTGGTAATAGCCCATAGAGAGTGAATCCTCTGCCGTAGATATGCTGAGATTGGTGGAAGTTTTGGTAGAGAATCTCCGCCTTGGGAAAGTCGATTACCTGCTCTGGGGCAAGGCTTTTGAGACCATGTAGAACTGTATCTGAGAGATAATCAGGGCAGTTGGGATAGACAAATAGAATTCGCATTTTTGACGTGAGTTCGACAGAGTTAGGAATAAAGGCTGAGTCCCTTGTATGGGCTTTAAGTAGGTAGATGTGTAAACTGAAGATGGTGAAGGGTTGCAGGGCGCAGCCCCACCAGGGGTTTTAGCAAATTTTGTGGCTCGGATTTTAACTTTACTTTGACCCAACTACTTATGCCAACCTAGGCAATGCCACTATTGAAGATGGGCAACCATTAGGATCTCACTTCCACAAAGATTAGGCATAACTTGGCAACCCCAATAATCAATCTTTTGCCGCCAGCGCTGCCTCAGAATCTGATGGCGCAGAAAGCCTAGGGGAACACTGCCATTCACTTTGAGATATTCTAGCTGTAGTTGAGGAATCGGCTCAATTAAATATTTGGCAGCAGTGTGAAAGGTATAGAAATGCAGGTGGGTTTTGTCCATAATTCCAGATTCAGTATACTCAAATCGACCGAGGGCTAGCTTCCAGCGATCGCGCCAATTAGCAATATTGGGTAAAGCAATCACGACTCTGCCTCCAGGTTTGAGATGGGGTAGGAGTCGGCGGATGCAAGCAACTGGGTCAACTAAATGTTCTAAAACATGAGCAAAAATCAGCAGATCATAATCCTTATCGATCTGATCAAAAGAATCTCTCTCTAAATCCAAATAGAAACATTTGGATAAACAGGAATTTGCTTGTTCATACTCTTTTAAGGAACAAGTAATGCCGGTGACTTGGCTCTGGGGAAAACTTGTGATAATTAATTTTCCAGTACTGCCTGCACCGCAGCCAACATCCAAGATCTTTTGGTCGCTCGATCTAACTAAGTCTAGAATACTGGTATTGCCTTGGTTAACGTATAGAGAATTGTGATTTAGAGAGGGCATAAATCCTTATCTTCCATAGGTTTGACACAACTGCTTCAAGCGATCGCTTAAATCCGGAGTGAGTATATCTGAATCCCCATAGCGCCAATTCCAGTTACTGATGGTCAAGCCAGGGCGATTCATCCGCGCACTGTTGTCTAAGCCTAAAACATCTTGGAGGGGAAAGATCGCCAAATCTGCCACTGAAGCGATCGCGGCTCGAATTAATCGCCAATGGATATTTTCGGCGTGAACTGTGCCAGAGGTTAAGTCAAAATAATTTAATAATAATTCCCGCTCTGAGGGATTAGCTTTCAGCCACCAGCCCACAGCAGTATCATTGTCATGAGTGCCAGTATAAACGCAGCTATTTTTGACATAGTGGTGGGGCAGATGAATATTACTGTGATCGCCGCCAAAGGCAAACAACAATACTCGCATACCAGGAAAATTAAAGCGATCGCGCAACTGTTCCACTTCAGGGGTGATTACACCTAGATCTTCTGCCAGAATTGGCAAGCTACCTAGTTCCTGGGCAATTTTTTCAAACAAGGCTGCGCCTGGAGCCGGTTGCCAAGTACCTAACCTTGCGTCCGTGTGACCTGCTGCCACTTGATAATAGGATTCAAAGCCGCGAAAGTGGTCAATTCTAATCAAATCTACCAGGCGTTCCATGGACTTAAATCGCTTTACCCACCAAGCAAAACCAGTTTCAGCTAAATATTCCCAGTCGTAAACCGGGTTGCCCCAGAGTTGCCCGGTGGTGCTGAAATAGTCGGGCGGTACTCCTGCCATTTGGGCGGGGGCAAAAGTTTCGGGATCAAGTTTGAAGTTTTGCGGGTTTAGCCACACATCGGCGCTGTTGTGGGCTACATAGATGGGAATATCGCCAATAATTTGAATCTGGTTGCGATTAGCATAGGCACGTAGTTCTTGCCATTGTTGAAAAAACTGAAACTGTAAAAACTGATGGAATTGAATTTGGTGTTTAAGACTTTGCTTAGCAGTGGCGATCGCTTCAGGTTTCCGCCGTGCCAGTTCGGGTGCCCAACTATTCCAGGCACTACCCTGGTGTTGATCTAAGAGCGCCATAAACAGAGCATAGTCTTCTAACCAGTCTTGCTCGGCTGTACAAAACTGCTGAAATCTTTGAGCTAAGTCATAGAAGCGATCGCACTCTTGGTTGAAGCGTTCAAATACTATCTTGAGTAAACCCATTTTATAGGGAATTACCCGTTCAAAGTCCACAATATCTGAAGGAAACTGAGCTTGACATTCTTGAGCTTGGAGCAAGCCCATTTCTAAAAAAGGCTCCAAATCAATTAATAAAGGATTGCCAGCGATCGCGCTGTAGCACATATAGGGCGAGTTGCCAAACCCAGTAGGACCAAGGGGTAGCACTTGCCAAAGCTTTTGGTGGCTGCTAGCCAAGAAATCAATAAATTTGTAGGCTGACTTACCTAGGTCGCCAATACCAAAGGCACTGGGGAAACAGGTGGGATGCAGTAAAATTCCACTGGAGCGCGACATAGGCTGTTTGGTAGTGACTAGCTAATACTTTAGCGTTATTGGGCATGCTCTACATAGGATTACTTTTTGGTCAGATACAATAGCAAAAATATTCCGACAAAACCATGAACTTGACAGTAGTTGATTTGGAACGGGTGCAGGCCAGGTTAGATGGCGACTACCGAGTTGAGCTAGTGCATGGAGAGATCGTAGTTATGAGTCCATCGGGTTATGCATCTGATGAGGTTGCACTTGAATTTGGCGCACAGCTGCGCAACTGGATAAGACCACGCCAGCTTGGACGAGTGACGGGGGCAGGAGCGGGGTTTATTTTGCCAAATTCTGACACTCGCGCCCCAGATGTGTCTTTTGTGAAGGCAGAGCGCTTGCAGCATAGTCCGCCAGGATTTGCCGAACTAGCTCCAGACTTGATTGTAGAAGTAAAATCGCCATCTGATAGTTTGGTAACTTTGCGTGCCAAGATAGATCGCTTTCTAGAGCAGGGCACTCTGGTTGGGATTTTGATTCACCCAGAACAGAAATGGCTGGAGATTCGGCGATCGCACCAAGAGCCAGTCCAACTCAAGGATGGAGATACCCTGAGCTTGCCCGAACTCTTTCCTGGCTGGCAGTTGCAAATTTCAGAGCTATGGCCACCTATATTTATGGCTTAATATGCAGTGGCCCTGAACTTTAAAGCCAAGAAATTTCTATGGGATATCCAGTTGACTCTAGCCGCGAAATCACCCTGTATGAAGGAAATCCTGCAATAATTGGCAGCATAAGCAGGCTGCTAATTGCCATCTTCACCCTAGGCTTGGGGGCAGGTTTTTTCTGGATTCAAACCAAACTAGTAAAATATCTGATTACCAACCAACGGGTGGTGGTAGAGTCGGGCTTATTCTCCCGCCGCCTTGACACCCTTGAGCTTTATTTGGTTGATGATCTGGCAGTTGAAAAACCTTTTGGCCAAAGGTTGCTGGGTACAGGTAATTTGACCTTGATTAGCGAGGATCGGACTAACCCCGAACTGGAACTAGTAAGACTGCCCTTGGATGTCAGGCAACTCTATGAGCAACTCCGCCAGGCAATGGAGGAGGCGAAGCAATTACGGCGGGGCTATTATCGGGAGACTTAGCTAGACTATGGCGAGAAAACTAAAATTTCCCTATCTAGTTGGCTCGAAGTGGACGGCTCAGGCTGACACTTTCGGCTGGCGACATTTTGTGGTCACCAATCGCAAAAATGAAGGGCAGATGGTGTTTGCTGAACTGAAAGCAGCCTGCGATCATTCAGTGAGGTTTTGGCTGAATGCGGCTCTGCTCAAGCGCCGAGAATTATGGTTACCAGGCTGGCAATGTCTGGATGAGAGATTAGTCTAGTTCTTGGGACAATACTTGGGCGATCGCGGTAGTGGCATTAGCGCGAAATTGCTGAATGTCAACTCGATTTAATAGCACTGCCGCCCCAATCAAGCCGATCGCTTCTAGGCTGAACACTAAACCATAGGCGGCTAGCCCCTCTCCTAGCCAAGATCTACCCAAATCTAAAAACACACCCCCTAGAACCGTAGCTCCTCCCCGCGCGATCGCTTGAGCCAAACCCCAAGCCCCAATAAAAGTACCCGCTGTAGCTGTGGCAGTCAGATCCAGCATTAGGCTAGTAGCGCCAGCAGTCAGTACCCCAGAACTAAGCCCAAATAGAAACAAGCTAGCTTTGAGCAAATTAATGTTTGGATTGATCCCAGCCAAAATCAGCAATCCACAACAGAATCCTGCTCCCCAACAGCCTGCCTGAGTTGCTCCCTGTTTGCCTAGACGTGGCACAATCACAAACCCCCCGCCACTGATGCCGATCAGAGTCCCCATGCCAAAAAAGGCATTGAGCTGGGTAGTAGCACAGATCCCCATGCCAAACACCCTACCGCCGTAGGGCTCCATCACGGCATCCTGCATAAACAGACTAATGGTCATCAGCACTAAAAAACCAAAAAAGACACCGGTTTGGGGACTGGCAGTCAGGACTCGGATAGCCTGGGGTAAACCTAGATCAGACTGCTCGGTAGGCTGGAGGCGGGAATACTTAGCTTCAATACCCCACAGGGAGATCAGGGCTAAGCCTAACACCACCACCGGGATGATCACAAACACGCGATTCACACCCGCTTGCAAAGCAGCCAGTTGATTTGGTGAACTATAGATATTGAAGTTATCAGCCAGGTTCTCAGTACAGGGCAGCACTCTAGAGATCGCGATCGCGCCAATCACAATTCCCACCATCAGCAAAGACCAGACAATTCCCACCAGTTTGGGGCGTTGCTCTTGATCGGTAATATCCACTAGCAAGGCAGCAAAGGGAGTCGAACTGGCACTCAAGCTCAAGCCATAAAAGCTAAAACCGCCAGCCAGGGCAGCTAACCAAGCCCAGGTGTTAAAGTTCCAGCCGCCCTGAAGGCTATTACCAAACTGCCAGACCAACTGCACACAACCAAAGCTAGCTAAGCTAAAACATAAGGCTCCTGCCCACACATAGCCAGTGCGGCGACTACCCCAAAACAGCTTGGCATCAGAAATTTGACCAAACCATACCCTAGCGGGGGCAACAAATAGGGGCATGGCAATCACTAGGGCAGCGATCGCGGCTGGCACTCCTAATTCATTGATCATCACTCGATTAAGCAGCCCCAAGGTAAGCAGAGACATCATGCCCAGGCCTAGCTGAAATAGTCCCAGGCGAAACATGGTAGCTATGGGCAGCTTAGACATACAGCTTTTGAGATTTACAGTTCTTCTAGATCTTCAATCGGCGCTTTTGACTCCTCACTCCAAGCCCGATCAATTTCCTTTTTGGCATTGCGATAGTAGTTGGGATCAGGCTCATCCCCATAGTCACGGCTGGGCTTTTCCAGCTTAACTTCGGGCCGAGTTTCGCGATAGGCAGGGCGCTCATACCTGGGTTCCCTAGTTGGCTCTGGGCTGGGTTCTGGCATCCGCGCGCGGCGAGGTGGGGTTCTCTCCTCTTGCCAGTTATCCTCTTCCCAGGCTTCTTCTTTGCGATAGAGGGGCTTCTGGGTGGGATAGACCCTGCTACCGGTGCCGAGAGCATTATCAGAGTAGGCAGTAGGACGACTAGGGAGGTAGTCATCTTCAAATTCTTGTTCCCAGGGGGGCTTGCCTAGGCCTAGCTTTTCTAAAATCCCCTTACTGAGTTGCACCAGACGCTCTTCCATACCTTCGGTGACAATGATGCGCTCGCGACCTACCGCAATGATTTCATTCACATCTAACTCATAGGTGCTGATTAAAGTGTCAGGGATTAGGGTTGAGCCCACTGCCGCCAGGATCAGAGCAGTCATACTGCCAGTAGAGGGATCAAACTGGTAGTCACGCACCTTGCCAAGGGGCTCGCCAGATTCGGTAATCACTTCACAGCCAATTAAATTGGTATAGCGCTCTGAAGTGAGGATATCTTCTAACACGTTTTCGTTGTCCACTAAGATGGCATCGGGACCCAGTAGGGAAATCCGCCCCAGTGCCATGTAAAAGGGATCACCTAGGCTAATCGATGTGGAGGGAATGTAGCGATCAGCCACACTAAAGCCCATAATCTGCCGCTGATCTAGGTCTAGCCATACCTCGCTAATGATGCCTAAACGTCTACCAGTAGCCTTACTGATCACCTGAATGCCCAGCACGGCTGCTCTTTGGCTGGTTCCCTGGCTATTGCTTTCAAACGGGGTACTGTCAAATGGGGTCATGGCGATCGCGAATATTACAACCTAATTTCTAGCTACCTTCTAGGATAGACTCTTCCGCTCCGAAATAGGTAAATATTTCACTTCCCGCAAACCAGTGTAGACCTGGGTAGGACGAAACAGACGGTTGTCGGCTAGCTGCTCTTTCCAATGGGCTAGCCATCCAGCTACCCGCGCGATCGCAAAAATTGGCGTAAATAAATCGGTGGGAATGCCCAGTTTTTTGTACGCTAAGCCCGAATAAAAATCTACATTGGGGTAAATACCCTTGGGGGCGAGTTGTTCCTTGGCTTGGTGTTCCAGTTCTAGGGCAATGTCATAGTAGCGATCGTGACCGAAGCGATCGAATAGCTGCTCTACTAGCCCCTGTAAAATCACGGCGCGGGGATCTTTAACTTTGTAGACCCGATGACCAAACCCCATAATTCTTTCTTTGTTGAGCAGCTTTTGATCCAAGTAGGGCTTCACATTTTTTACGGTGCCAATCTCCTCTAGCATCTGCATCACGCGCTCGTTAGCTCCCCCATGTAAGGGCCCCCCCAGGGTGCCGATCGCGCTAGCTAGAACTACATAGGGATCATTCAAGGTGGAAGCCGTAACTAGGGCGCAAAAGGTAGAAGCGTTCACTGTGTGCTCGGCATGGAGGATTAGACAAGTGTCAAACACCTTAGCTGCCAGAGGATCTGGAACCTTTTCGTTCAACATATACAAAAAATTGCTGGAGTAGTCCAGGTCATCACGGGGCATCACTGGGTCGTTGCCTTGGCGCATCATGTTAAAAGCGGCCACCATGGTCGGCACTTTGCCAATTAGACGGGTGCTAGCATCATAGATATAGTCGGCATCATGGTAGTTGTTGAGAGGGTAAAACATCCCCAAAGCCGACACACAAGTTTGGAGGGCATCCATGGGATGACCCCGATCAGGAAAGCATTTGATCATATCCCGAATGCGATACTTGATCCGGCGGCGCAAAATAATATCTTGGTAAAACTCTGCTAGGCGATCGCTGGTAGGAAGGTAGCCAAAGATCAATAGATAGCAGGTTTCTAAAAAATTGCTCTGTTCACATAGCTCATGAATATTGATACCCCGATATTCGAGGATGCCTTGCTTACCATCCACAAAACTGATATTAGACTCGGTGGCGGGAATTCCTTCTAGGCCTGGTTTGTAGTCACCTGCTGAAGGAAGTATAGTTGTATGTACCATTGCTGAAAGTCTAATTAAAAGTAGCCAGGGCTAAGATCATACAACGAGACTGCTTGGTTTTATGGAATAATCGCTACATTTTCCTGGCGAGGGGAAATGTCGAATCCAGCCCACTTTGGCGTAGAATAACCCTGACTGCCAGAAAGTCTCTATGCCTGAATCAACTGAAGATCGACCGTGGAAAGTCACCCAGGTTTTGGGCCCTACGCCAAAATCTTTTTTCATACATGAAGAGCGCGGTATTTATCTATATCAAGGCGATGCTCTAGCAATGTTGCGCCAATCTCCCAGCGCCGAGTTCGACTTGATCTTTGCAGATCCGCCATATTTTTTGTCAAATGGTGGCATCACTTGTCAAAACGGGCAAATGGTGAGCGTGAACAAAGGCAAGTGGGATAAAGCCCCCTCCCTTGAACAAATCCATAGCTTTAATACGGATTGGTTGCGTGAATGTTACCGCCTGCTAAAACCAAACGGCACAATTTGGATTTCCGGCACAGCCCACAATATCTACAGCGTGGGATTTGCCCTGCAAACCCTCGGCTACAAAATCCTCAATGATATTGCTTGGTTCAAAGTTAATCCACCGCCAAACCTTGCCTGTCGCTACTTTACTCATGCAACTGAAACAATCTTGTGGGCACGCAAAGGTGAGAAGGCAAAACATCAGTTCAATTACGAAGAGATGAAGCGCGACAATCACGGTAAGCAGATGCAATCTCTGTGGTCAATAAGCCCGCCTACACTGCGTGAAAAGCGATTCGGCAAGCATCCGACCCAGAAGCCAGAGGCTTTGCTTGATCGGATTATTCGGGCATCTTCCAATGCCGGAGATTTAGTGCTTGATCCGTTTTGCGGTAGCGGCACCACTGGAGTGCTCAGCGCCCGCCTGGGGAGGAGGTTTATCGGTTTTGATATTGACGAAAATTATCTTCACCTGGCAGTTAAGCGCATTGAAGATGAACTTTCTGAAAACTAGTCAAGTTCAAATTGGGCGATCGCTTGGCACTGACTGGCTATTTCTCAGTCTTCGCCCACCAAGCGGCTGGTAAAGATCAAGGGCGATCGCTTGGCACTGACTGGCTATTTCTCAGTCTTCGCCCACCAAGCGGCTGGTAAAGATCAAGGGCGATCGCTTAGCACTGATTGGCTATCTCTCGGTCTTCGCCCACCAAGCGATCGCGTAAAGCTGCAAATCTTGATCTTGTTGGCGGTGAAATACAGTTCTTAGCTTATACCTACCTGTGTGGGGGATGCGCAGAGCCAAGTGTTGGAGATTATCTACGGCGCTGACTGATGACCAGATATTCTGCTCTGAGTCTGGTTGATCGGCTGCCATCAGGTACAGGTAAAGGTGATTAATTGGGGCAGCCCTGAAGCTTTCCCCCTGGTTAAAAGCGCGATCGCCATTGGAGTCCTTGAGCACCACCCGGCGCTGCCAACTTAACGTCGCCACCACCAGACTGCCACCCACTAGCGGGCGGTCAAAATAATAGTCGTGCACCTGGCGGGGCTGGATTGCCCCATAATTCCAACCCAAGGCGCGAACTACGCCTGGTGACTGCTGACCGGCGGCAAATTGCTGTAATGCTCGCCTGGTATTTAACTGACCTGCTCCCAAAAAGTCACAGAGGGGTAAAGCCCGATCCTGGTAGGCATCACAATCTAGCCAAGTTTTACCCCGCCAGTCATAGATGGTCTTAGTCATGCCCAGGTTCTGACCATCCCCTTGATCCTGAATTTTATCAGCGGAATTTAGCAATGTTGCCTTGATCACCTCTGGTCGCCTGGCATCCATCGACCAACGATTGGCGCGAATTAGCCGATCAGCATATTCCTGCAAGAGCGCTACTGTACCTGTAACTAGAGGTGCGGCAAAGCTTGTGCCCCTGGTAGTGCCAATCTTGCCATCGGGACGTGGAACTTGCAAATCTGCTCCTGGGGCTAATAGTGCCAGCGATCGCCTGCCATCCTTGGGGCTTTCCACTTTGGCAGTCCAGCGTCCATCTTGATTTAGATCGGTAAAGATTTCACCAGGATCATAGCGATGGTTAAAATTGCGATCGACAAAAGGCTCATCAATCAAATTATTGCGATCCAAGATCCGATAGACTTGATCCCGATCTTGACGGGTAAAGCCCACTACTAAGCCATTGAATAAATCGGTGGGAACTGGAATGCCACCCTTCGCCTGGTTCCCAGAAACCACCAGCAAACTGTTATAGGTATAAGCTAGCCAATCCAAGCCCAGGCTCAACCAAGAGCCGCCATCCAAATCTGCTTGAGCAGCCAATGGCTCTCCAAAACTGAGGTTGACTGCCCGCACTAAGCTGTTTCCCTGTTTGAGCAAGTGCTGTGCCGCCACCAGTGCCTCAAGTTGCCCCCCTTGACCTCGATCAGCATAGGCTGAGGCAATTAAGTTAGCAGCAGGTGCTACGCCCCGATAGAGGCGATCGCGACTGATCATTACTGCCGCTACTTGATGGGAATGTTCATCAAGATGGCGATTAGGCGTAGCCGAGCGATCGCGAAAAAACACCTGAGCCGGATCTACCTGTGACTTTTCCAGAGAATTGAGCGGGCGATCAAACCCAAACTTGCGGGGACGGCTGAGCTCTAACTGACCAATCCACACATCTTTGCCAGTCAAGTTCCAGGGCGATCGCTCCAAACCCGCCGTGTCAGTGCCATTTTCACCCAATGCTTGAGGCAGAGCCAGCACTGGAGATAGGTTTAACCCCAATAACAGCCCAATTCCCCAAGTTGGCAAACCACTTAAGTCCACTTAAACCCCTACCCCAAATGCTGAATTGTTCAGGCTAGGGCAGCACCCTACTCCGCGATAATTCCCCTAGGACTTACGCAAACGTGACTGAAAGCCTCAGATTTGATTGGGCTGTGGGGCTACGCCCTCAAACTCCCTTTCTACAGCACTTCCTAAATCAGACTGCGTAAGTCTTGTCTCTGTTCTAGTTTACGAAATCTAGCATTATGCCATGGGGCGATCGCCTACAAAAGTAATTTAGCCTAGTAAAATCCGCTTGAATAAGCAATACTAAAGTTTGGGAACCGTAAATTTTCAGATTCAGTCTTTAGCATTTAACGTTGGTGTGAGCTAATCTATGCGTTTATCTTCATTCTTGTCTTTGACCTTAGGCCTATCGGTATCGGCAATCTATTTTGGTCACAGCACTCAAGTTTGGGCTCAGACCCCTGCTGCTGCTAGCAAAACCCAGAAGCAGCCGGCTCGAAAAACTAAGCAATCACCATCTATCTCTCCTGCGTCTGAACCTGCTCCCCAGCCCCTAGCCCAGCCAGAACCTGCTCCTGCCGCCGAGCCTCAGATCCTAATTGGCGAAGTGATCGTCACTGCTACTGGCGGAGCGAAAGTGCCTCCAGAAATTGAAAAACAAGTATTTGATGCTGTGATCACCAAGCCTGGTCGCACCACTACAGGCAGCCAAATTCAAGCGGATATCAATGCGATCTTCGCCCTAGGCTTTTTTGCAGATGTCAAAGCTGACCTCAAGGATACTGACATTGGCACTCAAGTCAGCTTTTTAGTGCAACTCAATCCAGTCCTGAACGCAATTAAGACCGAAGGAATCACCGTAGTAGAGCGCCCTGTGGTTGACCGCATTTTTGCCAGCCAACTAGGTAAGACTACTAATCTCCGAGATCTGCAAGCCGCCGTCAAGGAGCTAGAAAAATATTACCAAGATAAAGGCTTTGTTCTGGCTCAAGTAGCTGACCTGCGGCTTGATCCTGAAGGCAACGCCACCGTAGTAGTGGCAGAAGGGGAAATCGAGAATATTAATGTCGCCTTTTTGAACGAAGAAGGCAAAACCACTGATAAAGACGGCAATCCTAATCGAGGCAATACGCGGGAATTTATTATCACCCGTGAACTTTCACTTAAACCAGGTGATGTGTTTAATCGCAATCGCGTCCAAGCGGATCTAGGCAAAGTGTTTGGACTGAGCCTGTTCGATGACGTGAATGTGGGGTTAAATCCAGGCAGTGATCCCAAAAAAGTCATCCTCACGATCAATGTGAAAGAGCGCAATACTGGCTCGATCGCTGCTGGCGCAGGTCTAAGTTCAGCCACTGGTCTATTTGGTACCCTGAGCTTTCAACAGGCAAATCTGGGCGGCAACAACCAACGCCTAGGTCTAGATATCCAAATTGGCGAGCGGGACTTACTATTTGATCTGAATTTCACTGATCCTTGGTTAGCAGGCGACCCCTTCCGCACCTCTTTTACTACCAACATTTTCAACCGCCGTTTATTCAGCTTTGTATTTGACAACCCCAATAACGATCCTACGGCTGGGGTAGGCACAAACAATGACAATCCTAGAGAAAATCGCCTTGGTTTCGGCTTTAGCTTCTCTCGTCCTCTTGCCAATAATATTACTGCCTCGGCTGGATTTCGCTATGAGCGGGTGACGATCACTGATGCCAACAACAATACTACGCCCTTTGACAATGGTGGCAGACCCCTTACTACCAGTAGCAATGGTCAAGATGATCTGTTCCTGTTCCAACTAGCGGCGGCTCAAGATCTCCGCAACGATCCCTTGCGCCCTACCCAAGGTTCGGTTTTGCGGGTAGCTACGGAGCAGTCAGTTCCCCTAGGTAATGGCTCGATCTTTTTCAACCGCCTGCGGGCTAGTTATAGTTTTTATGTGCCGGTTAGCCTGCTAAATTTTGCCGAAGGCCCGCAAACTTTTGCGGTGAATGTGCAAGGTGGCACGGTGCTAGGCACGCTGCCTCCCTATGAAGCTTTCCGCATTGGTGGCAGCAACTCAGTGCGCGGCTGGGATGAAGGTCGGATTGGTAGCGGTCGCAGTTTTGCCCTGATCTCGGCGGAATATCGATTTCCTGTGTTTAATATTCTGGGTGGGGTGTTGTTTGCCGACTACGGTACGGATTTGGGTTCTGGTAGCTCTGTCCCAGGTGATCCTGGTTTGGTGCGCGGCAAGCCTGGCAGTGGCGGTGGTTATGGGGTGGGTTTGCGGATTCAATCTCCCCTGGGTGCAATCAGGATTGACTACGGTTTTGCTACCAATGGTGGCACTCAGTTTAGCTTCGGCATCGGTGAAAAGTTTTAACCATGGCGCAGCAGCAAACTATTGCCCAGGAGGTCAAGGTTAGCGGTATCGGTCTGCACAGTGGGGTGGTAGTCCAGGTCACTCTCAAGCCTGCCCAGAGCGATCGCGGTAGATATTTTAGCTATCAAGGTCAAATCATCCCGGCCCACATTAGTGCAGTGAGCCAGACTTTGCTATCTACGGAGCTTAGAGCCAATGGCGTGAGCGTCAGAACTGTGGAGCATCTACTAGCTGCCCTGGTTGGCATGGAAATTGATAATATCTGCATTGAATTGGATCAACATGAGTTACCGATTCTAGACGGGTCAGCTTTGCCTTGGGTGGAAGCGATCGCTGCCGTTGGTACTATTACTCAAGATCAACCCCGCCCTACCCAGCAACTGCACCAGCACCTGATCTGCCAAAAAGATGATGGCTTTGTGACCGCCATACCTAGCTCCCAGCTTAAATTTACCTATGGGATTGAGTTTCCCACGGCAGCGATCGGTACCCAATGGTATACCTGGCAGCCCCATAGCCCAGAGAGCTTCGCCAGCGCGATCGCTCCTGCTCGCACCTTTACCCTGGCTAGCCAAATTGAGCACCTGCGGGCAGCCAACTTAATTCGTGGCGGTAGTCTGGAAAATGCCATAGTCTGCGATGATAAGAAATGGTTAAATCCACCCCTCAGGTTTGATAATGAGCCTTGTCGCCATAAGCTCTTAGATCTAATGGGCGATTTTAGTCTGATTGGCACCTTGCCACCTGCCCATTACCTGGCCTACAAAGCTAGCCATACCCTGCATACTCAATTTATCCGCATCCTCCATGACCATATCGCTATCCAATGAGTCGCAAATCAGCCCCGATCAAGCTGCCAAGGTGATCATGATCGAAGAGATCCAAAAGTTACTCCCCCATCGCTATCCGTTTTTATTAGTTGACCGCATCCTTGACTTTACGCCTGGTAAATCAGCCGTAGGACTTAAGAACGTCACGATCAATGAGCAATTTTTTCAAGGGCATTTTCCCCATCGACCGATTATGCCTGGGGTTCTAATTGTGGAAGCGATGGCGCAGGTAGGTGGCATTGTCTTGACCCAGTTGGCTGGTGCTCAAGGCTGTTTATCTCTGTTTGCTGGGATTGATAAAGTGCGGTTTCGTCGTCCGGTGATCCCTGGAGATCAGCTAATTTTGACCGCCGAGTTGATTACCGTGAAGCAAAAACGATTTGGTAAAATGCAAACCAAGGCTGAAGTGGATGGCAAACTAGTTTCTGAAGGTGAACTGATGTTTTCTTTGGTGGATTAGCCTATTTACTGAACTGAATCCCCATTTACTTAGATCAAGTCCGCTAGCACGAGCAACCTAGAAAAGCTTAAAAAAGACGATTGCCAACTTGTTATGATCACTGGTCACTGCTGATATGCTTGCCACCTCTCCCTTGATTCACCCCACCGCAATCATCCATTCTGGCGCTCAATTACACCCTACAGTCAAAGTTGGTGCCTATGCGGTGATTGGAGAAAACGTTACGATTGGCGCTGATACTACAGTTGGCGCTCATGTAATCATTGATGGCTGGACTCAGATTGGCGATCGCAATCAAATTTTTCCTGGAGCAGCGATCGGTCTAGAGCCGCAAGATCTCAAATATGATGGTTCCCCTAGTCAAGTAGTGATTGGCAACGACAACCGCATTCGAGAGTATGTCACCATTAACCGTGCAACCGGAGCGGGGGAAGCAACTCAAATTGGCAACTCTAATCTGCTGATGGCCTATGTGCATGTGGCGCACAACTGTCTAATTGGGGATAGTGTGGTGATCACCAACTCTGTAGCTCTGGCTGGTCATGTGGTGATTGAGTCCTTTGCCCGCATTGGTGGAATTGTCGGCATTCACCAGTTTACCCACATTGGTAAGCTATCTATGATTGGTGGTATGAGTAGAATTGATCGGGATGTGCCGCCCTATATGCTTGTGGAAGGTAATCCCTCGCGCGTACGAGTAATCAACCGCATTGGCTTAGAGCGCGCTGGCTTGAGTTCAGAATCAGTACAACTGCTAGAGTCTGCCCATCGACTGCTCTATCGCAAAAATCTGCCAGTTCTAGAAGCGATCGCTCAAGTGCAATTACTATCTGATGATTCCCATATTCAGCACCTCCATCAATTTCTACATTCATCACTGCACCACCATAACCGACGGGGGCTGATCCCTGGCAAGTTATGAGCCTTGTTTTGGAAACCCATAGGCTCTGCTTACGCCTGTGGCAGGAGCAAGACTTTGAAGCCTACGCCCAAATTTGTGCAGATCCTGAAGTGATGCGCTATTTAGGTGGTAGCACCTATTCCCGCCTAGAGGCTTGGCGACATTTCGCCTACTTAGTTGGTCATTGGCACCTGAGAGGCTATGGTCATTGGGCAGTAATCGAAAAATCTAGTGGTCAACTGATTGGCAGATTGGGATTGCAAAATCCTGAAGGATGGCCTGGGTTTGAATTGGGTTGGACTTTAGCAAAAGAGGCTTGGGGTAAGGGTTATGCTACCGAAGGAGCGCAAAGGGTGCTGCAATATGCTTTTAGGGAAATGAAGCGATCGCAGGTAATCAGTATCATTCACCCCCAAAAACAGCGCTCAATTCGGGTAGCCCAAAAATTGGGCGAAAAATACCTCAGTAAAACAGTCCTACTGGGGATTGAGGTATTGATCTACGGCATTGATCGCCAAACTTGGCAAGATCTGCTTAGGGAGCAAGATTCACCGGTTTAAGCTCCAAAACTCCACCATCCCTGGGACTAAAAGTCAGATTAAATTTATAGGTAGGTGACACTGATCCTAGGTTTTTACCAGGGTTAGCACTTTTGTAAGCAGTTTGCAAAGCTTGCAATGGCAGTTCCTGGTCTAGATCCGCCGACATCAGCTTTTTGGTGGCTGCAGTAGGTTGATAATCTAGTACTTCGCCATTTTGATCAGTAGTAACCACAAAGCTCAAATCTTCACTAAAGCTAATGGATACCTGCCAAGCTTGATCGACCCGTTGGCGTAATTTTTCCCCTGCTACCTGTAACAATTTGGGATCAACTAGCTGGGGTGGCTTGGGTGGCAATACTTTAGGCACTGGCTGGGCTACAGGCACTGGCACTGGCTCAGGTCGCTTGAGTAAGGGTGGCATGATCACCAGCATTGCTCCCGCCGCGATCGCTAGCCCAGAGACTCCCAAGAGTATGGGCAAAGGTGAGGTAGGCTGACGCTTGAGTACTCCGATCTGTAAAGGCAACACCAAATCAGGCAAGGTTTGGGGGTCTAAGCCCAACTGATCAAAAATCTCTACTAGGTCAAATAGCTGTACTGTGCCGAGCTTGACTACCAGGGGATCGGTAATACTACTATCGGCAGCGATCGCTTGAATATGAAGCAAATGTTGATGGGGAGCAACTGTTTCTAAAAACACCCGAGAACTGGGTTCCTGGTTTGCCGCCAGACTGGGCTGAGCCTTACTAGGAAAGCAATCATGTAATTGCAACAGCAACTCTTTGACATACTCCTGCACCGCCGTAAAGATTACCACTAATAAATGCCGCCCACCTGAAATCTGAGCCTGAGCATCGTGGAACTGGAGCTCAAAATTAGTCAAAATTGACAAGGCATCCTCAGAGCCAATGCCTTCAACCACCAAGGTACAACTGGGCAAGCTATAGGTACGCTGTATCGGCATAGGAGTAGAACAACAGCTTAAGGGTTATGTTTGACTAGAAGCACCTGCCATAGACGAGCTTCACCGGCTGTGCCACCACAAAATAGTAGCTGCACCAACAGGTTGCCTGCCAAGATCTCAGCTTCTGACCTAGATAAAGGTGCCTTCATCCGACTGCGGTAGTTGCTAAAAAAACGCTCTATATAGTCATTAAATAAAGCTAAATTTTGTTGTAGGCCTAAAAGCTCAATCCTATTTTGCTGCGCTTGAGCTTGGGTATTTACCAGTAGACGAATGTAAGTGTTTAGCATCTTGGCGATCGCCGCACAAATTGCGGTCAATGCTCTGGCCTCTTGCCAATCAATAAAGGCTTTACGAGCTTGCTTCCGTAGGGGATTAGTACAGCGCAATTGCCACAAGGCTACCCTAGTGGGGATTAGTTCTGTCAAATTCAACTGCTCTAGCAACAACATCATCACTTCCACCGCACTCAAATCAATCGACTCGATCGCTACCAGCAATAGATCTAGGTCAGTAGATAAGCTAGTAGCAATGTAGGGAGGAATCGACTCTTGGTCGAGATTAGTTAGAGTCTTAGCTGCAACAAGGTCGTTTGCTTGAGTTTGCATTATGCCTGGCGTGAATAATACTCAATAACCAGTAGCTCATCAATATTCAGAGCTACCCATTCTCGCTCTACCCTACCATTGATTTTGCCGACTAGTTTGTTTTTGTCAAACTCCAAATGCCCAGGAATATTGGCTAATCCAGGAAATTCTAGGTTCTGCTCGACAATCTTGCGAGAATTTTCCTTGTCCCGCACACCAATCACTTCTCCAGGACGGCAGCCGTAGCTAGGAATCGAAACAATCTTGCCGTTCACGGTGATGTGGCGATGATTTACTAATTGTCTGGCAGCAGGAATTGTCGGTGCCATGCCCAGCCTAAACACTGTATTATCTAGGCGCATCTCTAGCAATTGCAGCAGTACCAAGCCAGTAGAACCTTTAACTCTTCTAGCCTGACGCACGTAGCGCAGTAGCTGCTTCTCGCTCACTCCGTAGTTAAATCTCAGCTTTTGCTTTTCCATCAAACGGCGAGCGTATTCTGAAGGCTTTTTGCGATCCTGTCCATGTTGTCCAGGGGGATAGTTATGTTTGGGTTGCTTGCGGCTAAGACCCGGCAATTCTCCTAACCTTCTGACTACCCTAAGACGTGGACCGCGATATCGAGCCATGGCAAAAATTCCTAAACAATAATTTTCAAGATTTCTAGTATAGGATTAAATCCCTTAAACCTACAAGCAAAAGCCCAAAAAAAATTTCGATTTACCCAATGATTTAGATCACAGCACTCTAATGTTTTTTGCAGTAAAATTGACTTAACTTTCTCAAGACCGCTAGATTCAATGCTTCTCAGTTTTTGCTGCTGAAAAAATCTACTACGGCCAACATGGAGACATTAATCCCCATCGCTTCTGCGCTACCGACTGCTGCTACTTGGGTTTACGGTCTCACTTTATATCCAGGTTTGAATCGCGGTCTCTCCTGGCGCAAACCCCTAAAACTTCTGGCAAAGCATCGGGCGCTCATTGGCGTGATTGCCAACCTGTTAGCGATCGCTCATACTCTACAGACTTTATATCTATACCCCGCCAGCCTAGAAATGCATTCCGGCATAGCCTGCCTGGGGGCAATCTCCCTTCTAGGGCTGACTTCAGGTAAAAAATTGCAGACTAGACTAGGCAAAAGCTGGCGGCTGGTGCATTCCATAACCTACCTCATCCCTTTGCTACTGTTGTGGCACATCAGTGAAAAGATGCAGATTTGGAGTGGTTTTACGATGATCACAGTGATTTTGTTAGTAGTGATCACAGTTTTGCAAGGGGTGCGCTCTTGGCAGAAAGTGCAGCAGCGTATTAGCAAGGGTAATTTGCGGCACTTATCCAAGCTAGACTGTATGAATCCTAAAGATTAGTAGGCTTAGGCAAACCTAATCTAAAATCTTTCTAAAACCTTGGATGTAAGTTGGGGTATGGGGCGTAGCCCCCCTTGAGATCTCTGCCCTCAGACTCCCTTTTTCCAACAGTTCCCAACTTGGCTGCGTAAGTCCTGAAGAATATGTACGCAAGGTGGCTAACTTCGTGGTCAATCTGGTTGCTGACTTGATTGCTTACACCTATCAATTACGAATTCATGCGCTCTGGTTACCTATATCGCTTTGACCAACCAACCCCCTACCAGCCCCTATGGCATTGGCAACAACAGTTAGTGCAGCAGCGTCACCGTGATCCTAGCTTGGCTGACCTGCTGATTTTAACTGAGCATTTGCCCGTGTACACCTTTGGGCGCGGCGCTGATCTGGCATTTGCCAAG
>JANRLH010000068.1:0-3937 GCA_033762795.1 Pseudanabaenaceae cyanobacterium bins.68
GCAGGAGCGCACAGAGCAAAACGATTAAAGATTCCTAAAAATATCATTTTGCTATTTCAACCCGCCCATGCCCCTGAAACTAATCCTATCGAAAGAGTATGGCAGTTACCAAAAGACTTTGAGCAGTTACGGCTGTTGATCCCAGAAAGGTTCGAAGTTATGACCCAAGACGTGATTGCTTCTATTGTTGGTTGGGATTACATTTTAGAGGCTCTATCTGTAGCTGGTATCTAACGATTTGGTATAAAACTAGGAGTAAACTGCGTCTAAATGTAAAGGTTGGTGAGGTTTCTTCCACTTCCGTTTGCTTAACCAATGGAGAAGAGATTATGACAGAAACAGCCATTTGGACAACAGGATTAGAGCCAGATTTACCGGATATTTCACCACCTCTTGACCTTGGTTATCGCCAGAGAGTAGAAGTCTTACCGACTTTACAACTAACAAATAATCCCCAAGTCTATGCCCTTGGTGATCTAGCCGCCGTAAACGATCAGGGCAAATATCTAACCGGTGTTGCCCCAGAGGCATTACAACAGGGGGTGGCAGTGGCACGAAATATCAGCAGACAGTTGCAAGGGAGACTACCTAAACCTTTTCGTTATTTCAACAAGGGTAGACTAGCCATCATCGGAGGCTATGGCGGAGTCAGGAGAATAGGTTTTGTAAATTTGACTGGCTTTGTGCCCTGGTTACTGTGGTTAGCTGTGCATGTTGTTTATCTCCCTGGCTACTACAACCGTTGGCGGGTCATGTTAAAGTTGTTGCGGGTCTATTTATTGGGGCATAGGTCAAGTTAGCGAAAGGTAAAGATGGTATGAATGACGCAAAAAAAATGCCTAGTCTGAAAGTAAGTGATATTACTGTTGCTTATCTTTTATTGAGGGTAATTGTAGGGGTAAATTATTTCAATCACGGATTTGTCAGACTCGGTAATATGAACGGATTTGCCGATGCAATGGTAGAATGACTCAAAGATACCTTCCTGCCTGCAGCAATGGTCTATTTAACCGGATTATTTGTCACTCCCATTGAGTTTATTGCAGGAATCCTAATCACGATTGGATAGCTGACGCGCAGTGCTTTGATTGCAACTTTATGCCTAATGATTGCATTGATGTATGGCGTAACCTTGCTGAAGGATTGGGATACGACTGCCAGTCAGTTGATTTATGATCTGATTCTATTTATTTTGCTGGCAGGACTTGGTTTTAATGCTTATTCCATTGATAATCTGGTTTCTGCCAACCCCGATCAACCCCAGTCAAATCCTGACAACTTCAACCTTTTCAAGTTGCTGTTTAGCTCAAAAAAAGTGTCTCGGCGATCGCGGCTAAAAACCCAAAACCCGCTCTAGGCAACAGAGCCGCCAAAAAATTAATCTAATCCATTCAAGGGAGGAATCTAAATATGACCAACGATGTAACGCCCAAGGCTGGCAAATGCCCAGTAATGCACGGCACCATGACCACGACTAGCATGGCACAGATGGAATGGTGGCCCAAGGCACTCAATCTCGACATTCTGGCACAGCATGATCGCAAAACCAACCCAATGGCACCGGACTTTAGCTATCGGCAAGCGGTGAGGGAATTGGATTTCAGTGCACTCAAACAAGACTTGCAAGCATTGATGACAGACAGCCAACCATGGTGGCCCGCAGACTGGGGACATTACGGCGGCTTGATGATCCGCATGACTTGGCACGCCGCCGGTACCTATCGGATCGCCGATGGGCGGGGTGGCGCGAGTACAGGCAACCAGCGTTTTGCCCCCCTTAACTCTTGGCCCGACAACACGAACCTAGACAAAGCCCGCCGCTTGCTCTGGCCGATCAAAAAGAAGTATGGCAACAAACTCAGTTGGGCGGATTTGATCGCCTATGCCGGCACAATCGCTTACGAGTCCATGGGGCTGAAGACCTTTGGCTTTGCGTTTGGCAGAGAAGACATCTGGCATCCCGAAAAAGATATCTACTGGGGTCCAGAAAAGGCATGGCTGGCTCCCAGCGACAATCCCCATAGCCGCTATTTTGGTGAGCGAAAACTGGAAAATCCCCTAGCTGCTGTGATGATGGGGTTAATCTATGTCAATCCCGAGGGCGTGGACGGAAATCCTGATCCCCTCAAAACCGCCCTTGACATGCGCGTAACCTTCGCTCGTATGGGCATGAACGACGAAGAAACCGTAGCTTTGACCGCTGGTGGTCATACCGTAGGCAAGTGCCACGGCAACGGAGATGCCAAGTTGCTCGGGGCAGAACCTGAAGCTGCTGATGTGGAAGAACAGGGCTTGGGATGGATCAACAAAACCGAGCCAGCGATCGGTCGCCATGCCGTAACCAGCGGAATCGAAGGGGCTTGGACAACTCATCCTACCCAGTGGGACAATGACTACTTCAAGCACCTGCTTAACTACGATTGGGAGCTCAAAAAAAGCCCCGCCGATGCTTGGCAATGGGAACCCATCAACCCTCGCGAAGAAGACAGACCTCCTGATGTGGAAGACCCAAATCTTCGAGGCAATCTGGTCATGACTGATGCTGACATGGCATTGAAGATGGATCCGACCTATAGAAAAATTTCTGAGCGGTTTTATAAGGATCCCGATTACTTTGCCGATGTGTTCGCACGGGCATGGTTCAAGCTTGTTCACAGAGATATGGGATCCAAGGCGCGATATATTGGACCTGATCTGCCGCAAGAGGATTTGATCTGGCAAGATCCGATTCCTAGCGGCAACACCAACTATGATATTCAGGCTGTGAAAGAGCGAATCATTGCCAGTGGTCTGAGCATTCGTGAAATGGTCTGTACAGCTTGGGATAGTGCCAGAACTTTCCGAGGCTCAGATAAACGGGGCGGGGCGAACGGTGCTCGCATTCGTTTAGCTCCTCAGAAGAATTGGCAAGGCAATGAGCCTGCTCGTTTGCAAAAGGTGTTATTGGTACTGGAGCAAATTGCAGTAGAGTCCGGTGCCAGTGTTGCTGATGTGATTGTTTTGGGGGGCAATGTAGGTATTGAACAGGCAGCTAAGTCTGCTGGTTTAGAGATCACGGTTCCTTTCTACCCCGGTCGTGGTGACGCAACGGAAGAGATGACCGATGCCAAATCCTTTGGAGTGCTAGAACCCCTCTATGATGCCTACCGTAACTGGCTCAAGCAAGACTATCAGGCGACTCCCGAAGAACTGATGCTCGATCGCACCCAACTGATGGGATTGACCGCCCCGGAAATGACAGCGCTGGTGGGGGGAATGCGGGTACTGGGTACCAACCACGGTGACACTAAGCATGGTGTGTTTACCGATCGCGAAGGTATGCTCACCAATGATTTCTTCGTAAACCTAACCGACATCAACTATCTGTGGAAGCCAGTGGCTAAGAACCTCTATGAAATCCGCGATCGCCAGACCGATAGGGTTAAATGGACGGCAACGCGGGTAGATTTAGTCTTTGGTTCCAACTCGATTTTGCGCGCCTATGCCGAAGTTTACGCCCAGGATGATAATCAGGAGAAGTTTGTGCAAGACTTTGTGGCAGCTTGGACGAAGGTAATGAATGCTGACCGGTTTGATTTGCTCTAGTATAGATTTATCAATTAGGGTAGCGATCGCTGAACATTTATCGCCTTTGGGACGGGGTTTTGCTGTATTACAAAATGGCGATCATATTATTTCTCTCAATGAACCTCTGAGTAAATTTGCTCAGATAGCGATCGCACTCAAGCAACTCTAATCGCCTCAATCACCCAGTGAACAGAAAAAGGCCTTTTGATGTTACAGTGCTTTCGCCATAAATACTTCAACCAATGGAATCTGTTAAATCTGCCCGCTCACTATCGCCTGAAAAAACTGCGGCTATTCTAGATGGAGCAATGCAAATCTTCCTAGCTGAGGGCTATGCTGGCACTACCATGGATCGAATTGCAGCCGTGGC
>JANRLH010000069.1:0-13203 GCA_033762795.1 Pseudanabaenaceae cyanobacterium bins.68
ATGGGTGACCTGGGATTTGAACCCAGAACCAGCGGATTAAGAGTCCGACGCGCTACCATTGCGCCAGTCACCCTGAAGATTTTTTAGGTTATCATAGTAGCAAAGTTGCAGCTAAATCACAAACATTCTGGATTTTGCCAAGCTCAGCATTTAAAGCTGACAAGGGGGTACAGCCCCTAACTCCCGTCATCTAGATAGGTAATGCCTGGTTTATCGCAACTAGAGTTGGAGTTGGCCCAATCGCTGCCTATGCCTGATCTAGTCCTTATCGCCTAGTAATTCTCCAACTCAATAGAAATACTGGCAGAATCCCCACTGCTAAAATGGTCAAAGCTGGCAACGCTGCCTCCGCCAAGCGTTCATCTGAAGCATACTGATATACCCGCACTGCTAGGGTCTCAAAGTTAGCGGGGCGCAACACAATGGTAGCGGGTAACTCTTTGAGGGCATCCACAAATAGAAAAATCATGCCCGCTAAGATCCCACTCCAGACTATGGGTAGATGAATGCGAGTCACAATGCCAAAATTACCTGTGCCTAAAATTCTGGCAGCTTCATCAAGGCTGGGTTTTACTTGACCAAGACTAGACTCCACTGCGTTCAGGGTCACCGATAAAAACCGCACCAAATAGGCATAGACGATCGCTAAAATTGTGCCACTGAAGATTAGTCCTGGAGAAACTCCTAGCCAAGCCTCACTCACCTGCCCAACCAAATTGTCCAAGTAGCCTAAGGGAATCAGAATACCCACAGCAATTACCGCACCGGGAATGCCATAGCCCATCGCCGCTAGCCTCACCCCACTATTGACCAAGGGATCAGAAAAGTTGCGTTGCAAATAGGCTAAAACCAGAGCGATCGCTGCCCCGATCATTGCTGCTGTTCCTGCTAGAACCAGACTGTTCAGGCTTAGATCTATAAAATTATGATTGGTGTAGTCGGTAGCAGTAGTGACATAGAGATGGATCAACAGGCCAGTCGGCAAGATAAAGCCTAAGATCACCGGTATGGCACAGACCAGAATAGCTGCCACCGCTCTCCAACCCTTTAAGCTATAGACCTGACCTACTCGACCTAGATCCTGATTAAACCTTTGATTTTGGCGTGACCAGGACTCTAGCAGAATAAACACTAGGGCAAATAGCACCAGCAAGGCGGCTAACTGCATGGAAGCAGGGCGATCGCCCAAATTAAACCAGGTGCGATAGATCCCTACAGTAAAGGTATTCACCCCGAAAAATTGCACAGTGCCGTAGTCATTCAGAGCTTCCATAATTGCCAAGGCCATACCACCGGCGATCGCTGGTCGAGCCAGAGGTAAAGCTACCCGCCAAAAACTGCCCCAAGGATTACACCCCAGCACCCGACTAGCCTCTAAAATTGCTGCCCCCTGCCGTAAAAAAGCCACCCGCGTCAATAGGTAGACATAGGGATACAACACCAGGATCAGCATAGCGATCGCGCCCCCCAAATTGCGGATGGGCGGGAACCAATAGTCTGAGGCAGACTGCCAGCCAAATAGAGCCCTGAGCATTCGCTGAAAAATGCCGTAATACTCCAGAGCGTCAGTATAAATATAGGCAAGAATATAGGCAGGAGCCGCCAAGGGCAATAACAACAGCCACTCTAGCCAACCCTTACCGCCAAAGTCACACATCGCTACCAGCCAGCCTGTAGTCACCCCCAGCAGCCCCACCCCCACCCCCACCCCCGCCACCAGGGTCAAGGTATTTACCACATACTCCGCCAACACCGTATTCCACAAATGCTGCCATACGCCGCTAGCATCAACCGCAAAGCTGGCAATCACCACTAAAATTGGCGCTGCGATCAAGCTAATCAAAGGAATTAGGAAAAGTAAAGGTAAAAAACCTGTTGGCATCTTAACTGGGGTTATGAACTGATCCCATACTACTCAATTACCGCCAGCCCGCGCGATCGGCAATGCGAGAACCTTCACTGGCATTTTTACCCAGTTCAATCGCGTTTACTTCATCTTCTTTAAATTGACCCAAACTACCCAGAACTGGATCGAGAGCAACACCGCGCAATACTGGATATTCGTTATTGCCCTTAGCAAAAACCTCCTGGGACTGACGCGAGGCGAGGTGTTCAATAAAAGCGATCGCTGCGGCGCGATTAGGAGCATTTTTCGCTACTCCTGCGCCACTGATATTGATATGCGTGCCACGATTGCGCTGGTTAGGGAAAATCACACCCACATTTTTGACCACTTCTTGATCTTCGGGCTTGTTAGATTTAGCCAAGCGAATGTAATAGTAGGTATTAGCCATAGTTAGATCGGCCTTACCAGAACTGACTGCCCGAATTTGGGCTGTGTCATTGCCTTCAGGCGGGGTAGCAAAATTCGCTACCAGTCCTCTTGCCCAGGCTTCTGTCCTAGCAGCCCCCAGGTTGGCAATCATAGAACTGAGCAAAGATTGGTTGTAGACCTGGCTAGAGGTGCGGGATACCACTCGCCGCCGCCAACGAGGATTAGCCAAGTCTTCGTAGTTCTGGACTAGATCAGGATCGACCTTAGCACGGTTGTAATAAATCACCCGCGCCCGCTTGGTGAGACCAAACCAATGACCTTGAGGCTCGCGCAGGTTGGCTGGAATCGTCGTCTCTAGGGCTCTAGAGCGCACAGGTTGCAGCAGTCCTTCGGTTTGCAAGCGATAGAGATTGCCAGCATCCACGGTGATCACCACATCGGCGGGGCTACGGCTACCTTCAGATTTCAGCCTTTCGATCAACTTGCCGGCATCAGCTTCTACTAGGTTGATTTTAATTCCAGTCTTTTGGGTAAAGCTAGAGTAGATGGCATTATCAGTATCGTAGTGCCTAGAAGAGTAAAGGGTGAGCACCCGTTCCCCTTGACTATTTACTGGCCCAGAAAAATGAGCCAGGGTTACTAGACCAGCCGCCGAAACCAAACCTAAAGCTAAAACAGTTCTTCTACCAAGGTTGAGCATCTTAAGTTTATTCCTATCGAAATTCGCAGTTAATTGATAATTAATACTAACAAGCTTTGATTTAAATAGAAAAGTTTTTTAGTTATTTGGCACAAATTTGTGGTTTAACCCTTTCTTTGGCTTAGTTTTAGTGACTTAGACTAGGAATCTCAGCTAATTGGGCTGGCTTGAGATTTTAAAACTAATGCAAATTTAATTTAATATGATTTAAGCTAGATAAGCATTTTAATTTTTTGAAGTGAAAAAAGATCGCGAGCAATTATTGCAGGTAGAGCATCCTGTCCATAGCCCTGAACAACTGCTAAAACTTGATCAAGTGAGTAAAAGCTACAGCAGGCTATCTCCCCTGGCAGTGAACCAGGTAAGCCTAGGGCTAGAAGCGGGTCAAATTTTAACCCTGCTGGGCCCTTCTGGCTGTGGCAAGACCACTTTGCTGCGATTGATTGCTGGGTTTGAACAGGCGCAGGCGGGTGAAATTTATCTCAGGGGTAGAAAAATCCACCATCTGCCCCCCGAACACCGGGATTTGGGCATGGTATTCCAGGATTTTGCCCTATTTCCCCACTTGAATGTGTGGCATAATGTCGCCTTTGGCATGTCTGGTCGCGATCGCGCTCTGATCAAAACCAGAGTAGAGCAGGTTTTAAGTCTCGTGGGTTTACTAGAGTTCCAGCAGCGTTATCCCCATCAGCTTTCGGGGGGACAGCAACAACGGGTAGCCCTAGCTAGAGCGATCGCCCCTGATCCAGCTTTGATTTTGCTAGATGAACCCCTGAGTAACCTGGATGCCCAAATTCGGTTGCAGTTGCGGCGGGAACTACGCCAAGTATTGAAGGCTACTGGCAAAACCGCGATTTTTGTCACCCACGACCAAGAAGAAGCTATGCACCTAGCTGATTTGGTAGCAGTAATGCGTCAGGGTAAAATTGAGCAGATTGGTACACCCCAAGAGATTTATGAGCGCCCCAATTCTCAATTTGTGGCAGAATTTGTCAGTCAAGCGAATACGTTAGCGGCAAGGCGGCAAGGCCAGTTTTGGCAGACCGAAATTGGGGATTTTGCGGTGAATGGTGATCACAATTTGGGGATCAAAACTAACCTGGTCATTCGTCAAGAGGATCTAGAGATGGAACCTGATCGAGCAGGAATTGCCCTGGTGAGCGATCGCTTGTTTGTGGGTCGCGATTTGGTCTATTACTTGCAGATCCCCTCTGGCCGAGAGCTAATTGCCCGCCCTACCTGTATGTCATCAGTGAATATAGGAGAGCGGGTAAATTTGAAACCCAAGGACTGGTTGGTGTTTCCTGCCTAAACTGGGCTATGGCTCAATTTTGACCGAAATAATCTTGTCCCCCTGGCGAATGGCATTGACTACATCCATGTCTGGGGTCTTACCAAATACGGTATGTACGCCATCAAGGTGAGGTTGGGCTGCATGACAGATAAAGAATTGACTACCGCCAGTGTTTTTACCTGCATGGGCCATGGAGAGGCTGCCAGCTTCGTGCTTGTTGGAGTTGATCTCGCAATTGATTTTATAGCCAGGGCCGCCAGTACCAGTACCGAGGGGACAGCCGCCTTGGATCATAAAATTAGAAATCACGCGATGGAAATTTAAGCCATCATAAAAGCCTTTTTGGCAGAGTTCCACAAAATTTTGGACAGTGTTGGGGGCATCCTGGTCAAATAGCTCTAGGTGAATAGTGCCTTTGGCGGTTTCCATGATTGCTTTAGTCATAGGTTCTATTGCTGAAATTGAGTTAGATTGAATGGAGTTCACCAAAATTTGGCGAGCATCCCTAGCCTACACCAACTAACTGTGCTAATCATGGCTCACCTGGCGGAAAATGTATTAGATTTAGCTCTGCGTCATGGCGTAGAGGCGGTTGAAGTCTATGCTCTGGAGCAGAGCGACCATACCGTTAGCTATGAGGCCAATCAACTCAAGCAGATTGAATCTAGTCAGGTGGAAGGTTATGGGCTGCGCATTTGGCAAAATCATCGACCTGGAATTGCTGTGGCCTTTGGCAAATTTGACCCCCAGGAATTAATCGATCGCGCTTTGGCTCTGTCTGCCTTGAATCCGCCAGAAGAAATTTGTTGGCATACGGGTATTAGGAATGTGGATCATTCCAGCCCGCCCCCAGAAACTGCCGAGTTGGTAGCTGGGGCCGAAAGTGCGATCGCTAGAATTAGGGAGTTTCAGTCAGAAATTCTCTGTCACAGTGATTGGCAATGGAACAACCATGGGTTTCGCTTAATCAATTCTCAGGGGCTTGATTGTACCTACAGGGAGAGCAATCTATCTGGCTCCCTGAGTGCGGAATGGGTGAGGGGAGAAGATTTTTTGCAGGTGTGGGCAGAAATTGAAGGGAGCGATCGCTTGCAACCTCAAGACTTAACTCAGCAAATTCTGGCGCGGCTGAATTGGGCGATCAACTCTACGCCAGCGCCCCCAGGTCAAGTGCCGGTGTTGTTTACACCGAAAGCGGCTGAAGTGCTTTTAGGTACAGTGGTAGCAGCGATCAGTGCCAGACAGCTAGAACAAAAAACCACCCCTTGGACTGATCGCTTGGGTAGTCAAGTATTAGATCCCCAGATTACCCTTAGCCAAGACCCTAGCCTAGCGCCTTACCATCTGCCTTTTGATCATGAAGGTAGTGTCACCCAAAAATTCAACTGGATTGAGCAGGGGCGGTTGCAAGGTTTTTATAGCGATCTCCGCCGCGCTAAAGCTTTAGGTATTCCTAGTTTAGGCAATGGGTTTCGCTCAGACCTGGGCAGCAAACCTCAGCCGGGGCTATTCAATTTAGTAGTAGCTCCTGGAGCGCTCAGTTTTGAGCAGATGCTGGACATCATGACAGATGGCATGATCGTAGATCAGATCCTGGGAGATGGCGGCGGCATCACCGGCGATTTTTCTTTCAACCTAGACTTAGGCTATCGCGTGCAGCAAGGTAAAATTGTTGGACGCGTAAAAGATACGATGGTGAGTGGCAATGCCTATCAAGCTTTGGGTAAGGATGTTCACCTGGGTCAAGAGCGGCAATGGCAAGGCTCGCTTTACAGCCCCGCACTATTAGTAGATGGTTTAAGCGTTACAGCCAGCGGTTAAAGTTTAGAGAGCACCCCTCTAGCTCTGGGTCGAACCTTGACTATTTACAACGGCAATAGTGTTGGCGGTACTGTAGTTGGTACCTCTAGCAGTGCAGCTACCACTACTCTCGGCGGTTTCCCAGCAGTAGCTTGGACATTTACTGGTGGTCTATCTCTTACCGATAATCTTACCTATACGGCTGCTTTTACTACGCCTAATTTTGATATTGCTATTGGTATGCCTACTAGCACCTCTGGAACTGCCTACTCGAATGGTACTGCCTACTCGAATGGTTTTGCTTTTGAAGCATCTGCCACCATTAGCGGTGCCGATCGCGTTTTCCAAGGGCAATTCACTGCTGTGCCCTTTGAGTTTAGTCCTGTAGGTTTAGCGGCTTTAGGTGGGGCAATCTGGATGGCTAAGCGCTTGAGTAAGTTTCACCCAGCAACCAAGCAAGCTCACTAAACTTACAGGACTTACGCAGTCTGGTTCAGGAATTGTTATAAAAAGGGAGTTTGAGGGCAGAGCCCTCAAGTGGGGCGAAGCCCCACACCCCACTCAAAGCTAGGCTTTTAGATCACCTTTGCATAAGCCCCCCTAAGTAGAATTGCTTACTTGCTGTACGGGATAAACTGGAAACGTGGATTGAGTAAATACAGGGTTTTGGGCAGAACTTTGCTGGGTTTAGTCAGCTCTGCCACTTCAAAGGACTTCTGATCCGCAGGCAACTGGATAAAAATTGCCTTCCCTTGAAACTGCTTCCCACTCAACCGAAATAGACCTCGATCAAGCGCAACTTCGGGATTGATTTGATAGGTGATTCCTTCGTAGATAATTTGGTCGGGTAGATTGATCGTGGCAGTGATCGCTTGGCGGTTAGCAGGATTAGCTAAAAAATTGCTGAGCGATCGCATCCAAATATCGGCTAGTTGAGGGACTGACTCAGCTTGGTGTACTAGAGCATCAGTTTCGGCGACATCCAAAAGATTACTACCCTGCAAGCGAATAGTTACCTGGCGGGGGGGTAAAGCTGGCGTAGGTTTTTCACCTTTTTTCAGGGGGGCTGGTTTGGGGAGAGGGGCTAAATCTATTTGCCAAGTCTGATTGGGATTGAGTCGACTGGCAATTTCCTGAAAGCGGCGATTTAGTTGACTAACTTTTTGGGATAGTTCTGGTTCACCATACTGCAACTCGATTACAGGTTGACCCAGCAGTTTCCAGCTAGTTTTAGATTGAGCGATCGCTGGGCTGCCCAGCAGGGCTGTACTTAGAAATAGGGTACTTAGAAATGGGGTAGAGAGCAGAACTCGAATTAGAGCCATAGACCTATCAATTACCTATCAATTATAAGAAAAGAGGCCAGAAGTTGGTATTCTTAGCCCCTATAACTTTTACCTCTATATTTTTGTGATTCTAAGATTTTAGTCTAAATCTAAGCCCCAGGCTTACCGTCGAGGTCAATACCAGTCACTTTTTCTACCACGTCTTCAGCCTTGTCTAAGGCATCCTTAGCTGCTGCACCCACATCGGTATTCAACACCTCCGTGACTTTCTTAATGTTATCTTCGCCAATCAATTCTTCAGCTTTAGATTTTAGGTCTTCAGCCATTTCGCCTGCCTGTTGTTGCAAGTTGCTTGCCAGTTCTTTAGCCTTGTCTAGGGGGTTCATAATTTACCTGTGATAGTTAAACTTGCCGAGCAGGACAATTTTAGGGGAGAAAACCCTCAATTCAAAATAACTTAAGCATTCCCTCAATGTTTGCAAAATTATTGGGTGGCGGCTAAGCTCCTTGACTCTGTCTAAGCCATGCCTATTGCTAGGGACTAATAATTTTGTCTAAACTCTGCACTCGCAAGAAAATATTTGACTTTTTGCGGTTCCGTAAATCTGAATACGCTGTTCTGGGTTAAACGGCTTATAATCTTAGCCTACATTATCAGCCTGCCAAATCTAGCGCTATGCAATTTGCCGATCGTCTGCAGCCGATTACCCCATCTCTCACTCTCGCAATTTCTACCAAAGCCAAAGAAATGAAGAGCGCCGGCATGGATGTGTGTGATTTCAGTGCGGGCGAGCCAGATTTTGATACACCTGGGCATATTCGTGAAGCAGCCAAGTTAGCTCTCGATCAGGGTAAAACCCGCTACGGGGCAGCCGCAGGCGTCTCGGAACTACGTCAAGCGATCGCTACCAAACTAGCCCAAGACAACCAGCTTGAGTTTGCACCTACTCAAATTATGGTGACCAATGGCGGCAAGCATTCCCTCTACAACCTGATGATGGCACTGCTCAATCCTGGTGATCAGGTGATCATCCCTGTGCCTTATTGGTTGAGCTACCCCGAAATGGTACGCCTGGCTAATGGCGTGCCTGTATTTGTCCAGACTAGCGAGGCTACTAGTTATAAAATTACCCCTGAGCAATTGGCACAGGCGATTACGCCCCAAACTAAACTCTTGGTCTTAAATTCCCCCGCTAATCCCACAGGTATGGTCTACAGCCAGACCGAGATCGAAGCGATCGCGACAGTGCTCGAACACCACCCTCAAGTCTATGTAGTCTCGGACGAAATCTACGAACAGATTTGCTACCCTGGAGCCACCCATTTTAGTATCGGTACTATCCCTGCAATTAAAGAGCGGGTAATCATCAGTAGTGGGTTTGCCAAGGCCTACTCCATGACCGGCTGGCGCATAGGTTACTTGGCTGCCCCCCTAGAATTAATCAAAGCCGCTACTACCATCCAAGGACATAGCACTTCCAATGTTTGCACCTTTGCTCAGTATGGCGCGATCGCAGCCCTGACCGGAAGTCAAGAATGTGTGACAAAAATGCGCTTGGAATTTCTCAAGCGCCGTGATCTGATGTGTCGTCGCCTGAGCGAGATCGATGGCATCACCTGTCCTAAGCCCCAGGGCGCTTTTTATCTATTCCCCAGCATTCGCGAACTTGGGTTGACCTCCTTAGAGTTTAGTCAAGCTCTGCTGGAAGAATGCTACGTGGCGGTAGTACCTGGAGTAGCCTTTGGTGCTGATCACAATATTCGCCTGTCCTATGCCACTGATCGAGACACCATTGAACGGGGCTGCGATCGCTTGTCTACTTTTGTGAAAAATCTCAGACGTTCTGGCTATCTAGGACGCTAGCCCTCACTGCCCCAATTACCTGGGCAATTTCGGCTTCAGTGTTAAATCTACCAATGCCAAACCGCAAACTAGCCTGAGCTAAACTTGGCGATCGCCCCAGGGCGCGCAACACATGAGAAGCCTTACCACTACTACAGGCTGACCCACTAGACAGAGCCACGGTCTGGCGTAGCCCGCTCATTAGCTTATTTGGAAAAATTTGCCCAAAGCTACAGTTGAGATTACCCGCCAAGCGCTGCTCTAGGCTACCATTTAACTGAATGGCAGGTAAATTCTCTAGCCCTTGCCACAGTTGATCCCTGAGTTGACGAATCCTTAGCTGTTCTTGCTCCATCTCAGCCATAGCTAGTTCGATCGCTTTAGCCAAACCGACAATTTGTGGCGGATATAAGGTACCTGCCCTCATGCCCCGCTCTTGACCACCTCCATGCAATTGGGGGGCGATCGCTATCCGCCGTCGCACATACAAAGCCCCGATTCCCTTAGGACCATAGAGCTTATGCCCTGTGATCCCCAACAAATCAATCTGCATTGCCTGCACATCTAAGGGGATTTTACCGATCGCCTGAGCCGCATCACTATGAAAAATCACCCCAGCTTGACTACAGATTTGACCGATTTTAGCTAAAGGCATTAAAGTACCAATCTCATTATTAGCTGCCATCACCGACACCAAAATCGTATCTGCCCGAATAGCCGCCTGGAGTTGTTGTAAGTCAAGTTCACCTAGGTGATCTACTGGCAAGTAGGTAACTTCAAACCCCAAAGACTGTAAATAGCTACAGGGATCTAATACAGCCTGATGCTCCGTCTGTACTGTAATGATGTGCCTGCCTTTGGCCAAATTAGCCTCTGCCACCCCTTTAATTGCCAGGTTATTCGCCTCTGTGGCTCCACTAGTAAAAATTATCTCTGCGGGCGTGCCATTGATAGCCCCAGCGATCGCTTGCCGTGCCTGATCGATTGCCGCCTGAGCTTCCCAGCCATAGTAGTGGGTGCTACCAGGGTTACCAAAGTATTCACTAAAATAGGGCAGCATCGCCCTCAACACTCTAGGATCAACTGGAGTAGTGGCATGGTGATCAAGATAAATCGGTTTTAGCATCGCTTTTTACAGTTTTATGAAGCAGAGGAAGTTTGAGGGCTTTGCTCTTAAGTGGAACTGCACCCCACACCCCAAGCACGTCAGTCTCTGACTAGGCTGGATATAAAAAAAGCAAGTTTGACCATTGCCAGAACCCAGAGATTGCGCTACTGTTGGTTCGCCAATTCTAAAATCTAATTAAAACCTCAACCAATAATTTATGGGGACTGTTACCCACCACCATTTTAATGTGCAAACCACTCAAGCTGAACTAGAGCAGTACCTTCTAGACTCTGCCACCATCAACCAAGAGCAACTGATTGTAGCCAAAAGAATGCAGCAGCGTCAGCATGGTCCCCTATTGGCAGTTTTGCTACAGTTGAGCTTTATTAACCTAAATCAATTTGGCTATTTACTGGATTGGAGCTTGAAAAAGGGCAATACCTCTCTTTAGCTAGGCGCCCTGCTTGATATACAGTTGGGCAAAACGAGGCAAAAAGATTTATGGAGACAAATAGGGAAAACGATGTAAGCGGGAGAACCTAGTTGCGGGTAGGCTTAATTGCACCAATTCTGATTTACGCAGTCGGATTGTGAATACCTACGAGCAAGGAGAAACATCAATTCGTTCTGTTTTCGGTCGAGATTGTGCTATCAAAAATGGTTGAGTTCGATGTTGAGTTCGGAGAAGTTATCGGCGATCGCAAAGACAAATAATTGTTAGAACTTACGCAGCTTGATTGGAGAGGTGTTGAAAAAATGGAGTTTGAGAGCAGAGCCCTCAAGTGGGGCGTAGCCCCGCACACCAATTAGATCCAGGGTTTTAGATCAGGTTTGCGTAAGCCCTAAATACTAGTTGAATTGTGAGCTAATCGCCAAGATTTTCTCCCTAAGCCAAGTCTGACCCTGATCGCCCTTTTGCACGGCTGACCATGCCATTACCACATTGTTTTTAGGCATATCTAATGGAATATCAAACTTCTCAATCGAGAAATGTTGAATAAAATGACAAGCCAAGCAGTTAGGAATAATCGCTAACAAATCACTGTGGGCGATCGCATTGGGCAAGATAAACCAATAGGGAACCGTCAGAGCTATTCTGCGCTTAAGTTGGTGATTTTCTAATAATCTATCAATCATGCCATGATTATCTTTTCGCAAAGTAAAAAGAGCATGGGGGAATGCAACTAAGGATTCTAAACTAATGGAATTATCCAAAATTGGATGGTCACCTCTGCAAATACCCACAAAAGAATCATCTATAAATGGTTGGAATTGAATATTTTTAGGTAGTTGAGCAAAAGTCCCGATCGCCAAATCACAATCGCCCCGCTCTAGGTCTTGAATGAAAGAATTTTTCTCTAAAGTCACAATCCGCCAATTTACCTGAGGAGCTTCGTTACTTTGGATTGCCATGATTGCAGGCAAAATCAAGTTTCCTAAATAATCAGAAGTAGCGATCGTGAATTCCCTTTGTGAAGTCTGGGGATCGAACTGGTCATGATTTTCTAAAACCAAACGAATTGTATGGAGAGCTTCTAATAGCTGGGGGGCAATCGATCGCGCTTTTGCAGTAGGCTTCATGTCACGACCCATGCGTACAAACAAATCATCATTAAATAAACTTCTTAGCCTTGCCAAAGATGAGCTTACGGCGGGTTGCCCCAAGTGCAGACGAGATGAGGCTAATGTAACACTCTGCTCTAGCCAAAGTGCCTCAAACACTGTCAGGAGGTTTAGGTCGATCGCCGATATATCTATTGATTTCATTGATATATTATATTGCTATTATCAATTTGACTTATTTTAACACTTCAATTAATTTGATAGAGATATTTTACAATCCAGATTATGGAAATTAAAAATTCTATTGCTCTTGTAACTGGAAGCAATGGAGGCATAGGTAAGGTGTTTGTTGAGCAGTTGCTCAAAGACGATGTTCAAAAAATTTATGCCTGCGCCAGATCGGTTGCCAAGCTAGAAGCACTGGTTAGTCTTGACTCAGTACGGGTGATTCCCATCAGTCTTGAAGTGACGGATAACCATTCTGTACTAGCGGCGGCAGAACAATGCAGTGATGTTTCGCTTTTAATCAATACGGCAGGGACTTCCTTCAATCAAGGGTTGATTGCGGCGGATGACCTTCAGTTGGCAAGACAAGAAATGGAAATCAATTATTTTGGGATGCTATCCCTATGTCGTGCCTTTGCACCCATTCTCAAAAATCAAGGAGGAGGAGCGATCATCAACATTCTCTCTCTCTTAGGAAAAGCGAATCTTCCCTTCAGTGGTTCCTACAGTGCTTCTAAGGCGGCGGCAATTTCTATGACTCAAGGTATTAGGGCGGAACTAGCGGCACAAAATACTCTAGTTGTGGGTGTCATGCCCGGAACGGTGAATACGGATTTAGCGAAGGATTGGCCCGATCCTAAAGTTGAGCCAGAAGAAGTGGTGCGGATGTCTCTGCAAGCCGTGATAGATGGCACAGAAGATGTGTATCCCGGAGAGCAAGCTCAACAAATTGTTGCTCAACTGCAAACCGATCCGAAGGGAGTTGAAAAGTATTTGGCAACTTTTTTGCCGGGAATGATGTTGGCTGGAACACAAGCATAGGAAATTATGTATGTCGATCATTAATTACTATTCCTACTTTGATTTGTCATGGCATCCACGATCAGATTGTGCCTATATCCGTTGGCGAAATTCAACAGCAATTGATTCCAGATGCAATGTTGGTAAAATTTTCAGAGAGCGGTCATGGCATCTTCTTTGAAGAGAAAGAACGATTAACTCAAGAGATTCTAAACTTTATCAATTAGGAGTAAACCTATGGAAACTGAAAATCTAGCGATCGCCCGTAAATTTATCCAAGAATTTCTGGGAGCGGGCAAAATGGAACT
>JANRLH010000070.1:0-39867 GCA_033762795.1 Pseudanabaenaceae cyanobacterium bins.68
GTGATCAAGATGTTGGGGATTGCCCAGCGCAGTGCTGGCTCTGAGCTACTGGATATCAGAGTTCATCCCACTTTGATTCCCCATGGTCATCCCTTGGCGAGTGTGGATGATGTGACTAATGCCGTGTTTTTGCAGGGTGAGCCAATTGGTAATTTGATGCTGGCAGGTGCAGGTGCGGGTGCGGGTGCTACGGCTAGCGCGATTGTCTCAGATCTGATCAATACCTTGGCGGCGATTGAGGCTAATCCCAGTCAAGTGAATCCTTTAATGGGTTGTGCTCATCAAAACTATGCAGATGTGCAAGCGATCGCGGATGTAGTGAGTAAGTTCTACGTCAGGCTGGTAGTGCGGGAGCAACCGGGCGTGATTGGGGAGTTAGGTACCTGTTTTGGCAAGCATCAGGTGAGTCTGAGGTCGGTGATTCAAAAGAGCGATCTAGAGAGTGCCACCTTTGCCAATGTGTTTGTGATTACCCAGGCAGTAGCCGAATCTAGCTTCCAAAGTGCGATCGCCGAAATTCGTAATTTAGCTAGTTTGCATAGTGTGCCAACTGTGCTCAGGCTGCTGTAGTTCTGACAATATATGGGAAATTTGGGTATCCAGTTACTGTTGATTGCCGCCTTAATTTTAATTAATGCCTTCTTCGCTGCGGCGGAGATTGGCCTGGTGTCTGCCAGTGATGTGCGGATGAAAACCCTAGTGGAAGCCGGGGGCAGAGAGGCTAAACAGGCACGCTTGGTTTTGAAGGTGACCGCCGATAGCACTCAGTTTTTAGCCACTATTCAGGTGGGGATCACCCTTTCCGGCTTTTTTACTTCTGCCACGGCCGCCGCCGAATTGGCGAAGCCGACCCAAGCTTTTTTGCAGGTATTTTTGGGGGATCTGGCTGAACCTTTATCCTTTGTGGTGATCACGTTTTTAATTGCCATGATTAGCTTGGTATTGGGGGAGCTTGTGCCTAAACGCCTAGCCTTGAGGTTTGCCGAAGAGACTGCCCTAGCCACTATTCAGCCGATTTATTGGCTAGGTAAGGTATTTTCGCCGATTGTGCGTTTTTTGAGCGGCTCTACCAACCTGATCTTGATCATGATGGGGCATCAGCCAGGCGAAGAGGAGCCAGAAGCCAATATTGAAGAGATCAAGGCGATGGTGGATGCGGCCCGCACAGGCGGCATGGTAGGGGAACAGGAGCGGCGGATTATTTACGGGGCGGTGGAGTTGAGCCACATTTTGGCGCGGGCGATCATGGTGCCTAGGGTGCAGATTCAGTACATCAAGAGCACTACTACCTTCGCCGAGACGATCCAGCTAGTGTCGGAAAACGCCCATACTCGCCTGCCCGTGTGTGAGGATGGCTTGGATAACATCATTGGCATTTTGCATGTTAAGGATTTAATTCGACCAGAACTGGGCGATCGCCAGCCAGATATTCGCGAATTACTCCGACCAGTGCGCTATGTGTCAGAGAATCATTCTGCCTCGGATATTTTGCGAGATATGCAAAAGAGTCGGCTACATTTGGTGATTGTGCAGGATGAGTTTGGTGGTACTTCGGGCTTGATCACCCTGGAAGATATCCTCGAAGAAATCGTGGGTGAAATTAGAGATGAGTATGATGCGGAGGAAGAGCGGGAGTTTCGCCGCATTGCTGAGCATGAGGGTATTTTCAAGATTCGCGCCAGCATTGCTACGGTAAATAATGAGTTGAATTTGCAGTTGCCTAGGGAAGATGCTGCTACTCTGGTGGGCTTGTTTTTGGATGAGTTACAGCGATCGCCCGAACCAGGAGATCATCTGGAAATTGATGATATTCACCTCACGGTGTTGGAAGATGGCCAGCGGGTGCGAGTATGTCTGATTGAAAAGGATGATCCGATTTAGCGATGAAAATCCGTAAATCTACCCCCCTAGGTCTGCAACCAGTGTTTGATCTGGGTTTAGCCCAAGATCACAACTTTGTCACTGCCCATGGTCTAGTGGCTGCCAACTGTTTTAACAAGTCCCACAGCATGGCCTATGGCTATGTCACTTATCAGACCGCTTTCCTCAAGGCCAATTATCCGGTGGAATATATGGCGGCGCTGCTGTCTTCCGTCAGTGGCGATACGGACAAGATTCAAAAATATATTGCTACCTGCGGGGCGATGGGCATTGACATTCTGCCGCCGGATCTAAATAGTTCGGGGGTGGATTTTACCCCTAGGGGGAGGCAGATTTTATTTGGGCTGGCCGCGATCAAAAATTTAGGGATGGCCGCGATCGCTGCGATCTTGGCAGAACGGGAGCAAAATGGCAGGTTTAGCTCTCTGGCTGATCTGTGCAGTCGGGTAGATGCCCGTGCCATGAATAAAAAAGCCCTAGAAGCTTTAATCCAAACGGGTGCAATGGATAGTCTGGGCAGCAATCGGCAGCAGTTGATTCAAGATTTGGAAGTTACTTTAGAATGGGCAAGCCGCCGCACCAAGGAGCGCAATTCTGGCCAGGGGAACCTGTTTGATATGCTGGCGGAGCAGACTAGCCAATTTGATCAACCCCCTGCTACTCCTAGGGTGGAAGACTATTTACCCCAAGAAAAGCTGCGGATGGAAAAGGAACTTTTGGGCTTTTATATCTCTGATCATCCGCTCAAAAGTGTGAAAAAGTCGGCGCAACTGCTGGCTCCCATTAACCTGAGTGACTTGGCAGAATGCTCGGAACAGTCTACTTTGACCGCGATCGCGCTGATTACCGAAATCAAGGAAATTATCACTAAAAAGGGAGATCCAATGGCAATTTTGCAGCTTGAAGATCTAAGCGGTAATGCTGAAGCGATCGTCTTTCCTAAAACCCATGAGCGGGTGAAAGCCTATCTCCAGGTTGATCAAAAGTTGATGTTGTGGGGCAAAATTGACCGCCGAGACGATCGCAGTCAACTGATTATTGAAGATATGCAGCCGATCGCTCAAGTGCGGATGGTCAGGATCAATCTCACTACCGATCAGGCTACTAATCTGCAGGAACTCCACCAACTGCAAACTATTCTGAAGCGCTATAGCGGTGGTCAAGTGCCAGTAATTGCGGCGATCGGCTATTACCCTAAGCTAATTAGATTTGGCAATCAATTTTGGCTAAAGGACGACCAGGCAGCCCTGCAAGATCTGGTGGCAGCAGGGTTCGGGGCTGAAGCAGAGGTTCTAGAGGTAAGAGCTTAAATATGCCTAAATATCCAGTGGCTCTAGGGGCAAGTGCTTAAACAAAACTATAGGGCGGTAAGGGCTGGCTGATTTCTAGCTCCCAGTCGGGATGTTCACTTTGCCATTGATTGATCTGGGTCAGACTAGATGGAAGCTGGCTTAACTTGACTAGCAGGATCGCCCGAAACTGCTCTTGACCACGGGGCGACTGCCAGATTGTTTGCTGGGGCTGAAATAGCTGGGCAATCACCGAGGCTGCTTGCTGCTGCTGGGCAAAGGCCTGTTTCTTGGCTAGAAAATAGGCGCGTCCCCCTAGTGGGGTGGGTGGGTGGGTGGGCTGAAATTTACCTGCTAGGCTGAGTTCGCCGCAACCCTCTAGTTGCCCTAAGCGGTAAGTAAAGTCTAGAGAGTGGGGCGCTAAAAAGGTTTGAAATAGTTCTAGGCTGGGGAAAAAGGCGCTGCGGAAGCTCCAGGGCAGCATCGATCGCACCTGAGCAAAGATTTGGATTTGGATTTCACTGTAAGCGATCGCTACTCCTAAAGACTGTTCAGGCTCAGCCGTTTGCATTTGGTGTAGATCAATCTCCGGCTCAAATACTGCCTTCAACTCCGCCCATTCTAGATCTTGTAGGGGTTTGCCACCAATGCCCCAGATCGGTTCAGAGCGATCGCCTAGATAGAGACCATAGACACAAATGGCAGAATTCGCCATGGTTGACCTAGAATTTTAGTGCTAGCAGAGCTTGATTGGGAAAGTGTTGCAAAAATTGAGCTTGAGGGCAAAGCCCCACCTAGAGTCAGGTTTTTAGATCATGTTTGCGTAATTCCTATGGTAGTACTTTAGCTTAGCCTGGTATTTTCGCGGCTTTTTTTGTTAAGGTTTGAGTAGTTGGCCAATTTTTTAAAAACAAGCTTGTGAATTTAGATACCCTGACTGACCAGTTGCGATCGCTTGCCACCCAATCCCAGGCAGCCGTTGAGCAAGTCGAGCAACTAGAGCAGCTAGAAGCGGTGAGATTGGAGTATCTGGGCAAAAAAGGCTTGCTATCTCAAGTTTTAGGGGCGATGGGCAAACTCTCCCCAGCCGAAAGACCCCAAATCGGCGCGATCGCTAATCAAGTGAAAGAAGCCCTCCAATCCCAGCTAGATCAGAAGCGGGAGCAGCTTCAGCAGCAAGAGATCCTCGCCAAACTCCAAGCCGAGAGCCTCGATGTCACCATGCCTGGTTTGATCCGCACGCCCCAGGGCAGAATTCACCCACTGCAAAGCACCATTGATCAAATGCTGGATATTTTGGTGGGTCTGGGCTATACCGTGGCAGAAGGGCCAGAAATCGAGACTGACTACTACAACTTTGAAGCCCTGAATACCCCTGCCGATCATCCCGCCCGTGATATGCAGGACACCCTCTATCTCTCCGATCGCAAACTGTTGCGCACTCAAACTTCTTCGGTGCAGATTCGCTACATGGAAGCCAATGATCCTCCCTTTCGGATTGCTTGTCCTGGGCGAGTTTATCGCAAAGATGATGTGGATGCCACCCATTTCCCCGTGTTTAACCAGCTAGAACTCCTGGCGGTAGAAGAAGATCTCACCTTTGGCGATCTCAAAGGCACGGTCAAGCTGTTTATTCAAGAACTATTTGGCGAGACCGAAATCCGCTTCCGTCCCAGCTATTTTCCCTTTACGGAGCCATCAGCAGAGGTAGATGTCCGTTGGCAGGGACGATGGCTAGAGCTAGGTGGCTGTGGCATGGTAGACCCCAATGTGTTTAAGGCGGTCGGCTATGATCCTAAAGTTGTGAGTGGCTTTGCCTGGGGATTCGGCGTGGAGCGGGTAGCCATGGTACTGCATCAAATCGATGATATTCGCCGTCTCTTTACCAGCGATCTGCGCTTTTTACGCCAGTTTTAGCCATGCTAGGTCGCCTGAGCATCCATAACTTTGCCCTGATTGAGCATCTTGAGTTAGAACTGCACCCAGGCTTGAATATTCTCACTGGTGAAACTGGGGCAGGCAAGTCAATTGTTCTCGATGCCCTAGATGCTGCCCTGGGGGGGAAAGTCTCAGCCAAGGCGATTCGCACGGGGTCAACCAGAGCAGAGATTGCAGCGAGCTTTAGCATGGCAACCCGTCTAGAGCAGTGGCTAGTAGCCGCCGAAATTGAACCAGAACCAGAATTAGTCTGTAGTCGGGAAATTACGGCGCGTAGCAACCGTCAACGGATTAATGGCACTCTAGTCAATCGGCAACAGGTGTTAGAACTGCGCCAACTGCTGTTGGAGATCACTGCCCAGGGGCAAGCGGTCAGCTTGGGTGAATCGGCTCAACAGCGCGACTGGTTGGATATTTGGGGCGGGCATCAGGCAGTGAGGCTAGAACTGGCTCGGCAGTATGACCAGTGGAGTCAGACCCGAACCCAACTGGAGCAGGTGCAAAGTCGCGATCGCTTGGTCGCCCAACATTTAGAGATGATTCAGTTTCAACTAGAAGAACTCACTGCCGCCGCCCTAGATCAGCCCAATGAAATGGAGCAGATCAACCAAGAAATCACGCGGCTCTCCCACAGTGTAGAACTAGAGCAGCAAAGCTATCATCTCTATAGTCTGCTGTACCAGAGCGATCGCGGTCATGCCTGTGCCGATCTGCTAGGCAAAGCTGAGCAGGTTTTAACTGAACTTGTCCAGCTAGATCCTGGTTTGGAAAACGTCCTAGAGTTAGTCACTAGCGCGCTGGTGCAAGTGGAAGAAGCCGGACGGGAAATTAATAGCTATGCTAGCTCCCTGGAATCTGATCCCGAAACCCTGGCTAACCTAGAACAAAGGCTGCGCCTCCTCAAGCAAATTGAGCGCAAGTATGGCCCTACCCTCAAAGAAGCGATCGCGCGTCAACAGCAGCTAGCAACTGAACTTGACCAATATCACCAGCAAGATCAAACCCTAGACCAACTCAGCCAGCTATTAGCCAAGCAGGAGCAACAACTGCACCACACCTGTACCCAACTCTCCCAACTGCGCCAGGGGGCGGCGCAATTACTCCAACAACAACTAGTCACCGCGCTCAAATCCCTGGCCATGGAAAAGGTTAGGTTTGAAGTCAAGCTCACTGCCATTGCTCCTACAGCGAGCGGTAGCGATCAGGTGAGTTTTTGGTTTAGTGCTAACCCAGGTGAACCTTTGCAACCCTTGGCAGAGACCGCTTCTGGTGGCGAAATCAGCCGCTTTTTACTGGCGCTCAAGACCTGTTTAGCCCAAAATACTGATCTGAGCCAAACCCTAGTATTTGATGAAGTGGATGTAGGCGTATCAGGTCGCGTAGCTCAAGCGATCGCTAGCCAACTATATCAACTCAGCCGCCATAGCCAAGTCCTCTGTGTCACCCATCAACCGATTATTGCCGCGATCGCTGATCATCATTTTCAAGTCAGCAAACAGGTCAGCCAAGAGCGTACCCAAGTGCAGATCACCTATCTGCAACCCAAACAAAGACTACAAGAATTAGCCCAGCTTGCCGCCGGTAGCCAAGCCAAAAATAGCCTTGCCTTTGCCAAAACCCTGATGCAGCAAGCCAATAGCCTTAAGCAATCCCTGCCTCTAGACTAAAATCTTGCCAGGGGTAGCTGCTATCCCCAGTCAAAATTAGATCGCGGCTAATTTCTGCCGTAATCGGCGCCATCAAAATGCCATTGCGGTAATGCCCGGTCGCCACCAACCAACCTGGATGACCAGGTACAAATCCTAAAATCGGCGATCGCCTGCCCTGGGGTCTTGCCCGCACCCCCGACCAGCTAGCAAGCACCTCTGCCTTCACCAACCCTGGACATACCAATTCAGCACTCGCCCGTAAATTTTCTAAAGGTAATAGCCCCTGATCGGCGGCAAACTCTAGGGTCGCCCCCAACCAAAATTTGCCCTTGCCCACAGGCACCAGATTAAAATCCCCTCCAGCCGCCATTTCCCCATGGATGGGGATAGGTAGGTTAAATCCTGGCAGCACCAATTCTAGAGCCTGACCCTGTACACCCACCAAGGACTCTCGGTAGCCTAACTTGCTCAACCAGCGATCGCTGCCTATCCCCGCCGTGATCACCACCCAATCAGCAGATCGATCTACATCCTGCAACTCACCCCGCCAACTTACCCCACGCTGATTTAAGGCTGCTACCAAGGCGGCAATCAAACCACGCGGGTCAATCATCCGATCGCTAGGACTATACAGCCCGCCCTCCGCCTCAATTTCGCCATAGCGCGATCGCAACTCCCTTTGACTTAGCCACACTAGCTCATAGCCCTGAGCTTGACGGGTAGCGATCAACTCAGCTAGCTTTTTCGGTTGAGTGCGATACAAGCACAGAATCCCTGACCGATTATAAAAAATGGGAATGCCAGTTACCGCCTCCAACTCTGGCACCAACCACTCATACATCGCCAAGCTCTGGAGGCGCAACGCCGCCAAACTGCCTTTTAACTTCAAGCTAGCCGCCGCCATCATCACGCCCAAGGCCGCCCCCGATCCGCCGCTGCCTGGCTGACTAGCTTCCCACACGGTCACCTCTAGACCGGCTTTGCTCAGCCAATAGGCCAAGGTCAAGCCTACTACCCCCGCGCCTAGGATCCAGACCTGCTTCATGCCCCCGATCGCCGCCGCCGCGAGGCAACTGGTGATTCGATCTTAAGCTCTTCTTTGGGTTTAGGTTCGGCAACTACAGCTACTGGGGTTTCAACTACCTGTTCCAGGATTGGTTTTGGGCTAGGGATCTCTGCGTCTGGTGCAGGAGCTACTGCTAGGGGTTCGATCGCTCGCTTCGGGGTGGGCAGATCTGGTAGCTTTGATTCAGCAGCTTCCCCATCCACAGCCGCAACTTCTAACAGGGGTAACTGAGGCTTTACTCCAGGCAAAGTCACAATTGGAATCAAATTTGGCTCATGTTGCCGTTCCACATAGACTAAGGGCGAGATCCCCAAGTGGGCATATACCTCCTGCTCCTGTTCGGTCATTTCAATCACCACCGGCTGGGCTGGTTCAGGTTTAGGGCGCGGCAATTCTCGCTTTTTCAACTCCACAATTGGCTCAGATGGTTCTGGGATCTGGGGCTCGATCGCTGGCACGCCATTGGTACTGACCACAGTGGGCAACACCAGCTTAGGTAAGACCACCTTAGTTTCCCGTCGCAAGCGCACTTCCCGCTCTCCATCCCGCGATCGCCGCTTACTGCGCCTAGAATTTCCACCACCGCGCTCTTGATAGTTAGGGTGATTTACCAAGTTCAGTTCCAACCCACCACTCAAACGCGAATCCTCTTCATCTTCAGCCAACAGGCTTTCATCCTTACTAAACTCCGCCACAAACTGAGTAGCTAAGTCATGGTGATAATGCTCCACAGGAGTAACTGTCTCTCCTGGCAGTCTAGCAATTATGCCCAAACCGCTACAGGTCGGACATTGCTGCCCAAACAATTCATAGATACTTTGACCCATGCGCTTGCGGGTCATTTCCACCAGACCCAACTCGGTCAATTGGGCAATTTGCGGGCGCGACTTATCTGCTCGCAGCACCTTATTAAACTCTTCCAATAGCTGTAACTGATCGCGGCGCGTATCCATATCAATGAAGTCCACTACGATCATCCCAGCAATGTTTCGCAGGCGAATTTGCCGCGCAATTTCCTTAGCAGCTTCAATATTTGTCCACAACACGGTCTCCCGTGAAGTCTGCGATCGCGTAAAAGAGCCAGAATTGACATCAATCACGGTGAGGGCTTCGGTAGGCTGAATGATAATATAACCGCCACTAGGCAAATCCACCCTGGGCTTGAGCGCTTCACGAATCGCCGCATTCACCCGAAAATACTCCAAAATCGAACTACGTTCGCGATGGTAATCAATAAACAAAGCAGGTGAAATTTTGCCTTCACCCCAATTGAGCAAGTGATGTTTGATCCGCTTTAACCCTTCTGGCGAATCCACCACAATGCGGTTGACATCCGTAGAATAGGCATCCCGCAATACTTTTTGGACAAAATCGCGATCGCGACTGAGTAAAGTGGGAGACTTAGTAATCCCTGCATCCTGTTGAATCCCTTCCCACTGTTTTTGCAGATTTTCTAAATCTTCAATAATTGCATCCTCAGACACTCCATCTGCTTCCGTGCGTAGCAGCAGTCCTGTACCCGCAGGCTTAACCAAAATCCCCAAAGCTCGCAATCGGTTGCGCTCAGATTCATTCTTAATTCGCTTAGATAAATTTACGCCGCGACCATAGGGCAGCAGTACCGCATAGCGCCCTGGCATGGAAATATTACCCGTCAGTCTAGGCCCTTTGTTACCAGTAGGCTCCTTCATCACCTGCACCAACACCTTCTGCTGGGGAGATAGCAGATCACTGATGGAATTGGCATTGCGCCGTAACTTCAACGGGCCCAAATCCGACATATGGATAAAGCCATTACGTTCACCGTCACCAATATTGACAAAGGCAGCATCAATACTTGTGAGAATATTCTCTACCACCCCCATGTACACATCACCCACCTGATGAGTACCAGCCGCCACAATAATCTCTTCAATCTGATCTTCGCTAAATACGGCGGCAATTCTGTGCTGCTCAGCAATAATTACTTGCTTGGACATTCAATTTCCTCAAAATTTTTGGTCATAAACCGACTGGCAAAATCTACTGCCAACTCTCTAGAGCAAATTCTTAGGTTTGCGGCAACCATCTAAGCTGGCTACTAAATTACTTTGCTCTAAGTGGAGTGTGGGGGTATGCCCCACTTGAGGGATTTGCCCTCAAACTCCCTTTCTTCAACACTTCCTAAATCAAGCTGTGTAAGTCCTGTACTTGTAAAATTAGGCTTGGCAGATTTGAGATTTAACTTACGGTTAGAAGCCCTAGATTTATGGCTCCAACCCAGTTAATCATCAAGATTAATAGCCAAATTCAGAACTGGCATAATCATCTCATCCATGGGCAAAATCCCAAATTATTTGTGTATGCCCGCTAGATGCCATGCTCAGATCTAAATTCTCAGTCCTAAATTCAGGTGCAAAACTTAGCCAAGAAACTCAGACTCAGGGCAGATTTGCAACCCTAAAGCCAGCTAGACATCAAGTATGCCAAAAGCCTGGTGTGACAGCCTAGTATGGATTCTCTCCGCCAGTAAGTTTTGGCTAGTAAATTCCGTAAGCAAAGGCAGACGATCTCTGGATAACCCAAGAGTCAGAGATTTAAGGATGCTAGGGGCATAGCCCCTGCGCAAGGGTTTGGCCGCTGTACTCCATTTAAACCGTGTCTATTTTGCCATTGGGGAAAAAGTATGCTCAGCGCCATATCAAAATTTAACCTAGCTACCTAGCTCAGCCAAATATCAGCTAGATAAAAGCTATTGCTAACTAGATTAAAACCCTAAAACTTACCAAAGAATTAGTACGACACACCAGTTTGCCTAGTAACAGAATAGAACATTAGACGCAATTATAGAATCATAACCTAAACTGAACAGCGATCAGCAGGACTGACGCTACCTAATTAGAGAACTGTTGGCAAAAGGGAGTCTGAGGGCAGAGCCTCACACCCTAATTTTCATTCAAGGGCAGGGCTGTATTAGCATTCCCGTACTAAGTAGTGATCAACTGCATGGGGGCGCAGCCCCAAACCCCCACCCTTAAAAACTATGCCCTCTAGATCAGCACTCGTGCACTAAATAGCTAGATTCCTAAGATTTAGGCACATTCTTGGCTAAAATCTAAGGGCTAAAGTCTCGCTAAAACTGGAGTAAACTTTGTGACTCGCGTAATTTTGGTTCGTCATGGGGAAACCACCTCAAACATTGGGGGGATTGTGCAAGGGCGCGGCAACTTGGATCGACCAGAATTGCAATCTACCCTCACTACCAATGGTGAACAGCAGGCAACCTTGGCGGGTAAAGCGCTCCAAGGTATCCAGTTTGATGCAGTCTACACTAGCCCTCTGGTCAGAACTAAGCAGACTCTCGAACTAATTGCCCAGCAAGTGCAGAATTTGCCTGGCGCGATCGCCCATCCCCTCCTGTGTGAAATTGACCTAGCCGAGTGGGAAGGGCTAGATTTTGAGCAGATTCGGCGGGATTTTCCTACTGCCTATCACCAGTGGCAGAACCAACCTAGGGAGTTTCAATTGGGCGATCGCTATCCCATTGTCGATCTGTTTACCCAGGCCCAAGCCTTCTGGCAAGAAATTTTACCCCGCCATCCCGAGCAAACTATTTTACTGATTGGTCATAGCGGCATTAATCGAGCTTTGCTCACCCAGGCTTTAGGTCTAGAGATCGATTGTTACCACCGCTTTCAACAGTACAACTGTGCAATTACCGTATTAAATCTGGCAAGCGATCGCGCCCAACTAGAATCAGTCAATCTAGTTACCCATTTAGCCCCACTGCTAGGTAGCTACCTACCGCCCACCAGAAGCCATCATGTCGGCCCTCGGATTTTATTGGTGCGCCACGGAGAAACGGAATGGAATCGCCAGGGCAAGTTTCAAGGTCAAATTGATGTACCCCTAAACTCTAGAGGAGAGCAACAGGCAGAACTAGCGGGCAACTTCTTAGCCTATGTCCCAATTGACTATGCTTTTAGTAGTTCAATGGCGAGACCCAAGCAGACGGCACTCAAAATCCTAGAACGTCACTCTAATTTTGCAGCTACTAGCGCGGCTGAGCTATCCGCTCAATTATCTTTAGAACTTCTACCCCAAGTAGGTTTGTGGGTGAGCGATCGCTTACAAGAAATTTCCCATGGTCAGTGGGAAGGTAAGCTAGAACCAGAGATTGCCGCCGAATTTCCTGGACAGCTAGAGTTATGGCAGTCACAACCAGAACTAGTGCAGATGCCAGCAGGAGAAAACTTAGATCAAGTGTGGCACAGGGTAGCCGAAGTGTGGCAAGAGATCATTGCTAGCATTCCTCCAGGCAAAACTGCCCTGGTAGTCGCCCATGATGCGGTGAATAAGGCAATTTTGTGCCAAGTGTTGGGACTGACACCTAAACACTTCTGGACATTCAAGCAGGGAAATGGTGGGGTGAGTGTAATTGATTACGCCAAGGGTGCCGATCAGCCAGCCATCCTACAGTCTGTAAATATTACTAGCCATATTTCGGCCGGAATCTTGGATCGAACTGTAGCAGGCGCATTATAGGTTGGTAATTTTAGCTTAAATGGGGCATAGCCCCACTCAAAACTAAGACTTAAGCCTAGGATTCTAGCTCAGGAAAACCAACCTAGTTCAAGCCTAGCTGGTGCATTTCCTGTTGAAGAGCTTCGATCAGAGTAGCATTGTTGCTGGCGCGGGCAGCTTCGAGGCGACGCTTGAGGGAAGATGCCATATTGGCACGGTGGTTAGCGATCGCGTCTTTTTTGATTTGATTGTTCATGGTGAATTTTTGAGTAAGTTAAACTAATATGGTTGCTTAATTTTGAATATAGCATAATCTGTAGCTACCAATACAGAATTTAATGTTTGTTCATGCGGTCTTAAATATTGCGAAAATCGCAAGAATCCGACACAAAAATGATTAAAACCCATGGCAGGGCTGCGCCCCTTTTCCTCATCCATTAACTTGCAAACTGCAATAATTCCATAAAAATTAGATTTCATGACCTATTACATTTCGCCTCGATTCCTTGACCATTTGGCGGTGCACATCACTAAAAACTTGTTAAACCTGCCTGGAATAGAAACCCCCCTGATTTTGGGTATCCACGGTCGGAAAGGGGAGGGTAAGACTTTTCAATCTAAGCTAGCGTTTGAGCGCCTGGGCATTGAGCCAGTGCAAATTTCTGGTAGCGAGCTAGAAAGCCCTGATGCTGGTGATCCTGCACGCCTGGTAAAACTGCGCTACCGTGAAGCAGCCGAATTAATGCGGGTACGGGGGCGAATCTGTGTGTTGGTGATCCATGACCTAGATGCAGGAGTAGGACGTTTAGATGCTTCTACCCAATACACGGTTAATACCCAACTGGTGAATGCCACCTTGATGAATATTGCTGATCACCCTACTAATGTGCAGTTACCTGGCAGCTATGATGAGCGGCCGATCAAGCGAGTGCCAATTATTGTGACTGGTAACGATTTTTCTACCCTATATGCGCCCCTGGTGCGAGATGGTCGCATGACTAAGTTCTGGTGGCAGCCTGATCATAGTGATCGAGTGGGAATTGTGGCGGGCATCTTTACAGAACTCTCTGGGTATGAGGTAGAGCAGCTAGTGCAAATGTATGGGGAACAGTCAATTGATTTCTTTGGAGCCTTGCGATCGCGCCTATACGATCAACAAATTCGGGAGTTTATTGCTCGCGTTGGTTTAGAACGACTGTCAACTACTCTGGTGAACAGCGATCGTCCCCTGCCCCAATTTTATCCGCCGCAATTCAGCCTGCAACTACTCAAGCAGCAAGGAGATCTGTTACTAGAAGAACAACAGCAGCTTGCCAAAAAACGCCTTAGCACTGAGTATCTCTAGGGTTTACCCAAATCTGAGCCAAAGGAAAGGTCGCCGAAGCGCAATAGCAAATTTGCTAGTACAATGTCCTGATGTAGGAAGGTTGTTGTCAGCACCTACCTAGGTTTAAGAATCCTTGTCAAGAGAGAGTTTGAGGGCGTAGCCCCACACCTTAACTGACAGCCTGGGTTTTAGATCATGTTTACCTAAGTCCTCAATTAATTCAAAATAGAACAATAACTGCTATGACTGTGTTTGAGGGAAGTTTTTCCCAAAGCGATCGCTTTAGATTTGGAATAGTGATTGGTCGGTTCAATGACCTAGTTGTGAATCGAATTTTGGGTGGTTGCCAAGATGCCCTACAGCGCCATGGTGTCAACATCCAAACCCAAGTAGATTATGCCTGGGTACCAGGTAGCTTTGAAATTCCTTTGGTGGCACGCAAGTTAGCTGCTACTGGGCGATATGATGCTGTAATCTGTCTAGGAGCAGTAATTCGAGGTGATACCCCTCACTTTGACTATGTGGCGGCTGAGGTGGCGAAAGGGATTGCTTCAGCTTCTTTGCAAACTGGTGTACCCGTAATTTTTGGTGTATTAACCGTAGACACCATGCAGCAAGCACTAGAACGCGCCGGCATTAAAAGTAATAAGGGCTGGGATTATGCCATGAATGCCTTAGAAATGGCAAGCTTGATGCAGGTAATTGACTCGGCTGATCCTGGTCGGGTAGTCTTGACTACTTCTGAAACTGCCAGACCTCTGATCACCCAATAACCAAACTTGCCTCATCTCTGCCAAGCTGGCGTTGTATATTTTTGCAGCCCTTCAGGACTCATGCAATCTGATTTGGGATTAGACCGCGTAAGCCCTGAATACATTGCCAGCAAACTAGAACTTAGATATGTTTGGTTCCTGGTGAATTAACACTGTGCAATCTGCAACGGGACTACCGATACACAACAGCCTGAAACCTGCCTGTCTTTGGCTCTTATTAAAAAACATATCAGGGTTGCCGCCAGATTCCTGTACATCTCCCTCAATTACTCTCCCAGTACAGGTAGAGCAGGTACCAGCCCGACAGCTATAGGGGAGTTTGATCCCTTCAGCTTCAGCCGCATCTAGAATGAACTCATCCTCGTCTACTTCAATAGTTTGATCGATGCCCTCAGCTTCGCCAATTAAGCGCACTTGGTATAATGCCATAGTCAATAACAGGTCAGAAATGTTTTTTAGTAGCAATATTGTGGTGCAGAACTGAACTAAATGGATACAATTTTGTTTTTCTTAACCTAATGTTTATGAGATTACTTCGCCCTAACTGTCCCCTTGTGTTTCTGCTGCTGGCTGCGATCGCTGTTCCAGTCCATGCTGAAGTGCAATCTGAAGCTGCTCTGATCGCCAAGCTCAAGCAAATTAACTCACCAGGGATTACTCCACCAGTCCCAGATCTACTACTGCCCAAAATCAGCACCCTAGACGATCGCTATCTCTACCAAGCCCAACCAATCACTCGCCTGATCCTAAAGTTAGGGCAACGCCGAGTATTTGTGTATCAAGATCAAGAGTTAAAAACCAGCTATCCAGTAGCGATCGGCAAACGGGGATGGGAGACCCCGATCGGCAAATTTAAGGTCAATCGGCTCGAACGTAATCCCACATGGCAAAATCCCTGGACAAACCAGATCGTTCCTCCCAGTGACCACAACCCGATTGGCGCTAGATGGATAGGTTTTTGGCGCAACCACAAAGACGAGATTGGCTTTCATGGCACTCCCAATCAAGGCTCAATTGGCCAAGCCGCTTCCCATGGCTGTGTGCGGATGCTAAATTCAGATGTGAAGGCGCTGTTTGAACTGGTAACCCTTGGCACCGAAGTTGAGGTTGTGCCTTAGCTTGACCCCTAGCTTGACTTACTAATCTGAATCAATTTACCGATAACCAGTTCACTCACAGACTACTTGGTAGCTTGGGCTTCTAACAGCCTTTGCTTTAGTTGTTCTAGTTCCTGGGCCCAACGGGGATCGGGCTGGTGTGGCTCATTAGAGCTACTGGAAGTAGGGGTGCGCCCTTCATTGCCAGCGCGTTTGGAACGATTGCGCTTGCTGCCCCTAGGTTCAAATTCTCTGGATTTACTGGCTTGATCGGGGGGGACTAGAGCTTCTACCACCTCACCACTGGCTGATTCAACTTCACTTTCGGCCGATGATTGTAGTTCGTCAGTGTTTTCTGCTGGTTTGTCATTTTTGACTCTAGGCAAAGCTTTTTCTAGCTTGAGTACTGCCCCATTAAAGTCGTAGCCATTAAATTTTTCAATCACGCCATCTGCCATCTCTTCGTCACCCACGTTGACGAAGGCAAACCCTCGGCATTTGCCAGTTTTGCGATCAGTAATTAGTTTGACCGAGACCGCATCACCATACTCACTAAATACAGTTTCTAATGCTTGGCGGTCAACTTCTGTTGGTAGGTTGCCAACGTAGAGACGAATGGACATGATGAATAAAAGCCTCTGAGAACTATTCTGAAGATTATGGGTGGGGGGGTGATTTACAGCTAGTGAGCTTGAGATTATCAAGGAGAATTTTGACCGCTAGCAAAAATAACTCGAAGGCTCCTATCAAACCATTGGACAATCTAACATATTTTATCTGGTTTTAATGATCAATTTTCCAGGCAAAGGGCGGCAGGGGTTTCACTTTAGCTAATTCCCTGATCATGGGAGCGTGGAGATATGGATTGCTAGCTAAAATTCGCCCAGACTTGAGATTGATAGGGCTACCATCGTAGGCGGTGACGATCCCACCTGCTTCTTGCACCAAAACCACCCCAGCAGCAATGTCCCAGAGGGATAGCCCCCTTTCCCAATAGCCATCTAGACAGCCACAGGCAACATAGGCGAGATCGATGGCAGCAGACCCTCCCCGCCTTACCCCCTGGGTGATGTGGGTGAAGTGACAAAATTCGGCGTAGTTATTGTCATCAGTTTGTCGGCGATCGTAGGCAAAGCCAGTGACTAGGAGACTTTGCTCTAGGGTCTTAACTTCAGAAACTTGAATTGGGCTGTGGTGATTATTGACAATAGATCTTGCTCCTAGCCCAGAGGCCGCATAAAACAGTTGATCCCGAAATGGTTCATAGACTACGCCAACCCTGGGAACACCATGGATTAGTAAGCCCAGGGACACACCGTAAAAAGGGTATTGATGGGCAAAGTTAGTGGTGCCATCTAGAGGATCGATTGCCCAGAGAAACTCACTACGATCGACTGTAATTTTGCCTGATTCTTCGGCGAGAATGCTATGACCAGGAAGAGATTGCTGCATAATTTCCAAGATCTTGGTCTCTGATTCTTGGTCAGCAATTGTTACTAGATCTCCCGGCTGTTTCTCTTGGACTTGGGTGAGGTTGCCCCAATGTTTACGCAGGATTCCGCCGCCAGCATAGGCAGCAGTGATGGCAACTTCTAGATATTTCTCTAAGTCCATGGGGGTTTGCCAGCAATATTTTCACTCCCATCTTCCCACGATTCCCAGCAAAAAAGCTAAGCTGTTCAGGGCTAGTTTGAGGTTTTAACCATGGTTAGCTAGCTTGAACATGACTTATACAATTATCTAAATCTTCACTGCAGGTGAGGTGTGGGGCTACGCCCTTAGGCTCGCTTTTTCCAACTAAAAACAGAATTATGGCCGAGTGGTTGTGTGAGGTATGAGTAATAAGTTCCAGATGAGGTGGGCTAAAGTCGGAGCAGCTCTCGGCCTGGCAGTCGGCGGCTTCAATTTTGGGGTGACGATCGCTAGTAGTGCAGAGAATGCCTGTGAGCCTGGGCTATTGACCAGATTAAAAACCCATGTGGTCAGCAAATCTGATAGTTTGGGCGCGATCGCTGCCAAATACCAGCTTTTGCCTGCTACGGTCATGGCGCTCAATCCCAGCACTAGGCAAGGTAGGGTAAGACCGGGGGAGAAGCTTCAAATTCCGCCCCTGGATGGGCTATTGCATCGCCTAGAGAATGAGGATACCTACCGCACGATCGCTAGTAAGTTTGGTCTGCGAGCAGATGTGCTGTTTGAACGCAATGGCTGTGTCCAAAATCCTCAGGTAGTGTTTGTGCCAGGGGCAATATGGCGACAACAGGTAAAGCTCCCAGATCTGGTAGCAGCCGCGCGGCGGTTTGAATCCAGCTATGGCACTGCTACCCAGATTATCCCCCCAGTTTTTTGGGCAACAGGCGGGTACCCCTTACCCTTTCGCGTAGTGGTGACTTCCAACTATGGTTGGCGGGTCAACCCTGTGACTGGGGAATATGCTTTCCACAGTGGCATCGATCTGGGAGCACCTCAAGGCACACCCACTCTGGCTACTTCAGCAGGTGTAGTGCAGTTTGCTGGCTGGGCAGGGGGCTATGGCAACCTAATTGAATTGAGTCATCAGGGTTTTGGCAGTCGCTATGCCCATTTGCAGGCGATTCAAGTGGCAGTGGGTCAGAGGGTAAAACAAGGGCAACAAATTGGTTTGGTGGGTTCCACTGGGCGCTCTACTGGACCGCATTTGCATTTTGAGCTGCTCATGCCTGGGGCGGATGGTTGGGTAACTTTTGATCCAGCGGGCTATTTAAATCGGCTAGTAGCGATCAAGTTTTCCCCCTTGCTTGGCCAAGATCAGCCGCTTCTGGTTGCTCTTCGGTTTTAGGGCTGGTACTCAGTCAGGTATGGGGCTCCATTTAATATTTAATGGCTCTGCTCTCAAACTCTTTTTTAGAGCAATTGCCAAATCAGCCTGTGCAAGTCCTAAAAATATGCTAAGTTAGTCGAATGCGATTTTTTGGAGTTAAACAAATTTAGTATGGCAAAGCGCCGCAATCAAAAGAAAGAGAAAGCTCTTCGCAACCAAGCCTATGCCCGTAAATTTCGTAAGCGCACCCCAGTTGGACGGTTTGGCCGTAAGCGCTTCGGCGGAAATTCCTTTGATGGGGATGACGTAGATAATGTGGAAACTGAACCTACGGACGATTCCGAGGGCGTTTAACTAGGTACCTGAACCCGGCAGCTTAAAACAGTGAGCAACTCCTTTGGCCTGGCAGTCCATAGCACTACTGAAGTCCTAGAGTTAGCGATCGCGCTCTTACCTGAATCTAGTTGTTTAAAATCACTATCGGCAGAATCACTGGTAGAGCCAATTCCAAAATCATTCAAGTTACTCAGCCTCAACTCCCCCTACTGGTATGGACATCGTAGTCAGTTATTGGGGCGCGAGCTTTCTAGTGAGATGCATAACTGCTTGGCTAGCTTCTTGGCTGAAGTGCCAGGATTTGAGTGGCAAAGATTGAAATGGTTGGCAGTTGCTACTGGTATTGGCAGTTTCACTAGCACTAGAGTTGGATTGGTATTAGTCCGAACTTTGGCTGAGCAACTAGATTTACCTCTCTATGGTGTGACTTGTGAAGCGATCGCAAGCCATAGTACAGAGTTGGATCTGCCTCTGGGTTTAGCTCTGCTGGATTTAGCCTATGAGGTTTGGCAACAGGGGAATCCGGATCAGCATCATTGGTCTTTGGCTTTACCCCTCTATGGGGGAGAGTTTGGCGCTGGGGCTACAAAAGCGCAGGGGTGAGTAACGGCCGATTTTAGCAGTTGTTGGTAAACGCGATCGCTAACTTCATAGGCGCCGAATCGCTCTAAGTGGGGGTTATTGAGTTGCACATCAAATAGCTGAAAGCCTTGGACGCGCAGATGCTCTACCAACCTAACCATTGCCACCTTTGAGCCTTCAGGAATGCGATAGAACATTGACTCTCCCACGAATAGACCATTGATGGCAATTCCCAAAATGCCACCAGCAAGCTGATCGTCCTGCCAGGTTTCAAAGCTGTATGCCCAGCCTGCCTGGTAGAGTTCTAGGTAAATTTCCTTCAGTTCTGAAGATATCCAAGTAGTTGGGCGATCGGCACATCCTTCTATTACTGCTTCAAAAGCTTGATTAATTGCCACCCTAAACCTGTCTTGGTTAAGTTGCCTGCGCAGGGACTTGGGATGGTGAAACCGATGATCTAAAGGCATGATTGTGCGATGCGTTGCCGAAAACCACTCCAAGCCATCTTCTTCTGCCATCAGAAAGTAGCCCTGGGCATAGCCTGCGATGATCTGCTCTAGGTTGTACATGGTTGGGGCACGGGAGAGTTTATGATCGCTAAAAACCTGGCTCTAGGTGGGGGGTGGGGCTCTAGCTCCTTTTTTTCCCACTTCCCAAACCAGATTGCATAAGTCTTGCCTAGGATACAACCCTAGCCTTGACTGCGATCGCCGGATTGCCAGCCCAGATGGTCATCGGCTCCAGAGATTTGGTCGCCACACTGCCCAGGCTCAAAATTGCTCCCTTACCCACCCTCACCCCTGGTGCTACGGTAGAACGCGCTCCCAGCCAACAGCCAGACTCTAGATAGATAGGAGCCGTGCGCAAGTCAAAGTTTTGGCTGCTCCAGTCATGGTTGCCAGTGCAGAGATAGACCGCCTGGGAAATACAGCAATGACTTTCAATCGTGATCCAGTCCAGGTTGTCTAGCCAAGCCTGCTCGCCAATCCACACATAATCTTGAACAATTAAGCGCCAAGGAAATTTGACTTGAACTCCTGGTTTGATTCTCACCCCTTGGCCAATTTGGGCGCCAAACAATCGCAAAATGCCTACTTTTAAACCCGAAAAGGGCAACAAGTAGCTTTTGACTAGGGGAGCGCCGATCAAATACCAGAGGACTTGTTTGATCACCCTAGCGCCGATCGTGTATGTACCTGTGGTGTATTGATCTAGTTGCAAGATAATTTTCCTCAGTTGAGCCTAAGCCAAATCATACCCAAATAGATGGGGGTTGGCAGGGTTTAAATCCAGATCAGCTAGCCCATATTCTGACCAGCGCAAGTCACACAGTTGGGTAATCAATGGATCACTTTCTAGGGCTTCACCCCACTCATGCTCTATTTCAGGGTAAATTTTGGTAGTGGCATCTATGCCCATGCGACTGCCTAAGCCTAATTTCTGATTGGCAAAGTCTAAAACATCAAAGGGGGTATTCGGCAAGATAAATACATCACGGATCGGATCGACCTTAGAACTAATCGCCCAGACCACTTGACGCGGGTCACGGATATTGATCTCTTGGTCTACCACGATTACAAATTTGGTGTAGGTAAATTGGGGTAAGGCACTCCAAAAGGCGAGAGCAGCACGGCGGGCTTGACCAGGATAGGATTTGGTAATGGAAATAATGGCAGCTTTATAGGAGAGGGCTTCCATGGGTAGGAAAAAGTCGGTGATCTCTGGCACCTGTTGCCGTAATACTGGGGTGTAAATGCGGTTAAGCGCGATCGCGATCATGGCTTCTTCTTTGGGAGGACGACCGCTAAAGGTAGTGAGATAAAGCGGTTGATGGCGATGGGTAACGCAGCCAATCCTAATTAGAGGCGCAAGCTTGCGATCGCCGTAGTAGCCCATGTGATCTCCAAAAGGGCCGTCTAGCATTTGTTCTTGGGGATTGATCGTGCCTTCCAGAATAAACTCAGCTTGAGCCGGAACTTCTAGATCTAGGGTTTGACATTTCACCAGTTCTACGGCTGTACCGCTATAAAGCCCAGCAAAAATCCACTCTGAGAGGTCGATGGGGATGGGAGTGGCCGCCGCCATGATCAATAGGGGATCTACCCCCAGAGCGATCGCGATTTCCAGATTTTTTCCCATTTCCTTAGCTTTGCGCAAATGCCTAGCGCCGCCGCGAATTGAGAGCCATTGCACAGTGAGGGTGTTTTTGGACTGTTGTTGCAAGCGATAGACGCTGACATTGGGAATGCCATTTTCTGGATCTTTGGTAATTACCAGACCAAGGGTAATCACCCGCCCCGCATCCTTTTGCCAGGGACGAATCAAGGGAATTTGGTCGAGATCTACGGCTGCCTGCTGATGGATCACCTCTTGAACGGGGGCATTACCGAGTAACAGGGTTTGCGGGCGAGACTTAACTAGATCGAACAGCAGTTTGCCAAAGTCTAAGACTTGATCCAGATTTTTCGGCGGTTTGGGACTTTGAAGCTTGCTCAGCTTGGTGCCGAGGGCTTCTAGCTGCTCTTGGGTTTCCAGACCCATTGCCCAACAGACTCGTTCTACTGTGCCTAGCAAATTGACTACTACTGGTATGTGGCTGCCCTTTACCTGTTCAAAGAGCAGGGCGGGACCACCGGCTTGGAGCATTCGATTACTAATCTCGGCAATTTCTAGGTCGCCATCTACTGGTACGGTGATGCGGCGTAGCTGCCCCCGCTGCTGGAGTAAATCTAAAAAGGTACGAAGAGTCATGGGTGGGGTTATAACTTAACTGGGAATTTGGGTAGCATTAGCCTAATCAAAGTTTATCCTTTCCCTATGCTGAAAAGTCTTAGCCACAATCCCACTATTTGGTTTAGCTTACTTACTCTGGTCGGGGGGGGCTGGCTATTCAGTCAGTTCTGCTCGGCGGCGCAGTTGCATCAGTGGGTAGAAGGAGCAGGTTATTGGGGTTATGGCTTGTTTGTGGTTGCCTATATAATTGCAACTTTATTGGTGCTGCCTTCCACTGCCTTTAACTTGGCAGGGGGGGTATTATTTGGCAATGGGTGGGGGTTAGTGATCACTAGCGGAGCGGCGGTGCTTTCTGCCATCATTGCTTTTGGCTTGGCTAGGTGGCTGGGCAGAGAACAGTTGCAGCGATTTGCCCCCCAGATTAAAACTGAAGATCGAGCTAGCTTTCTGGATCGGCATCTGCGCAGTAATGGCATTTTGTATATTGCGGCATTGCGGATTTTGCCTTTGATTCCCTTTACAATTGTGAGTTTCACGGCCGGGTTGAGTTCCGTGCGGTTTCGGGATTATCTTTTAGGTACGATTATTGGCGCACCTTTGGGATTCGCTCCCTTTATTTTCTTTGGTAATTCAGGTTGGCAGCTTTTGAGCTAGGAAAATTTGAGTTGGGGCGAGATCGCTGTACCAGGGTTATAGAGCCAGGACTTACGCAGCCTGACTTGGGAACTGTTGAAAAAGGGAGTTTGCGGTCAGAGTCTCACACCCCACCTAGGCCCAGAGCTTTAGATCACCTTTGCGTAAGCCCTAAGAGTTTGGTATAGGCTCCCTCAATCAAAGATTGCCTCTGGCGAGTGGTGCGTTCAGTCAGTTCACGCCGCAGCTGTAAAGATAGGTCATCTACTGCTGCCCTAGCCTTGAGAAAGGAAATATAGCCAACTGTACCAATGGCGATCGCAATTAAGAAAATAATCGGCGCTACAAATGCAGTTCTAATTCTCAGCTTGCCTCTGAACTTAGCGCCTTTAATCATAGGTAGTTGTGTCAAAGTAAAGTTAAAGTCCAAGCTGAAAATTCTCTGAAACCCCTGGCGGGGCTTTGCCCCGTGACCCTTCTCTATGCTTAGTTGATTTATGCCTACCTACTTGTCAAGAGATTTAGTCGATCAGCCCATCTTCTCTGGCTCGCTTGCCGGTCTGGATGCGAATATTCTTCCCAGACTCAGGATAGACTTCTAGGGCGTCTTGCATTTTGCTCCAGTAGTTACGCACCGTGCGTTCCGAGACATTCATCTGTTCAGCGATCGCTTTATCGGTGAGAGCTTCATTAAAAGCCAAGCGCAAAACTTCTAACCATTCCGAGCGCACTTCTACCCCGGTGCGAATTTCGCGGGGAGTATGGTTCAACCCTTGAATTGCCCAATCGATGCGGGTGAGCATTTCCTGAATCGACATCGCCTTGTTGACCACGGTAAATCCTCCTTCGTGGCTGTCGATCGCTGGTCGTAACCGAATCAGGGGCATCGGATCAATGCTATGCACCACAATATTTAAGTTTCTATATTTTTCCATCACCTGACGCAGCACGCCAATCCCCACTTCAGTGGCAGCTTGCGCTCCAGCTTCAAAGGGCATGGAGAGATCAGTGATCAACAGGTCAGGGTGATAGCGATCTACCCGTTCGAGAGCGCCCTTACCAGTTTGAGCGGTGATAAATTCGGCATCTGGATATTGCTGCTTGAGCGGAGCCATGGTACCACCCAGCACCGTCTCTTGGTCATCAACGATCAGAATACGCATAGCAGTTTGCTCTAAATATTTATCAAACTAGATCTTAAGCTAGGTAGCAAGGGAATAGCCTACTACTTTTAGCAGAATTGGCTACTTTTTAAGACTTATTGCAGTTTCCAAGTTAATGGCTGACGAAAGGGGTCGCAGGGCGCAGCCCCGCCATGGTTTTTAATCATTTCTGTGCCGTATTTTTGTGAAAATCGCAATACGCAGTCTGATTTGGGAAGGTCAGTCAAAAGGGAGTTTGAGGGCGACGCCCCACACCCCGCTCAGAGATGGGATTTTAGACCAGGTTTACGTAAACCTTACTTTATAAATCCTGCGGAAATGCCAAAATCTCTGGTAGCCTGTGATTACAGTTACATCGAACAAGAGTAAAAATGATGAAAAAGTTCCCTTTGCTCAAGCAATTCCTATTGGGCTTGTTAGTGATCTTACTCGGTTGGGGACTTGATCATTGGTCTGTAGCCAGTCTGGAGGCGCAAACTCCTGCCCCTAAACTCACGCTCCAGCAGGCTGGTCTTACCCTAGAGCCGATGGGTAATGGGGTGTATGGCTTAGTATCTAGCTTTGATTTTCCGCCTCCTAGTCCCAATACCGCGATCTGTAATGGCGCGATCGTGATTGGCAGTGATGGGGTGCTGGTTGTAGATCCATTCCAGTCTCCTGCTCTGGCAGAACTGATGATCGATACGGTGAAAACCCTGACCGATAAGCCAATCAAGTATGCGGTCAATACTCACTTTCATCAGGATCACACGGGTGGCAATCTTACTTTTGTGCAGCGCGGTATTCCTGTGATTGGGCGTGGACTAGTGCGGGAACTCATGCTCACCCAAAACAAGGCGAATGACCCTAACCTTACTCTGCCTACGGTAGTGGTGAATAGCGACACCGAAATCTGGTTGGGCGATCGCGCGGTGAAGTTACAGAGGGTAGAAGGGCACACCCTCGGCTCCGATCTGGTGGTCTATGTGCCTGATGCTAAGGTGTTGATCGCCGGAGATCTGCTGTTTAATCAGACCGTGCCGTTTATTGGCAGTGGTAATGTGCGCGAATGGCAAGGCTCGCTCTATCGCTTGATCGCTACCTACGGAGATGCCAAAGTTCTACCTGGGCACGGCGCGATCGCCGATGTGAAGGCGCTACAAGCTCAACAGCAATATTTTACTGACCTAGTGAAATTAGCCCAAAGCTGGAAAGCCCAAGGACTCACCAAAGAGCAAGCGATCGCTCAATCCGCTAAACTGCCTGAAGCCTATAAAGGTTATAAGTTCCAACCGCTCTATGCTTCCAAGGATACGGGTTTGGCGAACAATCTGGAAGTGATCTATGATCAAGTGAGTGAAAGCAATGCCATCCCCTTAGTCCCCTAAGCTGAATGTCTAATTCTGTAGAAATTAATTGGCAAGCGATCGCCGCCCAGTTCAGTCAAGTACTAGATCCAGAGCGGGTAGTGCGCCACCAAGAAGATCTAGTCACCTATGAATGTGATGGCCTAACCAGCTATCGGCAAAAGCCGGCGATCGCGGTCTTACCCCAAACCACCGCAGAAGTGGCAGCGATCGTCAAGATCTGCCATCAACAGCAAATTCCCTTTGTCGCCAGAGGCTCTGGTACAGGGCTATCGGGTGGAGCTTTACCCCTAGCCAATTCTGTGTTGATCGTTACTGCCCTGATGAAAAAAATCCTGGCGATCGACCTGGAAAATCAGCGCATAGTAGTACAACCTGGGGTGATCAACAACTGGGTAACTCAAGCAGTGAGTGGTAAGGGTTTTTACTATGCACCCGACCCTTCTAGTCAGATCATCTGCTCTATTGGTGGCAATGTGGCAGAAAACTCTGGCGGTGTCCATTGCCTTAAGTATGGAGTAACCACCAATCATGTGCTGGGCTTGAAGGTGGTGTTACCCACGGGTGAAATTGTCGAACTAGGCAGCCAGATGCCTGAAACCCCAGGCTACGACTTGACTGGCTTGTTTGTCGGTTCAGAAGGAACTCTAGGCATTGCCACCGAGATTACCCTCAAAATTCTCAAAACTGCCCCCACTGTCCAGGTCTTGCTCGCCGACTTTACCAGCGTAGAAGCGGCAGCAGCCACGGTATCTGAGATCATTGGGGCAGGAATCATTCCTGGTGGCATGGAGATGATGGACAATATGAGTATCAATGCCGTGGAAGATACGGTGGCGACTGGTGCTTACCCCCGCGATGCGGCAGCGATTTTACTGGTGGAAGTGGATGGCCTGGAGGTAGAAACCACTGCCAATGCTGCTCAGATCAAACAAATCTGTATGCAAAATGGGGCTAGAAATATAGCGATCGCTACTGATCTAGACACCAGATTAAAACTCTGGAAGGGGCGCAAAGCTGCTTTCGCCGCCATGGGTAAAGTCAGCCCTGATTATTATGTCCAAGATGGGGTAATTCCCCGCACTAAGCTTACCTGGGTGTTGAGCGAAATTGCTAAGTTAGGCGATCGCTACGGCTACCCAGTGGCAAACGTGTTTCATGCGGGAGACGGCAATCTCCATCCCTTAATCCCCTTTGACCAAAAGCAACCAGGTGCCTTAGCAAAAGTAGAAGAACTAGCAGGAGAAATCCTCAAACTTTGCGTGCAGGTGGGCGGCAGTATTTCTGGCGAGCATGGGATCGGAGCGGACAAGCGCTGCTATATGCCCGAAATGTTTAGTGAATCAGATTTAGAAACTATGCAATGGGTGCGCTCAGTGTTTGATCCCCAGCAAATTGCTAACCCTGGCAAGATTTTCCCTACCCCCCGTACCTGTGGTGAAGCAGCTAAGCCCCAAGTTAATTCTCAGGGTGCTTTGAGGTTCTAGAGCGCTTAACCTTGGGATTATCTCGCCAGCCCTGCCATAAGTAGCTAGGCATATGCAAACTGAAGATGACGAAGGGTCTCAGGGCGCAGCCTCGCCACGGGTTTTGGAAGATTTTGCGGCTTAGGTTTTAACTTTTAGATTTAATTGAGGTGTGGGGCTCTGCCCTCAAACTACCTTTTGACAACAGTTCCTAAATCAGACTGCCTAAGTCCTGACCCTAATAGAGCGAGTAATCCTGCACCTAAGTGGATCGGCGCTCAAATCCTCAGCTTTATGACCTAACTTGCCCTAGAATAATGGTTAGACCTAAATTATGAAGAAATATTTACGCTAAGCCACCATGATCGCCCAGCCCCTTACCTCTGCTTTTAATCAAGCTTTTACTACCGAACAATATAGCAGTCCTGCCTACCGTGATGCCTACAGTCGGATCAACGCGATCGTGATCGAAGGCGAGCAAGAAGCCCACGACAACTACTTACAACTGGGGCAGCTACTGCCAGAGCATCAAATCGAACTGGCAAAACTGGCAAAAATGGAAGACCGCCACAAAAAAGGATTCACTGCCTGTGGTCGCAATCTTGAAGTTACTCCCGACATGGACTTTGCCCAGGTATTTTTTGCTCGGCTGCACAGCAACTTCCAAGCCGCCTTTGCCCTGCAAGATGTGGTCACCTGTTTACTAATTCAGTCCTTGATTATTGAATGTTTCGCGATCGCTGCCTACAATATCTACATTCCTGTGGCTGACCCCTTTGCCCGCAAAATTACCGAAGGGGTAGTCAAAGATGAATATCTGCATCTCAACTTTGGCGAGGTGTGGTTGAGTGAAAACTTTGCTAGTGCCAAGGCTGGTCTAGAGAAAGCCAACCGTGAAAACCTGCCCCTAGTGTGGAGAATGCTCAACCAGGTAGAAGCAGACGCCAAGGTTTTAGGCATGGAAAAAGAAGCCCTGATCGAAGATTTTATGATCCAGTATGGGGAAAGCTTGGGCAAGATCGGCTTTAATACCCGTGAAATCATGAAAATGTCGGCCATGGGTTTAGTAGGGGGAATGTTGGGTTAAGATTCTAGATGCTGCTTGGTTTTTAATCAAGGTAGATCTAGCCAGTAACCTTGTCTGAATTATATGTTTGGTCTCATAGGACATCTCACCAGTCTTGCCCATGCCCAGGCGGTAGCCAAGGATCTGGGTTTTGAGGAATATGCCGATCAGGGCTTGGAATTCTGGTGTGCTGCGCCGCCCCAAATTATTGATCACATCAAAGTTACCAGCATCACTGGTCAGCAAATTGAAGGCATTTATGTGGAGTCTTGTTTTTTGCCAGAAATGCTGGCCAATAGTCGGATCAAGACCGCGATCAGAAAAATTCTCAATGCCATGGCTCATGTGCAGAAGCAGGGCATCGAGATCACGGCTTTGGGCGGGTTTTCTTCGATTATTTTTGAGAATTTTAATCTCTACCAAACGGGTCAAGTGCGCAATGTTCAACTAGAGTTTGAACGGTTTACCACTGGCAATACTCACACCGCCTACATTATCTGCCAGCAGGTTGAACAGGGTGCTAAGCTCCATGGCATTGATCTAAGGCAAGCAAAGGTGGCAGTGTGCGGTGCTACGGGTGACATTGGCAGTGCCGTGTGTCGCTGGCTAAATAAAAAGCTAGAGGTCAAGGAATTACTCTTAATTGCTCGCAATCGCGATCGCTTAGAAAATTTACATCAGGAATTGGGGCGAGGTCAAATTCTCGATCTAGAAGAAGCTCTACCTCAAGCGGATGTGATTGTCTGGGTTGCTAGTATGTCTAAGGGTTTAGAAATCAATGGCCAGAGCCTCAAGAAACCCTGTTTGATTATCGATGGCGGCTACCCCAAAAATATGGCGACTAGCATTCAAGATCCTGGAGTACATATTATTAATGGCGGTATTGTGGAGCATAGTCTCGATATTGACTGGAAAATCATGGGGATTGTGAATATGAGTGCGCCAGCGCGTCAGCTTTTTGCCTGTTTCGCCGAATCAATGTTGCTAGAATTTGAGGGCTGGCATACTAACTTTTCTTGGGGGCGGAATTTAATTACAGTGGAAAATATGGAAAAAATTGGCTTGGTTTCGCTTAAACATGGTTTTCACCCCCTGATTGCTCAATAAGGTAATGGCTCAAGTGCAGATTTCTCGGTTTCAGGCGGCGATCGCGGCCAGTCAGTTTTTAATTACTGCTGAAGTTGCTCCCCCCCACGGCACTAAGACCGAGACTATGGTACACCAGGCTGCCACTCTCGCTGGCTATGTCCATGCGATCAATATTACTGACTCTAGTCGGGCAGTCTTGGGCATGAGTCCGGTGGTAGCATCCAGCTTGATCCAGCAGCGCCTGGGTTTAGAGACCATCTGTCAACTGGCTTGTCGCGATCGCAACCGCATTGGTCTCCAGGGAGATCTATTGGGAGCTTGGGCTATGGGCATTAGAAATATTCTAGCGCTCACAGGTGATCCCGTGAAGGCTGGCAACCAAGCTACTGCTCGCCCTGTATTTGAGTATGAATCTACGCGGCTGCTGGAATTGATCGCCAAACTCAACCAAGGGGAAGATGCAGATGGTCACGTTCTGCCCGATCAAGGCACTAATTTTTGGGCGGGGGCGGCGATCGATCCCCAATCTGGCAGTTGGTCAGGTCTGCAGCGCCGCTTTGAACGTAAGCTGGCGGCAGGAGCAGAATTTTTCCAGAGCCAGTTAATCACCGATTTTGACCAACTAGACAAATTTATGCAACTCCTGGGCAAGCCCAGTGGCAAGCCGATTCTAGCGGGCATATTTCTGCTCAAATCCGCTAAAAATGCTCTATTTATCAATAAGTATGTGCCAGGGGTCAATATTCCTGCATCCATAATTGATCGCCTGGCTGCTGCCACTGATCCATTACAGGAAGGAATTGCGATCGCCGCCGAACAGGTCAAAGCTGCCCAACAACTCTGTGATGGCGTGCATTTAATGGCAGTAAAAGTTGAACATTTGATTCCCCAGATCTTAGCCCAGGCGGGAATTGCTAAAGTAGATCCAGATCCTTCTCCCCATCACCATGGCACGTCGTCGCACCTCTAATAGTTCGCCTAATTCTCTAAACGACTTTACTGAACCGAGCAGCCGCAATCCCATCGGCATTAAGCTGGCGATTTGGGCGGCAATTTTTATCCTGGGCGTAGGCTTGGGGGCTTCGCTCACTACCCTCAATCCCACTGCTCGTACCATTGATGCCCTGACCCTAGATGTCAATGCCCCTAGTCGAGACTTTTGCAATAGCTACGGCGCTTCGGCACTGGTCACGACCAACCGCATTTTTGTTACCCTCAACCCCTTTAGCATCTATGTCAGCCAATCGGATGCTGTCCCCGGTTGTGTGGTGCTGCCCAATAACTGGAACCTGTTGCTGCAAAAGAACGCGATCAGCGACAATGATATTCGGGCTTGCCGCGATCGCATGAATACCTTTGGCTATACCGGCGACCTGGATAAAAATCCGCGCGTGGACTGTGTGTATGAAACCAAAGATGCCCAGCAAAAGCTGTTGACTCCCAAAACTCCCCCAAATCCTTCTAGCTAGTATGACTACTCCAGAGCAACACCGCGCCAAAATGCAACGCCGTCGGCAAGTTCAACAACAGCGGCTCGAAGCCTGCCAACAGGAAAAAGGGCTGGTTATCGTCCATACGGGGGAAGGTAAGGGCAAAACCACTGCGGCTTTGGGCATGGTGTTGCGATCGCTTGGTCATGGCTATCGAGTGGCGATCGTCCAGTTTATCAAGGGTGCTTGGGAACCAGCCGAGAAGCGCGCCTTTGAGTATTGGGGTGATCAGATCACCTTTTGTGCCATGGGGGAAGGCTTTACCTGGGATACCCAAGATCGCGATCGGGATATTGCCAAAGCTGTCGCCGCCTGGCAGCAGGGCTTAGATTTTTTGCTTGATCCTGCCTACCAACTGGTGCTATTTGATGAGATCAATATCGCGATTAAATTAGGCTATTTAGCGATCGCTGATGTCTTGGCAGGTATAGAGCAAAAGCCAGCATCAACCCATAGCATTTTTACGGGTAGGGGTGCGAAACCAGAATTGATCGCGCGCGCCGACCTAGTCACCGAAATGAAATTGATCAAACATCCTTTCAGGGAGCAGAGGATCAAAGCCCAACCAGGAATTGAGTTTTAGTTAGTGGCCTTAGCTACCCATTACTAGGTCACCAGACTGGGGTGCTTGCAGCATGGCAGCAATCCGTTGGTGGAGTTCCACAATCACTTCGCTGCCAGCACCATTTTCAAGTTGTTGACGTAACCGATCTAACAACTCCTGGGCTGGTCTCAGTACCTGCTCCTGTTCCGTTAAAGCCCCCCATAAGTAAGAAGCAACGTGGGATTTTTCCTGAAGTTGTTGCTCGCTAGTAGCAAGGCGCTGCTGCTGTAGTTCAAACTCGGCACTTTTGTGGTCAATTGGCTCAACCTCTAGGCTGGCGATCTGCTGCTGCAAATTGTCTGCCTGCTGCTGTAGGCTAGCCCGTAGGGCTTCTAGGAGGCCTGACACTGGCCGCAAGCTTAGGGAGAGATTATCCACATTCACAATTCCTGAGCGGCGCTCATAGATACTGCGCTGATGATCTAAAATCGCTAAGCGATCGCGCATATTTTTGCGTTGACCTTCTAGGGTTGGTAAAGAGTAGTGATACTGTTCTTCTTTAAATTCCTTATCTTGCTCTAGTTCTAAACGAGTGAAAGCATCTGCCCGCGCAATTTCACTCTTGAGGTTAGCAATTTCGCCCTCTAGCACTGCCAGTTCTTCTTCCTGGGCAATTACAAAGGCAGAAAGCTGCTCAAAATCGTTTTCCCACTGTTGTAGATTTTCTCCTAGCTCCCTGAGATCCATTTGCTCTAGGCGCTCTACTTCTTCTGGGGATAACACCTCAACTACATTACCCAAGCCTTTCAGTAGTTCATTTACCATTTCAATAATTGCTTGCAATTGAGCTAGTCTGGCATTGACCTCTTGGGCTTCAGCCACCAATAATTGCTGCACATAGCTCTGGTGGGTTTGATTGAGCTCGGCAGTCAAGCGATCGCCATAGGCGGCTAACCACTGTTGCTTTTGAGTTTGCCAAGCCTGGGTAATTTGGTCAACCTGCTCCTGTTCATGGGCGGCTCGTTGCTTTTGCGCCTCGATCTGGTGCCAAAAGCCATTGAGTTGCTCTTGACCCTGATTGACTAGTTGAATTAAGCCATGGCCATCAGCTTGCAAAGCACGACTACTCAAGCTGTAGAGATACTGGACTTCCTCCACATTCAAAGTTGCCAACTGGTGATCGATGCGCTCTTGCTGGGCAACTAGCTCCGCCTGTTGTTGGCGGAGGCGTTCCTCTACGCCCTCCAACTGCTCACGGCGAGCCTCTAGATCGATCAGTTGTTGCTGCCGCTCTTCTAGTTCCACTTCCCGACGATGCAATTCCTGGGTTTGATAATTGAGGGATTGCTTCCACTGCTCAATATCCTCTTCTCCCTGTTTATATTTCTGCTCTAGACGGGAAAAATTTTGCAGGAGCAAGACTAGACGCTTAGAAGCTTCCTGGACGTTGTGAACATTTTTGCTGGCAGAAATATCCGCGATCACCAACTGACCGTCTTTCAATTCTTTGGCTAAATTTGGATCAAGCTTGAGGTGCTCATCTCCCCCGACTGGTTGCCAAGAATTATCGGATACATTTCGTGCAAGTAGGCGAAGCTCTACATTGGTACCGAGCATGGATTGAATCTTTTTCAGTTCTGCTAAGTATTGCACGCTGCTACTTCTCCTTAAATACAGTCAATAAAAACTGATCAATAATTGATCAATCTATAGAATTATTAACGCCCAATTATAACTCTATCACTATTCCTCAAAATCTAGATCCGAAAGCTTTTGGGGTCTAGGGCATCTCTCAGACCGTCACCCAATAGATTGAAGCACAGCACCGTCAGACTGAGTAGTAGAGCTGGTGACCAAACTAACCAGGGCTGTAACACAATAATTGAGGTGTTGGTCGCCAAAGACAACATATTTCCCCAGGAGGGATCGGGGGGCTGAATACCCAAGCCAATTAAACTTAAGACTGACTCAGCGATCGTAAACCCAGGTATGGCTAGGGTGGCAGAGATGATTAAGTAGCTGGCGGTTTGGGGTAGCACATGCCGCCAGATAATCCGCCAGTCGGAAGCACCCGTGGAGCGGGCGGTCAAAACAAACGGCTCTTGCTTGATGGACATTACCTGGCCGCGAATCACCCTAGCTAAGCCTGCCCACTGCACAAAAGAGATGATACCGATAATCAATAAAAACCGCTGGCTATTACTCAGGCGCTCTGGCAAAATTGCCGCTAGCCCAATCAGTAAGTAAATTGAAGGGATGGACATCAGCACTTCTACCAGCCGCATCAATAGCTGATCTAGCCAACCGCCGAAATAGCCCGATATGCCACCAACGATCGCACCCAAGGTAAAAGAAATGCCAGTGCCAATAATTCCTACAAATAGACTGATCCGCCCGCCGTGCAGCAATCGAGTTAATTGATCTCGACCTTGCTCATCAGTGCCAAGCAGATGAAGTTGACCAATGCCCACGGTATCGTAGAGCCGCCCATGGAAAATCCTAATGGCTGAGGGTTGGCTGAAATCTATTACTAGACTGCGATTGCCAGTCTCTAGGTCGATCGCTCCTTGAGTGGTAGGGTAAACATGAGCGCCAATAAAGTTGCCTTGGCGATCGCGCCAGTAAATTTGGGTAGGTGGCAATAGTGCGCCGTTCTCTGCTGCTTGGTTGGGACTAAAGGGAGTGATCCAGTCTGCCAGACAAACGGCTAGGTAGAGTAGCACTAAGATAATTGCGCCAAATCTAGCCAGGGGGTTTTGCCAAAGCCGTTGCTGCCAGTTCATGCCTACCCCTTGAGCGCCTTGGTGAAGTTGGCACGGTAGCTCTTGCTGACGATTAAGAGGGGAAGCCACAATAGGCCAAGACTGATTTTGGTGAAAAAGTCACGGTTGAAGTTGGTGCGACTATAGCCAGCCACAAATCGCCAAATACCGAATATGTAGATTATTCCTACCACAATGATCGCTGGGTGCATGGTCTTGATTAGCTCGGTTCTTGATTCTATTCTAGGCTATGCAGAAATTGTGGGGATGGTAGTGAAAAGTAAAGATTTACAGCACTTCCTAAATCAGATTGGGTAAGTCCTGAAAGATTTAGAGATATTGAGAAACCAACCCCTAGATTTAGGATTTGGCTAGGATTTGGCTAGGATTTGATAAAGAGGGTTAATAGAGGCTTATTGCAGTTTGCAAGTTAATAGGTGACAAAAAGGGTCGCAGGGCGCAGCCCCGCCGTGGGTTTTAATGATTTCTGTACCGCATTCTTTCAAAAATCGCAATAAGAGTCACTTGCAATAATTCGTGATCAAGTTTGCCGCAGACAAGGAGTTCTGCCTTGGGTTTTAGAAATTGACTTGTAGCCCCTTTGAACCAAATTTGCTCTAGGTCTAGTCCCAGGTCTAGTCAATGTGAGATTTCCAGGTGTGGTTTACCACGTCTTCTACCGTCAAACCTACGCGGTTAGCGGCTCTAACCATGGCAGCATCTTGCTTGTGTTGAGCTTGATTACGATTTTGAACAGACATTTTGCGCATTTGATCTTTGATAGACATATGTTTATTTCCTTTAGTTCATGAATCAAATATATCATGCTGCTGTATATTTTGCTACCGTTTTTTGATTTAGAAGTGTATTTCTTGGTTAAAAAATATTAAGAATATAAATATTCTGTCTAGTACGGCTATCCCCAGGGAGCGATCGCGGCGGGCTTGACTAGTTTTGGTAAGATGGTCTAAGAACTTAGCTCAAAACTCCTATGAATTTATTGAATAAGGTTGGCAAAATCGCTCTGGCTCTCTGCCTAGTAGCAGTAATGATTTTTGGTAGTGCCGATCAAGCCCTGGCTAGAAGAGGTGGTGGCCGAGTGGGCGGCAGTGGATTTAGGGCAGCGCCACGCCTCACCCGCCCTACGCGGGTAAATACTCCACGGGTAACTAATTACAACAGCTATAACTACAACTCTGGATTTAGTGGATTTTCCTTCTTCCCATTCCTGCCATTTATGGTGGGTGGTGGCGGTAGCCTGTTTTCCCTATTGGTAGTAGCAGCGATCGCCGCTGCTGTCCTGCAGGTGTTTCGGGGCGTGGGCGAAGCTGGAATTAGCAACTTGAACAGTAAGGTAACCGTGGCAAAAGTACGAGTAGGTCTCTTGGCAGGAGCAAGATCTATCCAATCCAAGCTAACTGATTTAGCGGAATCGGCTGATACTAGCAGTACTACTGGTTTAGCGATCGCTCTCAGAGAGAGTTGTGTGGCGCTGATGCGGCAACCTGAGTATTGGGTCTATGGGCAGGGCGATCGGGAAGTGGTTGGCTTTGAGCAGGCAGAGCAGAAGTTTCAGACCCTGGCGGCGGCTGAACGTACCAAACTCAGCGCTGAGGTGGTCTCTAATGTTAATAACCGCAAGCAGTTGGCTGTAGGATCAGCATCCAGTGAGCTAGATGATCCGAGTGAGTACATTGTGGTTACTCTACTGGTGGCAGCAAGTGGTAAGTTAGAGCTTCCGTCAACCATTCGGAATGCTGAGCAGTTGCAACAAGCTTTTACCAGTTTGGCTAGTGTGCCGGCTGAGCAGTTATTGGCTCTGGAGTTGCTGTGGGAACCCCAATCAACTGAATACACCCTGACTACTGATCAGGTGCTGACCGTCTATCCTCAATTAGTGCGTCTCTAAACCTGGAGCTAGGGAATGGTGAATGTTTTCAGTTTTGGGCTGTGGGCTGCTACCCTTGGTCTTGCTGCTTTTGGTCTATTGCAATGGCTAAAGTTGCCCACGGGAAATATCACTGACTGGATCGTAGGGGTGGCCATTTTTGCTTGGTTGTTAGCGATCGCGACCATTCCCTGGAATATTCATTTTGGTGCTCGCGAAGTGCTCCTGGAGGCCGAAGTTTCAAGTGAACAGGGGATGCCTTTAGATCAGCGTAAACTTGCCTATGTGAGGTTGCTGGCTAAAAGATCCCTAATCGGAGCGATCGCTTTGCATTTAATCTCGGCGGTGAGTTTTTATGCTTTGGCTGCTTCTGGCTACACCAACCTGGGCTACGGCGCAGCGATCGCGGCTTTGCTTTTAACTTTCTTTCGGCCGTTGGTGCGGGCTTATCGGTTTTGGTTGACTCGTTTAGAAAGCATTCGGCAGCAATTCCTTTACCCGCGTGAAGACGTGATCAGCTTGCGCCAACGAGTACAGGATTTGGAGGATAAAACTCGAGAATTGCACCAGATTTTAGACCTAGAAGATCAGCTTTCTTGGGCAGCCGAACAAATTAGACAGCGCGATGATCTGCGCGATCGCCTCTATAGGTTAGAAGCTAGTTTGGAAGAATTGCGAGCCCTTAATGCCCAAGAACATGAACGGTTGGCTAGGGAAGCTAAACAGCTAGTTTCTCAGCTAAGTACGGATGGTCAGTTTTTGGATCATGTGCGAGAAATTATTCGCTTCTTCAAGTCTGCCTAGGAACTCTTGGAACCTAAGCATGGCAGGTCTGAATCCTTTTGATAAAACTTCCCAAATCAGACTGCGTAAGTTCTATAATGTTTAACTTTCTCTAGTAGCTTATGAACTTGCGCATCTATAACTCCCTCTCTCGCCAGAAAGAAGAATTTGTGCCATTGGTGGATGGAGAAGTAAAAATGTATGTGTGCGGTGTCACTGTCTATGACCTCTGCCATTTGGGTCATGCCCGCGCCTATGTGGTATGGGATACGGTGCGCCGCTATCTGAGTCGCCATTACCAAGTTACATATGTGCAGAATATTACTGATATTGACGATAAGATTCTCAATCGCGCTCAAGAGCATTCCCTGACTATGCAACAGGTGAGCGATCGCTTCATCCAAGAGTATGCGATCGATATGGAAAAGCTGAATATTCTCCCTGCCGACCATTCCCCACGCGCAACTGCCTACATTCCCCAGATTATCTCTATGACCGAAGCAATTCAGGCTCAGGGCTATGCCTATTTTGCTCAAGGAGATGTGTATTACGCCGTGGAGCGATTCAAATCCTACGGTAAACTCTCTGGACGTAAACTCTCAGATTTACAGGCGGGGGCCAGTGGTCGAGTAGAAGATGATGGCAGCAAATCTTGTCCCTTTGATTTCGCCCTGTGGAAAGGGGCTAAACCAGGAGAACCAGCTTGGGATTCACCTTGGGGCAGGGGCAGACCCGGTTGGCACATTGAATGTTCGGCGATGGTACGGGCAGTTTTGGGCGATCAAATCGATATTCATGCCGGTGGTGCAGATTTACAGTTTCCCCACCATGAGAATGAGATTGCTCAGTCAGAAGTGGTGACAGGTAAGCCCCTCGCTAATTACTGGATGCACAATGGTTTTGTGAATATTGAGAATGCTGTGGGCGAAGTGGAGAAAATGTCCAAGTCCCTGAATAACTTCAAAACCATTCGCAGTCTGTTAGAGATTTATTCACCTATGGTGATTCGCTTATTCATTTTGCAGTCCCATTACCGTCAACCAATTAGTTTCAGTGAGAGCGCGATCGCTGCTACCAGCAAAGGGTGGGAAACTATTAACCAGGCTCTTTTATTTAGACAAGATTTTGGCGAAAGCTTAGGCTGGAAAAACTTTGCGCCCAAATCTGAAAGCGAACTCCAATCTAGCTGTGCTGAATTTGAACAGGGCATGGCTGATGACTTTAATAGCCCAGTTGCTCTTGCGGTCATCTTCCAAATTGCCAAAACCCTGCGGGCAGAACGGAATAATCTCAAAAACGGAGCAGCTTTGAAGCGATCGCCCCAAGATCTCTGGCAAGCATGGCAAGAGCTTAAATATATGTGTGACACCCTGGGGTTGGTGGGCTATGAAGCCGCTCAAACAGGCCACCCTGCATTGGTAAATATAGTGGCTAGTACTGGCAGAGTAAGCTCATCGCCAGCAGACCAAACTCAAAAAATTGAGACCATGATCGAGCAAAGGTTAGCGGCAAAACAGGCAAAAAACTATGCCGAAGCCGATCGCATTCGCCAGCAACTTAGCGAGATGGGCGTGATCATTACTGATCGTAAAGATGGCTCTACTCAATGGCAACTAGGTACCTTACCCAGGTAGTAGTTGAATTAGCTTCTATCAAATTTGAGAGTTTGGTGCATGGCTTTGGTGAGGGTGTAGATGGGCAGATATCTGGCGATAATCTAGCAGTCTTAGCTCTATTTTGTAAACTAGAAAATTAATTCTCCGAAAGAGGAATCCGATCGCTAAACTGATTAAAAATGGAAAATAACTCTTTTGAAAACCGATAAACTTTTTTACCGACTGTTTTTGGCTCAACCCAGCCTAATCAGTGAGCTAATCCCTGAAATCCCCATAGACTGCGAATTTACCTACAGCGCGCCAGCAATTAAAGAGAAAGGATTTGCGATTGATGGACTACTCACACCCGTTAGGGAAGATTCAAATTTACCGATCGTATTTCTGGAAGCACAAATGCAAAGAGACCCACAATTTTACGGACGCTATTTTGCCGAGATCTTTCTGTATTTGTATCAATACCAAATCCAAAAACCTTGGTACGGACTCTTAATTTTGCCCAATCGCAATCAGGACATCGGATCAAGCATTCCATACCAGTCATTATTGCCTAGTCAAGTGAAGCAGTTTTATCTGGAAGACTTGTTAGAACTAGAAGATTTAAGTCCCAACTTAGCCTTACTAAAGTTAATAACAGTCCCAGAGACCGATGCGGTAGATTTAGCTCGATCTATTCTCAAGACCGCAGATACAGAACCAGAAAAGCGGCGGCGATTAGATTTAGTAGAAGCTATACTGGTGAATAAGTTCCCCCAACTCAGTACAGAGGAGATATTAAAAATGCTAAATCTCAAAACCGCCGATATAAAAGAAACTCGTTTTTATCAGGAAGTGCGCTTAGTCGGTTTGGAAGAAGGACGGCAAGAAGGAAGACAAGAAGAAGCAGCTAATTTGGTAAGCCGTCTGTTGGTTCTTCGTTGTGGTTCGCTGCCATCTGATTTAGAGTTGCGAGTGCGATCGCTCTCAGTCAATCAACTAGAACTATTAGGCGAGGCTTTGTTAGATTTTAGCGAAATTGGGGATTTGGAGAATTGGCTAGCAGCAATGTCATAGGTTGAATAGCGATCGCTTTTACACACAAATTCTACATGAGCTAAATTATGAGACAAGTAATTATTTACCCCGGAGAAGATGGTTATTGGGTCGCTGAATGTCCTAGTTTGCCTCCCTGCATTAGTCAAGGCGAAACCAGAGAGGCTGCGATCGCAAATATTCAAGAAGCAATTGAGTTGTATATTGAGGTTCTTCAAGAACAGGGACGTGTTATTCCTGAAGACCGAGTTGAAACTGTAATGCTTGCTCTATGAGTAAACTGCCGCAAATTTCAGGAAAAGAATGTATCAAAGTGTTGAGTAAAGTTGGGTTTTCTGTGAAACGACAAAAAGGAAGTCATATTATCCTCTGTCGAGACCAGCCTTTCGCAGAAGTAGTAATTCCCAATCACAAAACTCTTGATAAGGGAACTTTACGAGCAATTATTCGGCAAGTGGAATTGGAAGTAGATGAATTTCTTGAATTATTAGATGGATAGATACGAGATCGCAACCTCTAAATAAAAAAGCGACTCCTTTTTGGAAAGAAGAATCGCTTAAAACAAACTAACTAAATAGAAGCCATTACTTCCCTTTCTTGACCAGCTTCTTTTTAATCACAAAAGCTCCGCCCAGAACCCCTAAACCCAAAACAGGATTGAACTCAAAGGGTACAGGTGTCGCAGGAGTGAAGGTTGTTTGACCTGAGAAGGTGATCCAGTCAGGGTTACCGCTAGAACCAGCAAGTTGTGGGATATAACCACCAAAGCCGCCAAAAAATAAAGAATCACTCCCAGAACTTCTATAAAATGCGTCAGCAAAGGTAACATTCCCCCCAGCATCCACTGTAAAAGCATCTCCTCCATTAAGAGCATTAACAAAAATATTAAATACAGTACCCTCTAACTCCCCTGTGGGAGTATTGGTGACAGTGGCAGTGATGCCCGTGCCACTATTTGAGCCAATTTGCAATCCATCAATCGTACCTCTGACCACATAGGGATTTGCTCCCGTAGGTC
>JANRLH010000071.1:0-67811 GCA_033762795.1 Pseudanabaenaceae cyanobacterium bins.68
CGCAATCTTGTCCAATCACTGTGCGGGGATGGATTACACAGTTGGCATGGAGGACTGTACCTGCGCCTACGGTTACCTGGGGATAGATGGTCACGTTGCCATAAATTTGGACGCGATCGCCGATTTGACAGCCTGATTCAATCACTACTTGAGCGCCAACATAGACATCTGCCCCCAACTGTACATCGGCAGCGATCGCTGCGGTAGGGTGAATCCCAGGATCTGGACTAGGTTGAGGATAAAATTTGGCTATTGCCCTGGCAAAATAGAGGCGCGGCTGGGCAATCGCCGCATAGGCAATCTGTCGCTGTTGCAAAATTTCTTGCACCTGCGGATGATCTGGCACTAGCAAAGCACTGGCTTGGGTGGTCTTGATCTGGTGAAAAAACTTGCTATTTTCTAAAAAGCCCAGATCTCCTGGTCTAGCATCTCCTAGGGCAGCCAGATTGCAGATTTCTGGATCACCGTTGCTTAAATTTGCCTGGCTGAGATCAATGCCTAGCTCGATCAGTAATTGACTAAATTTTAAGATCATGGGTAGGTTACTCCCTGGGTTTGAGCGTAACTGCTCAGGGTATTTTGTAAAAGCATGGTCACAGTCATAGGGCCTACTCCCCCTGGTACTGGGGTAATCCAACTAGCGATCGCTTGCACCTGGTCAAAATCTACATCTCCCACTAGAGTCTGATTCAAGCGGTTAATCCCCACATCAATGACGATCACTCCAGGTTTGACCATAGCAGCAGTAATCATCTGGGGCTGTCCCACTGCGGCGATCAAAACATCTGCGCCCTGGCAGATCTGGGACAAATTTTGGCTACGGGAATGGGCGATCGTTACCGTGGCATTTGCTTCTAGCAGCATCAGCGCCAGCGGCTTGCCCACCAGGATGCTCCGCCCCACCACTACTGCCTGCTTTCCCGCAAGGTCAATACCTGTTTTGTCAAGGAGCACCATTACCCCAGCCGGTGTGCAACTGCGTAGACCAGGTTCGCCCCGCACCAGCCGCCCCATATTATCGGGGTGTAAACCATCAGCATCTTTATGGGGATGAATTTGCTGGATTAAGCTCACTGGATCAAGGTGAGGCGGTAAGGGCAACTGCACCAGGATGCCATCCACCCCAGGGTCTTGATTTAGGTGATTAATTTCTGCGGTTAATTGCTCCTGGGTTACATCCTGGGGATAATGCCGACCAAAAGACTGAATGCCTACCCTAGTGCAGGCGCGTTCCTTATTCGCCACATAGGCCGCACTGGCGGGATTATTGCCCACCATCAAAACTGCCAGCCCTGGCACCCTACCGTATTGCTGCTGCCAAGCGGCTACCTGCTCAGCCATTTGGGTTTGCCGCTGTTGCGCAATCAGCTTGCCATCAATTATTCGCGCAGCCATAAGTTAGATAGTAGGTAAACTGAGCATAGGGTGGTTTCAACCCATTTGCTACCCTAGTATTTTAACAGTTGAACTCACCCGCCCTTAATTTATTGAATTTATATATAGAGCCGCTTCCCCAACCACTGGGTTTAGAGCCGGCGGAATAGCAACCACTCCAGCGCGATCGCTTGTTCGTGTCCAAATACTAACGCACCCCGCGTCCATGGTTCAAACCAAGGGGAAGGTGGAAAACCAACCTCAGGCAAATGCTCGCGCTCATAGTCATAGACAGGCTGGCGGGAGACTAGTTGAAGGGGCAGACCTTGGAGGCAATAGTCCAGTTCTGGTTCAGTTAGAAAAAACGCTTGAGACACCTGAGCCAGTTGGCGATCTGCTGCAGTAGGGATGTAGTTGGGATGGGCAATAAAGGTATTGAGTAACACCTGTCCATGGGGACAGACTCCATCACAGATTTTAGCTAACACTAATCTCACCTGGGCTGGTTCGCGAAAGTGGGGGATGATTTCCGCCAAAATCACCAGATCATAGTAGCCCAGGGGCAGTCTGACTAGGGGGTTGAGAATATCCGCTTGCATCACTTTAACCCCTAACCCTTCCCGATCGCTGAGGTGTTGCAACTGCCCACTGAAAATCTCGGCTAACTCGATCGCTTCAACCTGCAAACCCAGGCGGGCGAGGGGGAGGGTGTTGCGCCCTGATCCAGCACCAATATCTAAAACCTTGCTACCTGGGCGTAACTGAGCGGCGACATCTGTGACCTTGGCATTGGCTAATTTACCAAATACCTCAGTTTCCATGGTTTCTAAGCGATCGCCAAAATGCTCATTTACGGTTTTTTCGTAGAAGCTTTTGAGGGAATTAATCTGTACTTGCAGATCCAACACCAGACCAAGTTGGGGCGGAGTAGCAGGATGGTAGCGAATAATCAGTTCGGAGTGCTGGGAACAGCGATAGCCTTGATCGAGTTTTTGGTGAAGCTGTGCGGCTAATTCGGCTTGACGTTCGGGGCTGAGCTTCAGTCCTGCCAGTTGCAACAATTGCACTAAATAGGCTAAATAACTATCTGCCAGGGCGGGCACACAGGGAAGGGCGACTTCTCCTTGAAATCTGCCCAGGCGTTGCAAGCGTTCAAACTGGGGCGTGATATGGGCTAATTCAGTCACGCCGTCTGGGGTCGGAGTAGCTGCTTGACTGTGCCCACTAGTTCTTGGGGTTGAAAGGGCTTCGAAATATAGGCATTGGCACCCTGCTTGAAACCCCAGTGCCGATCAAAGTCTTCGCCTTTAGTAGAACACATCACAATTGGTAAAGACTCAGTAGCCTTGTCTTTTTTCAGCTTACGACAGAGTTCATAGCCGTTCATGCGCGGCATCACTACATCCATCACTACCACATCAGGGCGAGTTTTTTGAATCTGTTCTAGGGCTTCAATACCATCATTGGCGGTGAACACTTCTAGACCACTTTCACGCAGTAGATCGGAAATCATTGCTCTTTGAGGGGGACTATCTTCAACGACTAAAACGCTACTCATACTGGTTTGGGTGAGACAATATAGGTAGAAATTATATACCTAAGTAGTAAATTTTAGGGGGTTATACTAAATCACTATGGCTAAACTACAGATTAATTAAAATGGGCTGAAGGGGTAAAACCCTTTTGTGGGCGAAGCCCCACACCCCAATTAGAGCTAGGGTCTTAGATAACGGTTGCTCAATTTCTAATTATTTTATATTTCTATCCCAGTTGGGCGAGGGCTTGCTGGCTCTGGGCTACTACGGGAGCAGTAAGCTGCACATAGCCTTGGGCTGGGCTGAGTTTCTGCCCTTCAGTTAAAGCCCAGTTCAGCACTTGTTTGAGGGTGTTGGCTTTGGCTGGATCGTTATATTTTTTGTATAATAAAATCCAGGAATAGGAAGCGATCGGGTAAGCTTGGGGATTGGCAGGGTCGAGGGCGAAGCCGGTGAGGTTTTGGTCAAGGGTGATGTCATTGATCGCGATCGCGGTAGCTTCCAGGCTAGGAGGAATGTAGTTGCCCTTTTGGTTTTCTAGGAGCGCACCGCTAATTTTGTTGAGCTTGGCATAGGCAAATTCGATGTAGCCAATCACTCCTGGAGCTTGCAAGATCTGGGCGGTGATGCCTTCGTTGCCCTTAGTACCTGTGCCTGCTGGCCATTGTACGGTTTTGCCGCTGCCGACTTGGGTTTTCCAGGTAGGGCTGATCGCACTGAGATGGCGGGTAAAAATTTCGGTGGTGCCACTGCCATCTGAGCGATAGACTAGGGCAATCGGCAGGTTGGGCAGGTTTTGGCTGGGGTTAGCAGCCGCGATCGCTGGATCATTCCAGGTGGTGATTTTACCTAAATAAATGTCCGCATAGACCTGGCGCGGCAGCTTGAGTTCGGTGACGCCAGGCAGGTTATAGCCCAGTACTATAGCCCCGGCAGTCATGGGAATAGCGATCGCTGGGGTATTGGCGAGTCCAGGTGCAGCTAGACCCGTATCACTAGCGGCAAAGTCCACCGTTTGATTGATAAATTGCTGCTCACCCGCCGCACTGCCAACTGGCTGATAGTTGATCTGGACTTGGGGATTAATTTGGTTGTAGGCAGCAAACCAGCGCAGGTAGATGGCAGCCGGGAAGGTAGCGCCGGCTCCGTTCAAGACTAGGGGTTCTGGCTCTATCTGGCTAGGGTCTTGATTACTAGAGTCTTGATTAACAGTCTGATCGCAGGCAGTAACCGTAAGAGCAGCTAAACCAAAATAGAGAGCCTGGCGGCGGGTGATCATAGGAGAGTTTAGTGTACTGCCATGAGGGAGCTTAGCATAGTTTGGATGCGTTGCTGCACGGCGGTGATCGTGTAGGGCCGAATTACTTCAAAACTAGCTTGGGAGAGCTTTTGCCATAGGTAAGGATCAAAGTAAAGTTGCTCAATCGCTTCAGCGATCGCCTGGGAATCTTCCGCGATCAACACATTCTCTTGGTCACACAAACCCATGCCCTCGGCGCCAATGGTGGTAGTGATCGTGGGCAATCCATAGGATAAACTTTGACCAATTTTGCCCTTCATGCCAGCGCCAAATCGCAAGGGAGCCACAAACACCCGATGGTTGAGAAAGTAAGGCTCTACCTGGGGGATATAGCCAGGTACAGAGACGCGATCGCTCTCGAGGGCTTTGACCACCCCAGGCGGATTGCTGCCCAAGAGGGTGAGACTAATTTCGGGATGAGTTTGCCAAACTAGGGGCATGATCTCCTCACAGAGCCACAGGACGGCATCCACATTGGGTTGATGGTAATAGCCACCAATAAACAGAATCCCCTGGCGATCGCTAAATGGCGGAATCTGCCCTTGATAGATCTGATGGATATTGGGAATTACCTGCACCGCTTGGGCTTGAGCCTGTAAGAGAATCTCTTGCTCCACGGGGGTAACTACCACGGTCAGATCGGCCGTTTGAGCGAAATGGAATTCTAAAGCCTGGATTCTTTGCCAGGGTTGCGGCTGGCTAGGATTAAGCTGCTCTGCTCGTTTCAGCCTTAAAAAATGCAAATCAATGGTGTCATAGATTAATTTAATCTCAGGCTTGGTTTGCAAAATGGGAAAGTATTTCTCACATAGTTCGGGGCGGCAGACCCAGGCTAGGTGAATTAAATCCAGACGCTTGACCAGGCGATCGCGCCAATCCTGCTGCTTGTAAGTAAAATACAAGACTTCAATTCCCATCTCCTCCAATTCACTGGTGTAGGGTTCCTGTTCATGACCTTGATCGGGTAAAAAGATTAAGCGATAGCCTAAATTCAGTAAAATTCCCATGATTTGGAATAGTCTTAAAGCACCAGATTCCTTGTCGTGGGCGGGTACGAGAGTATCTATAATTAAAATAGTGGGCGATCGCTGAGAATCAGCTAAATCTTGCTGCCATGTTTGCCAAAAATGCCGAGGAGAAGCTAAAGATTCAACCCGATAGCCATAATCGCAAATTACTTGGGCTTTAGGCTGGTAGAGAATGGTGAAATTGTGGTGATATTTAAGCTGTAAGCACCAGTCCGCGATCGCCTCTAGGCTAGACCAATGCTCACTGGTTTTGAGGTCGAGCTTTTGCCAACTTGCCCGCTCCAAGAGAAAAGCAATTGGTAACCCAAAGTCCAACTGCCGCCGATAGTTATAGTCTGGCTCGCCGTCAAAATCTCCCGCCCCCAAATTCTGGAGATGCCCGGCTGGATCAATTCGTCCGCCACCACTAACTAACTCGCGATTGGGATGAGATAGGCGCGGAAATAAAATTCCAGGGCGATCGCGCTTATAGGTTTGCACCATCTGATCAAAGGCTGCCTCACTCAGCAACACATCATGGCGTAAAAATAGGATTAATTGCCCTTGGGCTTTAGCCTGTGCCCTTTGCATAATTCTGGGCAAATTGCCCTGATCACTCAAGGTGAAGCGCCAGATCCCAGCCACTGGCACCTGCAGTTCTGTGCCTAGGAGGGTTTCGATCAGGATAATTTCTACCTGCCAATTACTCCCATGCAGCCAAGGCGCGATCGCTGCCAGACAGTTATAGGTCAGATCAGGACGACCATGGGCACCAATGATGATGGTGATTTGAGGTTCTAGTTCAGACCGAAAACTCAAGGGTAATGGAGGTTGTTGTGTTTGCCAGGTTTTTGCCCAGCCCTTAGCTCTGGCTAATTGAGGTTGAACTTGCCGCCACCAGGCTGCTAAACCGCTAATTTGCCCCAGTTTAGATTTTAATTTGCCTCCCAGAAGATAGAGCAATCTTCCTAGACCCTCCGCCTGCCAGATTTGCCGCGATCGCCGCCAATATTGTTTGATTTTGTCAGAATACCAGCCGAATTTTTGCCCTTCTTTCATTTCCAGCCCAAGCGCCGCTTCATGCCAAACCAGAAATTACGCAACTGCCAAAACTTACTCTGTTCCATCTCTCTAATCTGGGCACAGGCAACCTGCCAATTCTCTGCCATTGCTTCTAGGGCAGTTTGGGTTTCGATCTGTTCCTGCTGCTTTGCCAAATACTGCCGATGTAGGGCAGTCATTTCTTCACCAATTTCCTTGAGATCCTGATGGGTTTCCTGGAGTTTGCTCCCCATTTGATCAATGGTCTGGGTGAGCCTATGCACCTCTTGACTATGGGCTTGATGGGCTTGGGTCAGTTGGTGCTGAAGGTCAGCTTGGAGGGCTTGATCGCGGCTAGATTGCTGCTGAAACTGGGTTTGAGTTTGCTCTAGCTGGTGAGCAATCATCTGGCGATCGGTGTGGAGTAGATCAATCTGCTGATTTAGACCCTTAATCTGTTGCTGAATTGCCTGCAACTCCTTCACCAACTTGATGAATACATCCTGGCGGACTCCCTCTGGTAAAAATTCATAGGCACGATCGCTCAGCATTTTTAAGTACAAACGCCAATTATCTAACCAAGATGCCCCGCTCTCAGCGTTGTGCTGGCTCACCTGTCCCTGATGTACCCGAAACTGCACCAATACCCGATCCACATAGCCAATCTTGCCCACCGCCAAGAACCTCAACCACATATCCCAGTCCAGCACCTGTACTAGCCCCTGGTCAAAGTCACCTACCTGAGCGATCGCCCTGGCACTAAGCAGCACATTACTGGGCTCGCCAATTTTATTTAGGGGTGGTTCTAGCAAATTGGGATCAAGCAGAAGTTCCAAGCCTGACTGCACTGGGCGTAATTTTTGCCAGTGGTGATGCAAATGGATATAGATCTGGTCAACCTGCAGATCGTCCTCACAGATAACCTGCCTTTGACAAAACACTAAGCCGATTTCGTGATCCTTGCGAGCCACACTCACCAGGTCGGAAATGCAATCAGGCAAGAGTAAATCATCCTGGAACACAAACTTGAGGTATTCGCCGCTAGAGTTTGCCATACAAAAATTCCAATTTCCTGCCAGACCCAAGCGATCGTGGGGCAAGATTTTGACCGTAACCTCTGGATCGGTTACTGCGGCTTGAAATGCGGCACAGATCTGTACAGTCTGATCCCCAGAGCCATCATCGCCAATAATCACTTCCAACGGGCGATAGTCCTGAGCCAAAATCGACTGCAAAGTTGCATCGATAAACCGCTCGCCGTTATAGGTCGGCACACATACACTAACTAGGGGATAACTCATGCCATTTGATCACTAATTTTGAGCCAGCGCTTTAACTTAAACCACCACCGGCGCAGTTGCCAAAACTTACTACTCTCCATGGCATGAATGCGGCGAGTCAGATCCTGCACCCGAATTTGCTCCTCCACGTGTTGACGTTGCAAGTCCAAAATCTCCGCCCGACAGCCGGCTAGGGCAATTTCCAGGCGCTGGCGCTCCCGTTGACTGTTTTCTTGGATTTGAGTCAGTTGATTTCGCAGTTCTTGAGTTTTTGCCATTTCCCGAAACAGGTTATATTCCTTATCTGCAACTACTTCAGGCAAATACTGTTCATAGAGGCGGCGATGCTTATCGGTGATGTAATGCACTAAGCGCTTTTGATTTTCTGGGGTTTTGCAAGCCTGTACCATCGAGTCCGATCGCACCCGATAGTCATACATCACCTGGTTAATGTGGTGAAACTTCCAGCCGCGCTGCCCTACCCGCAGCCAAAATTCCCAATCTTCGTAACCCAAGCGATCGGGAATCTGTTCATCGTAGCCGCCGCATTCCTGCCAGATCGACTTGCGAAAAATGGCACAGGCATCAATGTAATTGCTCAACATCAACCGAAATAGGTCAAATTCTGGCAATTCCCACCGCCCGATCGCTTCCCCAAAGAATTCCATATTGCCATAAACTACCCCTACCTCTGGCTCCTGATCCAGAATCTCTAAGCCTCTGGGAATATATTCAGGACGAATTTTATTATCGGCATCTAGGGGCAGAATATACTTGCCGCTAGCCTTGGCAATTCCAGTATTGCGGGCATTGGCTAGCCCTTGATTGGGACGATCCAAAAAAATATAAAATGGGTCTTGGCGCAGGCTATCCAGAATCTCGATCGTGTCTGGCTGATCCGAGCCATCATTTACCACAATCACCTCGATCGCTAAATCTGGGTTTTGTTCCAGGCATAGTTCCACCGAAGCGATCGCTTCCAACAGATATTCCCCATGGTTATAACAGGGCAGAACGACTGATAGCTCCATGTAATTATCCAGTAATTATCCAGATTTAGGGTACGGCCACAGTTTGCAAAATCCCTTCCACTATGCCTACGGCGGAGAGATTACCGACCGCAATCAGGCGATGACTCAACACAAAAGGCGCTAGATATTTTATATCATCTGGAGTCACATAGGCAGACTTACTCCCAGAATTTAAGCTTAAGCGTAAAAAAGCGTAAGCTTGGGCAGTTTTTTGCAGAGCCACTGTTCCCCTGGGGCTAACTCCCAGTTTCACTTGCTGATCTACTCTGGTGGCGCGCACTAAATCCACAATATATTGCCGTACTGGCGCAGTGATGGTGATGGCAGCACAGGCTTGGCGCACTGCCAACAATTCTTCGGGGGTAATGCAAGGCTCTAGCTGACGGTAGCTCAGTCCAGTTTGACTGAGACGGTTCAACATTTCTAGCTCTTCGGTGGCGCTAGGGTAGCCCAAACTAAAAGACACCGCAAATCGATCTAACTGCGCCTCGGGCAATGGAAAAGTGCCTTGATATTCCACTGGGTTTTGGGTGGCAATCACAAAAAAGGGCGAGGGCACTGGTCGCGAAATGCCATCTACAGTTACTTGGCTCTCTTCCATCACCTCTAGCAAAGCTGACTGGGTGCGGGGGGTAGCCCGATTGATCTCATCGGTGAGCAAAATATGGGCAAAGACCGGCCCTGGCAAAAACTGAAACTCTCCGCTTTTCGGATTCCAGATATTAGTGCCAGTAATATCCGTGGGTAAGAGATCGGGGGTGCATTGTACCCGTTGAAATTTACCAGCGATCGAAGCTGCTAAAGACTTAGCCATCAGGGTCTTGCCTACCCCTGGCACATCTTCGAGCAGGGCATGACCACCACTGAGGAGGGCGACCAAGGTTAATTGAATGGCTTGATCTTTGCCCACAATCGTCTGTTGTAGGTTTTCAACCAAGGCGCGCACTTTCTGGTGTTGGTCCATAGGGTCAGGGGCTGATGGGGTTATGCTTGAGACTTACGCATGTGCGATCGAGCAGTCACGCTTGATCTAAAGCCTTTGCCTTCAGGCTCTTACTTTAAAGATAGCTTAGATAGCCATAGCATGGCTAATTTGGTCTGGAACTAATTTCTGAGTTTGTAGGACTTACGCAAACGCGATCTAAAAACCTGGCTCTAAGTGGGGGCGGGGCTTTGCGCTCAAACTTTTTTACAATTTATTTATCTGGAGGGAGGATTTAGAGGATTGGTATTAGAATATAGCTGTCAGTAAATTTGCGCCCCAAATCAAATATATATGAGTAATCCAGACATTGCTAAACAGATCGAGCAGATCCTGCAAAAAAGTTTTTATGTGACTCTGGGAGCTACTTCGAGCCTATTGGAGGTGGTGCAAGATAGTGCCAAGCTAGCCGCTCTGTTACGGGACTGGCAGCAGGAATTGGAGCGCTTGACCCAGCAACTAGTAGATAAGGGCGTGATCACGGAAGTAGAGGCCAGAAATTTTGTCGATCGCTTTATTAGTCGCAATTGGTCAGGTGCTAGCTCTAGCCCAGCCCCAAATTCCCCAGGTACGGTGACTACCGTAGATACTACTGTCGTGCCTAACAATGATCCTCAAGATATTCAACAGTTAGCTGACTTGACGAAGCAACTTGCTGATCTGCGGGCTGAATTGGAGCGCCTGCGTCAGTAGATCAGGAGCAATGAGAATAGACCTAGTAACTTTATTCCCCACCTTTTTTGACTCACCCCTGGCTACCAGTTTGATTGGCAAAGCGATCGCCAAAGAAATTGCCCAGGTATATTTTACTAATCCGCGAGATTTTGCTCTAGACAAGCACCAACGGGTAGACGATCAGCCCTACGGGGGCGGCGCTGGGATGTTAATGAAGCCAGAACCCTTGTTTGCGGCTGTAGAATCCTTGCCAGTTTTGGCGAAGCGAGAGGTAATTTTACTTTCGCCCCAAGGGGAGCCCCTCACCCAGGCAATATTTAAACAGTTGGCGCAGCTTGAACAGTTGGTATTGATCTGTGGCAGCTATGAGGGGGTAGATGAGCGGGTATCTCAGCATTTGGTCACCAGGGAGCTATCGCTTGGGGATTTTGTGCTGACCTGTGGTGAAATTCCGGCTTTGGCCTTGATCAATGGCGTTGTGCGGCTGTTACCTGGCACTGTAGGCAAGGAAGAGTCCTTGCAGGCAGAGAGCTTTGAAATGGGGCTGTTAGACTATCCTCAATATACCCGCCCGCAGGTATTTCGGGGCTGGGAAGTGCCGGAGGTACTGCGCTCAGGTGATCACGGCGCGATCGCTGCCTGGCGATACCAACAACAGCTACAACGTACTCGCGATCGTCGTCCCGATCTACTAGGCTCTACGCCACTGTGATTTAAATACCTAGCTCTAAGTGGGGCTTTGCCCTCAAACTCCCTTTTCTAAATCAAACTACGTAAGTCCTAAAATCGCCATAAATGGAACAGGGGTATGAAGGAAAAAGTGCAGGTGTGTGCAGCCACAGAATTTATCTATTTGCCGCCCATTCACTCTGCCCAAAAAATTCTAGTCAAACCTAACCTGGGCTATCCCGTAGCCGCACCCGTGACCGTGAGTATGCAGGTGCTAGGGGAAGTGTTGCAGGGCTTACGGCGCAGCAACCCTGGGGCTGAGATCTTGATTGTGGAGGGGGTATGTTCGCCTTTGTCCTTGGCGGAAATTGCGGCCAAGTTGGGAGTATACGGCTTGCTAGATCCAGGTATGGTGCTATTGGATGCGGATGAATTAGCGATCGCTGAGTATGAAAATCTATCTCCTGCTCCGGTCAGGTTCAAGTCGATGTTTGCGCCAGCGCTATTGCGAGAAGTAGATTTTTGCTTGAGTGTGGGCTGCCTAAAACGCACTCAACTCAAAGGAGAACCCCTAATTTCGGCCTCCCTCAAAAACCTCTACGGTCTCTTGCCGCGATCGCGTTACCACGCCCGCAGTCTCAATTCCCGTGGGCAACTGCATCGTCCTTCGGTACCGCTAATTCTCCAAGATGTGTACTTTTCCATTGGTTATCTCTTTGGGGGAGGGGTGGTAGATGCGATCGCTAAATTTCACAGCCGTGATTGGCAGCCCGATCGGGGTACAGGTATTCCCTGGGGTAAAGTGTTTTATGGAGATGATTTGATCGCTGTGGATCAGGTGGCTTGTGAGCTTGGGGATGAACCCCTGCCAGGCTATCTGCACCAGATCACTCAATTACGCTCCCAGCAGCGATCGGGCTAGCCCCAAAGCTTTTACTCTGCAGTCCTGACTATGTCTATTTTAGGAAGTGTAGGGCGTAGCCCCACACCCCACTTAGAGCCAGGTTTTTAGATCAGATTTGCGTAAGTCCTGTATTTCTCCAAGGGAAAAGGAGTAGTAAAATAGCCTTGATTATCGTTTAAATATTCATGGTCTATTACTTTATCGCGGCTAGCCGCAGTTTTCTGTGTGAACAAGAACCCCTATCTGAGTCTTTGCGGGAACGCCGCCGCAACTACAGCGATCGCGGTAAAGAAATTGACTTTTGGCTAGTGGAACAGCCTAATTTTTTGGATCTGCCTGCTTTTGCTAAGCTCAAGTCGGTAATTCCCCAGCCAGCCGCCGCCGTAATTTCTACCGATCCCAAGGTGATTCGCTGGTTAAAACTGCGGTTAGAGTTTGCCGCCACCGGTGAGTTTGACAGCGCCGATCTAGCTGATCCTTTGGGTTCAAGCGCTGTTGGCCTGGGCTAAGCCCTGGTGCAGGGTCTTTACCCATTTCAGTTTTTTGGGACGAATTGCCATGCGTAAGGTGACGCTCACCATGACTGGTAGCCAATGGAGCATATAGACCGCTCCCCGCAGGGTTTGAAAGATTGCCATCCCCCAAGAGACTTGATAGGCCTGCTGAATGCCGCGCACCATGCCCCAAAAGGACAGCCCAAAGGCGAGGGAAGCAACGGGGCTGAATACTGGGCTTTTTTGCCAAGCGATCGCTAATACAAAATCTGGCACTAGGGCGATTGGCAGGAGGTACTGATTAAATAAAAATAGGAACAGGTCAAAGTTCTTGCTGATCCCCATGTTGCTGTTGAGCAGGAGCAAATAATAGTCTAAGTAGCGCTGGTAGCCTCCTTCTGCCCAGCGATTGCGCTGATGCCATAGCTGCTTCCAGGTGATTACCCCCTCTTCTTGCACAGGGGGCTGGAGCGCGCAGGCAATTTCCCAGTTAGTTAAGTGCAGTTTGAGAGTGAGGTCTAGGTCATCAGTGATCGTTTGCTCATTCCAGCCGCCGCAGTCTTGAAGGGCAGTACGGCGCACAAATTGACCATTGCCCCGTAGTTCGCCAATGCCACCAATGCCAACCCGATGCTGCTGGAGCCAGATATCCAGTGCCATTTCCGCCTGCTGCCCTTGAGTCCAGAAGTTTTCGGCAGCATTGGCGATGCTCTTACGCATTTGGATCGCACCCACTTGAGGATCACAGAAGAGGGGCATTAGCTGAGTTAAAGCATCTGGTTCTAGCTGGGCATCGGCATCGAATACGCCAATAATTTCCCCTTGGGTGAGGGGCAAAACTTGATTGAGCGCACCAGACTTACCGCCTTTGGCATCGGCTTCTCGCCGCAAAATGTGGAGTTGGTGATATTTGTGGGTGAGACTTGTCAGAATTTCGGGGGTGCGATCGCTGCTGTGATCGTCCACAATCCAAATATCATAACTGGGGTAGTTGAGTTGGCAAAGGCATTCAACTAGTTGGGCAATCACGGTTTCTTCGTTTTTGGCGGCGACTAAAATGGATACCATCGGCTGCCAGTCAGGTGCACAGGGGGGCTGCACCCGCGATCGCGCCAAGATTAGGCGCAGAGAATGCACGGTCATAAATACCAACAGCCCTAGCACCACCTGGCTGCCCCAAGGAGCAATGTGTAGACCTAGAGTAGTGCCATAGATTACCACTAGGGTGGAAGCAGCCTTCAGCCGCCGCCGCTCTCCTTGATTGTGAAATTCTATTTTCGCCATGGGTGTTAGATCTGGACTAGTTAGACTAATCATAATCTGGATGCACCTAAATTGAATCAGCTAGAGCAGGGCTCAAGTCAGTTTCGGCTAGATCTTGTTGATCGTCCGGCTCCCTGGCTAGATCGATAAAATTCACTTCCAGTTGTTGTTGCAGGGCAAAAATCTGCTGCTTTTCTGCCTGAATTTGACTCTGATAAAAGTAGCCAAGCTGGGAGTCATGCTTGAGGTCGGTGGCTTGCCAGAGGTTACGCCAATGGTGGTAGCGTTTTTCCGCCATGATCAGTTGAATGCGAGCGATCGCGGCTCTGATTACCAGGGCGGGGCGCAACAGGGCAATTTTGGCATTTTCGTCTAGCCACAGCAGATGGTGCAGTTGCAGGGCTAAGTCAGTAATTTCCACACAGGCAAGCTGTAGTTGCGGCACTAGTTGATCGGGGTGGCTAGGCTCCAGGCTGGTACTGCCCTGGTCTAACAGGTCTAAGATCATCTGCCAGAGTTGGCGGTGATGTTCAAAGCTAAAGCTAATCCCTTGCTGTTCAATTAATTCATAGATCTGCTGGCGGTAATAGCTAAAGTGCAGATAGATTTGCAGCAGTTGAGTTTCGGCGAGTTGGAGGGCGGTGGTGGGGGAGGTGGGCGGACGGCTAGGCCAGCGATCGCGCCGAATTTGATGGTGGAGCTGGCGGCGTAGATCCTGCTCAAGCCTGAGCGCCAAATGGGAACTGCCCTGGGCTAAAAGCTGGGCGGCCTGGTGAATGTAGTGGCTTCTGAGGGTGTGATCGGGTAATTTTGCCAGCAGTTGGGCGATCGCTTCACTCGCCTGGTGAAATTGGTCAGCTTGATCGAGGTTTTTGCCTGTGAGTGCCAAATTAATCTGCCAATCCAAAAACAAGGGGGCAGTGTCGGCCAACTTACCATAGTCAGCCTGGGCATGGTGCTGCAAAAACTCGGCGGCATCTTTGCCCTGGGGCAAGGTCAAAACCCTTAACTGCACTGTGCCACTATAAATCAAGTCCGCAAAACCAGCGATCGCCCGTTCGGCCGCATTTTTCCCGGCTTGATCCCCATCAAAATTTAAGATCAGGCGTTTAGATTCGGTATAGCGCAATAACTGGCGTACCTGCTCACCCTGGAGCGCCACTCCCATAGTCGCGATCGCTTCTGGAAAGCCGGCCTGGTGTAAAGCGATCGCATCAAAATAGCCCTCTACCACAATCGCGCGATCTCGCTTAGCGATCGCCTCCCTAGCTAAATGCAGCCCAAACAGCACTGTGCCCTTATGGAATAAAGGAGTTTCGGGCGAGTTCAAGTATTTAGGCTGCTCATCCCCCAAGGCTCTCCCGCCAAAAGCGATCGGCTTGCCCTGCAAATCCATAATCGGAATGATCAAGCGATCCCGAAACCGATCATAGTAGCCCCCGCCACTTTTGCGCGGCACAATCAAACCTGCCGCCTCCACCAGACTGGCGCCATAACGCTTCTGATTTACCAGATAGCCATAGAGGGTGTCCCAGCCCGCCGGCGCATAGCCCAACTGAAACCGTTTGATCGTTTCCAGGGTGAGATGGCGTTGCTCTAGCAAATAACTCAGCGCTGCCTTGCCTTGGGTAGCAAACAGGGCATGGTGAAAAAAACTAGCTGCTAGCCCCACCACTTCATAGAGTTGTTGCCGTTGGGTTAGTTGCCGCTCTAGCTCCTGGTTCTGCTCTGGCTCTAGGGTTTGTAAGGGGATATGATGCTTCCGCGCCAGATCGATTGCCACTTCCTGAAAGGAGCGATCGCCAATCTTCATCAAAAACTGAAACCCATTACCACTCGCCCCACAACTAAAACAGTGGTAAATCTGCTTACTGGGATTCACCGACAAAGCTGTAGCATTACTGCCCTGGTGAAACGGACAGGCTCCCCGAAAATTAGCCCCACTTTTACGCAGCACCACATGTTCAGCTACTATTTCCACCAGATCAATCTGTTGATTAATTGCCGCGATCGTCTCTGGAGTCAGCCTAGGAGTAGACATTAGCTAGTAGTCAATGGTCATGCCATGAAAATTTTTGCCGCTGGCCGCCTGAATTTTAAATAGATCCCGCGGTCTAATCTGCACCGATCGCACCTCAGCCTGCCGATTTTGCCTAGCCGCCTCAACTGCCAGCCCACTCAGTTCTTGCTCTAGCTCTCCTACCAACTGCACTACCACTTGGGTGCGATCGCTCAAGGTTTGTAATTCCCGCTCCAGTCTTTCCTGCTGATTTGCCAACTGGTGCATGCGTAAGTAGATGGAGGAGGCTCCCCGCCGCACAGGTGCCGAACGTAACTTAGCAGAATGTTTGACCGCCGTCCTGGGAATATTCGACATAAGCACTTACTTTTCCCTATACTTTAATCATAAAACTTAAACCTTTGGGCAATTTCTAGGTTTACTCTAGGGTTAGACTAAAATAAACTGCCAACAGGATCCAATTTTTCGATCCACCTTTAACATAACCCGATTTCCCCCATCCCTTAAAAATACACCATAAATTCCATGAGCGTAGTTGAACAAGTTTTACTCAGAGCCGATGACGAGCTTCGCTATCCCACCCTAGATGAGCTCCAAAACATCAAAGACTTCCTCCAGACTGGCGAACAGCGCACCCGCATCGCCACGATTTTGGCCGAAAATGAAGAAAAAATTGTCAAAAAAGCCAGCGGCGACCTCTGGAAACTTCACCCCGACTACATCTCTCCTGGGGGTAATGCCTACGGCCAGCGTCAACGCGCCCAATGCCTACGGGACTACGGCTGGTATCTGCGCCTGATCACCTATGGGGTGCTGGCTGGGGACTCCCAAACCATTGAACAAATTGGCATCATCGGCGTTCGCGAAATGTACAACTCTCTAGGGGTACCAATGCCTGGAATGGCAGACTCTATCCGCTGCCTCAAGGAAGCTGCCCTGGGATTGCTCACCAATGAAGACGCTGAGGCTGCTGCTCCCTATTTTGACTATGTAATTCAAGCGATGTCTTAAGCTTGGGTTTTAATCTCAAGTAGATCCTAGGGCTAATCAGCTTAGCTCCAGGATCTATCAGACATAAGACTTACGCAACCTGGCTCTAAAAACCTGGCTCTAAGTGGCGTGTGGGGCGAAGCCCCACTTGAGGGCAGATCTCTCAAACTTCCTTTTCCCGATACTTCCTCTATCAAACGCCGTAAGTCCTAAGACATATAGGTTACACATAACTTGTACTAGCAAGTCTCCTAGCCGCCAATTTGAGACATGGTGCGACTATAGCCATAGCCCAAACTTGAATCATGACCGCGATCGCGTGTACTAAAGTTAATTTCTGCTTTTAAACTCAGCAGTGCTTGCACTTGCCGCCGCAGTTCTAGCCAACTTGCCCCCTGGCGCAGACTGGTTTTGAGATCGACTTGACCAGTTTCATTCAACAGACAGGGACGCAGCCAGCCATCCGCCGATAGCCGCACGCGATTGCAGCGATCGCAAAAACAATCAGACATCTGACTAATAAATCCCACTGTGCCTTTAGCTCCAGGAATTTGAAACACTTCGGCTGGGCCATTACCCCGACACCAGCCCTGATCTAGGCCAAATTTTTCGCGAATTTGCTGTTGCAAACTAGCAGAGTCAATCCAGCCCATCTGCTCAAACAGCAAGCTATTCCCAATCGGCATAAACTCAATGAACCGCACGTGCCAAGACCGCTCTAGGGTCAAGGCTGCCAGATTGAGTACCTCATGGTGGTTAATCCCAGGCATCACTACCACATTGAGTTTGAGCGGATCAAATCCTGCGCCATAGGCAGCCAAAATCCCTTCCCACACCTGCTGCCAGCGATCGCGTCCCGTAATCTGAGCGAAAATAGCTGGGTCTAGGGAATCTAGGCTGATATTTAGCCGCCGCAAACCAGCCTGGTACAAGGGCTGCGCCATGGATTTCAGCAAATAGCCATTGGTGGAGAGCGACAAGTCCCTAGTTTCAGGGAGACCAGCGATCGCTGCCACTAACTCAGGCAAATTTGGTCGCAAGAGCGGCTCCCCCCCAGTCAGCCTAAACTTAGCAAAGCCCAAGGGTATAAACACCTGCCCCAGCAGATCAAGTAGCTCACTATTGGTTAAATAGTCCTGGGACTGAATATACTCAAACTCAGCGCCTTCAGGCATACAGTAGCTACAGCGAAAGTTGCAGCGATCGATCAAACTAATTCTGAGATAATCTACGCCCTGAGTCATTTACTACACCCGAGTCAGCCAATGTTCATATTTGGGTAAATGGCCATGGATTAGCTGATCAAACATCTCTTTAAGCTTTAGGGTAATTGCGCCCAGCTTGCCATTGCCCACCGCCCGATGATCAATCCTGGTAATGGGCGCTACTTCTGCTGCCGTACCTACAAAGAAGGCCTCATCTGCCACGTATAGCTCTGTGCGATCGATTGGCCGACAGATCACAGTTAAACCCAGTTCTTGCTCTGCCAAGGTAGCGATTGTGCTGCGAGTAATACCTTCGAGAATATTCTCACTGACCGAACTAGTAATTAACTGCCCATCCCGCACCAAAAATAAATTCATGGCACTACCCTCGGCCACATGACCTTCCTGGGTCAGCACGATCACCTCATTAAAGCCCGCCAAATGCCCATCGGTCTTCGCCAAAGCCGTATTCACATAGGCCCCATTTACCTTTGCCCGCGCCGGGATTGCATTATCATCTAACCGTCGCCAACTAGAAACCCCCACATGCAGACCATCCACGGTTTTGAGGTAGCCATCCATCGGTAAGCTAAACAGGCAAAAATCATCCTGGGTATCTTCAGCCAGTAGAATTGGCCCAATGCGTAGATCGGCCTTATAGACAATTGGGCGAATGTAAGTGTCACATTGACATTGGTTGCGGCGGACTAGCTCTACGGTTAAATCTGCCATCTCTGCCTGGCTAAAAGGCGGCTCTAACCGCAAAATCTGGCAACTTTGGTGTAGACGTTTGTAGTGGTCTGCCATTCGAAAGATGATCATCTGCCCCTCTGCCCAGTAGGCTTTTATCCCTTCAAATACTGCCGTGCCGTACAGAAAACCATGGGTGCGCACATTGATATTTGCCTGGTCTAGGGGTAAAAACTCACGGCGAAGGAAAGCATAGGGCTGGGACATAGAAGAATTAAAAATAGAATAAATGGAGCAGAAAAGATGTAGCTAATACTATAGCGCAAGAACTTTGCCACCATTGGGCAACTCCATTAACTTAGTATTCGGGTCTTGCCCTCAGGTAATACACATCCCCCCACTGCTTCTCCCAGCGCGGGGGAAAGGGAGTAAGAAGGATTTTCTTGATCCCTCTCCCATTAGAGGGTGAGGGTTTTAGACAAATCTGCGTAAGTCCTAAAAGTTTGAGGGTAGAACCTCACAGCCCAATTAAATCCAAGGTTAGAACTACTTAGCCAGGTTAGAGATTTGCTGAAAATAGATTTCTAACTGTCGCTCAATCCCACTTAAGCCCTGAACCCGCGGTGCCGCCAAATGATTGCCGCCATCCAAAAACTGGGTAGTGCTAAGTTGATAGTTGTGATACATGGCTAAATCTAGCCAAAGGTTTTGCCAGGGAATAGTAGAGCTAAATTCTGGCAAATTTTCCTGATAGTAAGGAATTTTGGTTAAGCAAATATTTAGAAAATTACGCCGACCACTATGGCGCAAAAAAGCGCGGCGGGGCTGAAACTGATCCCGATTTTGCAGCAGGGTATAGATGCTATCTGCAAAGCTCTCTGGCTCAAAGTCCGCATAGAGACCTGCCCCCTCTGGAAAAGCGAGATCTTTTCCCCTAGCATATTGATTGAACTGTCTGGGTGCGATCGCTGGCAAATTACAGCTAATTGCCTCAAATAGACTGCGATTTTTGCCCTCAATCAAGGAACCCAACACATAGCCCTTAGCACGGGAATAAAAGCTAGGTAACTCCTGGTAATGGTGCACTACCCTAGGCACTAGGTCAACATATTCCCGTAAACAGCCAAGAATCTCTTCCATCTTGGCCAGTTCTGCCAGTTCATAGGCAGCTAAACCCCGAAAATTGACATCAAAGTTTTTGCCTGGAATTAAAGTGAGGCGAATGGGGGCATGGCTATATTTTTGGCGATAAATCCGTAAAGCTTTAGCAATAAAAGGTAAATTCTTTTGATCTAAAAACCTAGATACTGCCAGCAAGTCAATATCTTTGGGCAAATTCGGTACAGGGGCGATCGCGTAGCCGTTAGTAAAGTCTGGCTCTTCAAGGGGTAGCAGAATCTTGTGGGCGCGATCAGGGCGATGACTACGGAACCAAGCTTCGCGATCAGGGTTATCATACAGCACCAAATAGCCATCCGCCAATTCTGACCAGGGATAGCTACAGCCCATGGAATAGGCAAGACTGTGGAAAAAATCTGGCAAACGGGGAAACTTTTGCAGCAGCCAATCTACCCCTTGGGAAAAAAAGATACCCTTGATAAATTTACCTTCATACCAAAGAGGCGGTAGAGGCACAATAAAATCTAACACCGCCAACCGCTCTGGCTCATTTCCCCAAAACTCGTAGCTATAGCCATCCAAATCTTGATAAATCTGGGCTAGGGGCTTCTCAATTTGCGGCTGGTGAAAATAAGCAGTGGGGTAGCGCATTGATTAAGGAATTTGCCCTGGGCTGCATAGGCAGGCTGGTAGTATCAAGCGAAAAAGCCCAATGCTCCCTATTTCTGATTGGACTTCCTGATTCTCAAATATCTCGACCCAACTAATTTGTAGTAGTTGGGATGACATTAGGATCTGAGTTATTGTCAGTAGAAGTAAAAATGTCAACCGCAAATGCGCTGAAAACCCACAAAAAATTGGCTGCTCCCAGAAATATCCCTAAAGTAGAAAAGAGAAATTTGCGCATAGTTAAGGAAGTTGGACTTCGCTGAAGCTTTTACTAGAGAAAGCCTTTATTACAGGTTTATCGAGGAGAGCTTTACTGGGGTGCAAGGATTCGAACCTCGGAATGTCTGGACCAAAACCAGATGCCTTACCACTTGGCGACACCCCATCGTTTTTTGATTTTTTTTGACTTTGTTGTTTTTGGGTTTATTACTTTTTGATTGCTACTTTTTGATCCTTAGGCTTGGTTTTTAGATCTGTAGAGATTTTTTAAGAATTTTTTAAAGATAATTTTCTCAATAATCTACTAGCTGAGCTAATAACTAACTTTTCAAAAAATCCGCAGTTGTAGAATTATTGCAAGATCTCCTAAGTTTTGTCAATAGCCTAAGATAGATTTAACCCACTGGCATTAGTTCTATGTCGAAGTTTGTTCCAGATCTAGATAAAATTCAGCAGCAGATTGTCCCCAAATTGGATCAGGCTCTACAAGCCACCCAAAAAAATCTGGCGGCGGCAGATGCCTGGGCGATCACCAAAGCTAATCAAGTAATTGAGCAAGGGGCTGAACAGTTGACTAATCTTACCCAGGAAGTTCAATCCTCTGAGAAAATCACCGAGGAAATCACTGCGAAAGTTACCAAACAAGTAGGTGCCAAACTTAATCAGGGTCGCGATCGCTTGATAGATTTAGCCAAAAATACCTGGAATAAAATAGCCCAGTCTTAAGCTCACTCTTAGCTAAACTCCCAGCTAAACTCCCAGCTAATGGGCCTGACAGTTGGGGCAGAAGTGGGTAGAACGACCAGCCAGCTTGATTCTAGCGATCGGAGTTTGGCAAACATGGCAAGCCTGCCCTTGGCGGCGAAACACCCAAGCATGATCCAGGTAGTTACCCTTTTCACCGCCTAAATCCGCAAAATCACTGAAGGTGGTGCCACCCCAGCTAATTCCATCGGCGAGGCTTTGTTGGATTGCCTGATGCAGAGCCTGCACTTGGCTGATACTCAGGCTATTACTGGGAGCGAGGGGATGAATGCAGGCTAAAAATAAGCTTTCGTCCACATAAATGTTGCCAAGACCAGCTAGGGTAGCCTGATCAAGTAATAGATTTTTGATCGGACGGCTAGACCTCCCAAATTTGGCTGCGAGATAATGGTAATCGAATCCAGGCGCAAATGGCTCTAGCCCCAGTTTTTGCAGACCAGTAATTCTGGCTTCGGGGGGGATAGTGGGCGGTACATACCAGACTTTGCCGAAGGTGCGTTGGTCGTTGAATCTTAGCTCTTTTTTTAGCTCTTGTTTTAGTTCTTTGTGGGGGCTTTGCTCTAAGCTAAAGTGAGAGTTAAAGTGACAAAAAAATCTAATCCGTGTGTGGGGATGAACTGGTTGATCTGGTTCGCTCCAGCTAAGTTTGCCAGTCATGCGCAAGTGTACAGCCAAATATCCCCCTACTGTACCTGAAGGCTGGGTTAGGCTAGCGAGCAAATATTTGCCACGGCGCTGCCAGACATGAAAACAACAACCTTGAAGTAAATGGAGAAATTCGGCTGGATCTTGAAAATCAGGGCTAGGAGAGACAACTCCAGGCAAGAGCACTTCACCACCGATAATTTTCCAGCCGAGAGTATGCTGATTTAAGCCGATTTTGACGGTTTCGACCTCGGGCAGTTCTGGCACAAAGATTAAGCTTGATTAGCTAGCAGCAGCAACTTCTTCTACTTCATCGATCGCAAAGTTATTGGTGGCAATGTTGGAGTAGTTGACTTTATCGAACCGCACAATCACTGGGTAAATGATGCCGCTCTTGTCTACTGAAGCTACGGTGCCGACTTCGCGATACCAGTAAGACTCTTTGCGCAAAATGCGAACTTTTGATCCACGTTGAATAGCCATAGTTATTTTTTTTAAAATTCAAATAGGAATAATTGCCTGAATTATGTTTAAGGTTACTGCTTTGCGATCGCTGCTGTCTATGACATGCAGTTAAGTTTTATGTATTAACAGGACTTACACAAACTGGATCTAAAACCTTAGATTTATTGGAGTGTGGGCACAGCCCTCTACATGGGGTTTAAATTATGTAATGCCCTATAATTACTACGTCTGGATATCTTGGCTTCTATGGATTGGCAACTGCTGTTTTTAAGCTTTTCTACGGTGTTTATTTCAGAATTGGGAGATAAGAGTCAATTGGTGACTATGAGTTTAAGCGGCAGTTCGGCTTCACCACGGGCGGTGTTTGTGGGGGCAACTTCGGCTCTGCTGTTAGCGAGTGGCGTGGGTGTAATTCTGGGGGAAGGATTATCGACTAGTTTGCCAACCAATTTGCTTAAGGGCATTGCTGCGCTGATTTTTGCTGTTTTGGGTTTGCGATCGCTGATGGATGATTAACTAGTCATGGCATCTCTTCCGCAGCATCCTCCTTCTCATTTGTCTTTGGGGCATTTAGAGCAAGAAATTTTAACTATTCTGTGGCAACTGGGTAGGGCCACGGTAAAGCAGGTACATGATCAGATTTTGGCAAATCCAGATCGAGAGCTTGCCTATGCTTCGGTGACTACAGTGTTGCAGAGATTGGCGCACAAGGGCTGGGTGGAATGCGATCGCACTGGTAAAGCCTTTTACTGGCAGGCTAGGATCTCGGCGACTGAAGCTAGATCCCTAGAGGCCTATAACCAACTTCATCGTTTTTTGGCAGTAGGAGATGCCGAAATTGTGGCAGCTTTTGCCGATCAACTAGATCGGGTCAGTGTGGATAAGCTCGCCGCGATCGCTGATAAGCTCAAGCAAATCCGCCAACAGCAGTAGTTATGCATCTGACTTTAGGACTTTTAACCTTGATTGTGATTTGCCTCTGGCGCTGGCAATGGCAGAGATCAGTTAGTTGTGGGCGGTATCATCTAGCCCAATTCCTCTTGCCCGTGCTGGCGTTTGGCGGTTTAGCGATCGCGGTGTTTAGCATGGCTACAGAAGGGCTAATGCTGGGAATTGCCATCCATGGTGGTTGGGTAGCACGCTGGCTGATCGGCACCATTGCGGCAGCTAGTTTGATTCATCTGCTTTACCTCTGTGGTTGTGGCTGGCGGGCAGGACAGAAACTCAAGCAATTGGAATTGGTAGACTTTTTTGATACCAAGGCGAGACTGCTGCCTACGCCCCTACCTTTTGCCGCGCAGGTGGGCTTTTGGCGATCGCAGCTAGTGGTGAGTACCGGGCTGTTAGAAAGGCTGTCCCCGGCTCAGTTAGAGGCGGTGTTTTACCATGAACAAGGTCATGGGCTCAATCATGATTGTTTGTGGTTTTTTGGTCTAGGCTGGTTGCGTCAAATTACTAGCTGGCTACCCCATACCCTAGCCATTTGGCAGAGGCTATTGTTGGAACGGGAACTCCAGGCTGATCGCTACGCTTGCCAATTTGTTGATCCGCTCACCCTAGCCGAGGCTTTACTGCAAGTGGTTAGTTATCGGGGCGAAGACTTGTCACCCCTAGCTCAAGTGGGAGGAAGCGATCGCCCAGATGATTCCTTAGATGATCCTTTAGGTAGTCGCTTAGAAATCAGGGTACAGCAACTTCTGGATCTCCGTACCAACTCATCCGCCCAGAGATCCCCAGCTAGTTTTACCTGGCTCTGCCTACTGCTATCTGCTGCTCTACCCCTAGTTTGGATACCCCTGCACCAAATTTAGTAGGGGACTTGCGCCCCCCACAGATTTAGAACCTAGCCCAATAGGGTTTTAGCAGTGGCGACCACATTGTCCACGGTGAAACCAAATTTCTCATAGACCACAGGCCCAGGAGCCGAAGCACCAAAGGTATCGGTACCGATCGCTAAGCCCTCAGAGCCGATATATTTGTGCCAACCAAAGGTGCTACCTGCTTCCACGCTGAGCCGCTTCTTCACCGAGCTAGGCAAGATTGCCTCCTTATACTCATCAGGCTGCTGATTGAATAGTTCCATGCAGGGCATCGAGACTACTCGTACCGCTTTGCCTTCAGCAGCTAGGACTTCAGCAGCCTTCACAGCCAAGGCAACTTCAGAACCAGTGGCAATAATGATCAAGTCAGGATGAGGCGCATCCACCACTGCGTAGGCTCCTTTTTTTGCCCCCTCAATCGAGCTACCAGCCAGATTTTTTACGCCTTGACGGGTGAAAGCTAAGAAACTAGGACGTTTGCGACTAGCGATCGCAATTTGATAGGCAGCTACAGTTTCGTTGGCATCCGCAGGGCGAATGGTGTAGGAGTTGGGAATCACGCGCAAAGAAGCTAGAGTTTCCACCGGCTGGTGGGTAGGACCATCTTCACCCAGCATTACTGAGTCATGGGTGAGAATGTAAATCACGCCCACTTCTGACAGGGCAGATAGCCGCATCGCGCCGCGCATGTAGTCGGCAAACACCAGGAAGGTAGCGCCATAGGGAATGGTGCCGCCATGGAGAATCATGCCGTTGAGAATTGCGCCCATGCCATGCTCCCGCACGCCAAAGCGGAAGTTACGCCCTTCATAGGAGCCGGCTTGGAAGTCAGCTAGTCCTTTTACATAGGTCATATTCGAGTGGGCTAAGTCGGCTGAACCGCCCAAAAATTCAGGCAACACGGGGGAGAGGGCATTTAAGCAAGCCTCTGAGAGCAAGCGGGTAGAGGTTTCCTTTTGAGCCACTGGTTCTAAGGCTTGTTCCCAGCCTTCGGGGAGTTCGCCCGCCATGATCCGCTTAAATTCGGCGGCTTCGGTAGGATAGGCGGCTTCATAGGCAGCAAAGCGGGTATTCCATTCCGCTTCAGACTTGGCTCCTTGATCGATCGCTTGACGGAAACGGCTATAGGCAGCTTCGGGTACGACAAAAGGCTCATATTCCCAACCCAGATTGGCACGGGTCGCAGTTACCTCATCTCCACCCAGGGCAGCCCCATGCACACCCGCAGTCCCAGCTTTTTTGGGAGAACCATAGCCAATGGTGGTAGTGACGATGATTAGGCTAGGTTTATCAGTGACTGATTTAGCTTCAGCTAGGGCTTGAGCGATCGCTTCGAGGTCGTTATTGCCATCGGCCACCTTGACCACATGCCAGCCATAGGCTTCGTAGCGTTTGCCCACATCTTCGGTGAAAGCCAGATCAGTGCTGCCATCAATCGAGATGCTGTTGCTGTCGTAGAGCATGATTAACTTGCCCAGCTTGAGGTGACCACCCAAAGACGCAGCTTCGGAGGCGATTCCTTCCATGTTGCAGCCATCACCCAAAATCACGTAGGTGTAGTGATCGACAATAGTATGACCGGGTTTATTGAAGCGGGCGGCTAGGTGCGCTTCAGCGATCGCTAGACCAACCGCATTGCCTACCCCTTGACCGAGAGGACCCGTAGTGACTTCTACGCCAGCAGTTTCAAAGTTTTCGGGGTGACCAGGAGTGGGGCTGCCCCATTGACGGAAGTTTTTCAGATCTTCTAAACCCACACTGTCGTAACCAGCTAGGTGCAAGAGGGCATACTGCAACATACAGCCATGACCTGCAGACAAGACAAAGCGATCGCGATCTACCCATTTAGGATTTTTGGGATTAAATTTTAGAAACTGATCAAATAGCACAAATGCCATAGGTGCCGCGCCCATAGGTAGACCGGGGTGGCCAGACTTAGCTTTTTCGACCGCATCGATCGCCAAAAAACGAATGCTATTTATGCAGAGTTGCTCGATAGATTGGGTTGCCGCAACCATGATTTGTACACCATATCTTTACAGTTGCTATATTCTCACCAAAGCTTGACCCATAGCACAGAAATTTTGGTGATTTCCGCCTAACCCAGTTCCGCCATGATCTCTAGCCCGCGCGAAGTCCCCAATCTGGTAGCCCCCCCAGTAATTAGATCTTGGGCTTGGGCGAGGGTGCGAATGCCACCAGCCGCCTTGATGCCCACTCGTCCCTTAGCGATCGCGCTTAACAGTTCTACATCGGCGATCGCCACTACCCCGCGCCAACCCGTATGGGTTTTGAGGTAGCTAGCCCCTGCATCTAGGCAAATTTCGGCAGCAAGTTCCTGCTCTGGCTGAGTGAGCAAGCCCATCTCTAGAATAGTCTTGACTGGTACAGCCGTAGCTTGGCAGATCTCTGCGACTTCCCGATGCACCAAATTGTGATCGCCCGCCTTCAGACTACCAATACTAATTACCAGATCTAGCTCACTGGCTCCCTGTTCTACGGCTAGTTGGGCTTCATAGAGTTTGGTACTAGAAGCATGGGCACCCGTGGGGAACCCAATCACCGTGCAGACTTTAGGCGTTTTACGATAGAGGTATTCCACTGCCCGCTTTACTTGATCGGGGTAAATACAGACAGCAGCAAAACCCAAGCGATCAGCTTCGGCGCAGAGTTTTTCAATCTGGGCTGGGGTGGCAGTATTATCCAAAAGGCTGTGTTCAATATAGCTTGCTGGATTAATTGGGTTAGCCATAGCTACCTGATATTGCGATTTTCAAAAGAATGCAGTACAGAAATCATTAAAACCGACTTCTTTCAGATGTGCAATCAATCCCCTTGCTTGAGTTGAAAAGAAAGGACATCAATTTTCTTTGTTAATAATTGTGTGTAATCTTCCTGAAATAGTCATATCAATTGAGGAAATCTATTTCCCTGAAGTATGATTTGAAAGTTGGTATCAAAAAAGGAATTTGCTTATGACCCACAGTAGTGACATTTCTGTAGTCAATGGGTCAACTATACCGACTGAAGCGATTGACAGTTTTTTGATCGTAGAACGAGACAAATCAGCCAATCGCCCAGCAGTCTATGCTTCAGGGGATTTGTACACCTTCTATACAACTACCCGAGAAAGCAGCGGTGATTTCAACTTTTTCGACTTTTTCCTGCCAGTTAATGGTGGGCCGCCTCCCCATTTTCACCCTAAAGAGGATGAGATTTGGTACATAACCGATGGCATCATCAGATTCAACTTGGGTAATAGTGGGGAGAAGTCTTTAGCCCTACCCAAAGGAACTACCATATTCGGTCCAATCAACCGAATCCATGGCTATCGTAACGATGACTCTACTACTTTATTTAGCGATATTCCTCAAGTTCCAGGAGCCCGAACACTTTCATTGACAACACCGGGTTCCCTCGATCTCTTTTTCGATGCTGCCGCTATTCGTGTCGCTGACCGTAATGATCCACCTCCAGCTTTCTCAGGACCGACCACGGCGGATTTTCTAAATCTGGGTAAATTTAATGATAGAACTAAGGCGGGCATAGTTTTAGGCGCTGCTAAACCAGACTATATTCCACCTATTGGTACCCTACCTTACATACTGGTTCTACCGCCGGATGCTTCACAAACTGTGGTGGATGCAGCCAAGGAACTGATGTCTGATCCCAATTTTAAGGTTTGGACGACTGGCACTCAAGCAGGCATTGAGCAGAGACCAACCTTCGTCGGACAGTTTGGCATTACTTACACATCTCTAGTTGGCTTTACCGAAACTCAAGATAGATTCTCCTACAACCAGTTTTCTTTGGCTGCGAATACTAATAATCTTGCCCGGGAAGTGAGTCAAAATAACAATATCTTTTATGTGAAAAGTGATGAAGACCCCAATACTAACAGGGAACTAACAATATTTATTGGCAGCGAAGAGAGAAAAATTGGCGAAAACACCTATGTATATATCGCCCCAGGTAATCGATTCTCCATTGCCAACCAAACCAATCTACCCGTAGAAGCCCTCGCAATTACAGTTACAGCCGTTCCAAATCCTCAGATAAATCTATTCCCTTCCCCCTTGATTCCTCAATCTGGATCATCTCCTAGCAAAATCATTAGACTCGGAGATAGTAGTGATTACTTCAACCAGTCTGATCACCTGCCAAACACCTATAGATCTTTATTTGATACTGCACCTGGATACACAGATTATTACCCCAATCCGATCACGATCAACGGCATAAACTACGATGGCAGATTTGAGACTGCGACAATTAATCCATCTACAGGAAGATTAGTGCAGGATGAAGGGGTATTTACCATTCTAAATGGTTCCTTTGCCGATTTATCTAGCCGCGTTTTTGAGCAACCAATTACTATTGAGATTCTGCGGGATGACTATCGTGCCATAACCGCTGAACTTGGCAAGAGTGAAAGAGAAGGGGTGATTCCGCAGATATTTTTAGAGACACTCCAATTACCTAATACTATTCCCGATCTACTAGAGACATTGCCTGCGGACATCTTTAACGGTATCTCAAACCTCAGTAAACGTAATCCTCTACCGCAAAATGCATATACGCCTTTGCCCTTCGATGATCCTAATAGATTTAGTAATCCCTATGACTTTTTAGTAATTCCTGCGTTTGAGTTTGCCTTTGATGTATTTAGAGATAAACCTAAAGACCAGGGAGGAGTGCCTATTCCAATTATCGGAGGGGATAGAGACAGGGATGGGTTTGGCTGGACTGTCGAAGGGTTTGAGAGTCGGCGCCTGATCTATGCTGGGGGGGGGAGTGATGAAATCTATGCTATTAAAGATGATGCAGTCTACGGTGATAATGGTGACGACATTTTAGATGCATCCCAAGGTAAAGGAGGAAATCGACTCTATGGGGGAGTTGGGGATGATCGCCTTTTAGTTAATTTTAATGATCGGGCTTTTGGTCAAAACGGCAATGATCTGTTGGATGCTTCTCAAGGAATTGGATTGGAAGGACTTGATGATAAGGGACGTAGCCTTCTAGATGGTGGAAGTGGTAATGATATTTTGATTGCTGGCAGCAATGGCGAACTAATTGGTGGTACTGGCAACGATCAAATTTATATTCGTGGTGGCGGTGATAATCTCCTCTATGGTGGTGCAGGTAGAGATCAGTTTTGGATCTTGAGTGGAGTGTTTCCTGAAACCGTACAGATTGAGTATTCTGACTTCGCTAAGTCTCTCTTACCTCCATTTCTATCATTTCCGGAACTGAGAGATACCAAAAATACAATTATGGACTTTCAGCTAGGTCTAGAGAAGATTTACATTGATACCGTTGGAACAACCATAATTGCTGAATCTTTTGCTGACCTTCAACTGCTGCCAACTTTTGGCGATCTCAATAGCACAAGTATTATTGCTAAGTTTATGGAGAATGGCATCAGCAAAGAAGTGTCTCTCGTTAATGTGAAAGGAATTATTTTTAATGAATTCACTGCTAGTGATTTTGTTTTTATGTATAACCTTTCCTAACATAGTCCAGGGGCTGCTTACAAATTTACCGCAGAACTTACCCAAAGGTAATCTAAAACCCTGGCTTTGCCATCAAACTCCCTTTTCCCAACAGTTCCCAACGTGGGCTGCGTAAGTCCTGTACCGAAAAAAGCTGTAAAACTCCCGTAATTACGGCCTTTCCCTGACCTCCCAGATCAGACTACATGAGTCCTGAAACTATTGGCTGCGTTTGTATTTTATAAATTCGAGATAATTTTCCAGTTCCTGTAGTTCCTCAGAACTTAGGCTCAGGATAAATTCAAGCATAGGTGCTGGCATGGCTGGGGGTGGACTGGAAACTTGAGAGAGTTGCCATTCGCTGCGGCGGGAGATGATTTCCTGCTGAATGCGCTCAGCGTTACTAGGTCGGCCTTGAGTAATTTCATATTTTGCCTGGTGAGCTTTGACCTTGACCCAGGCTTGATAGCTAAATTCCCGAATTTCAGGTTCGGGATGGCGGCGAAATCTTTCCAGAAAACTCAGATGGGGGGCAAATTCACCCAGTTTGGTGTAGGCCAGATCTACCAAAGTAAGATTTTTAAGATTCTCTTGCCATTCAGGCTGATTAATAGTAGAAGTAATGAATCCATTGATTAGGTTTATGCTTGCTTTGATCAAGTTTTCTTGATAGCGTTGAGCTTGGTCGCTAGAGATTTGCTGCCAGGGCTGAGTCAGTCTGTGGTAAATGGAGTCTTGCTGATTCTGGGCTGATTCTACAAGATTTGCTAGGATTGGCTCAATCTGACTTCTTTGATGTTGGCAAAACTCCTGAAATTTTCTTTGGGCACGATCAGATATTTGTTGTGCTTGAGTTAAGGTGAGCAGGAATTCTGACAATAGCTGGCGACGGTCTGCCGTGAGGCTACTAATTTGTTCTGGACTAATATCCACAGAATTTCGTTGATCTCTCTTTTTGAGGGCAAAAATGCTACCAATCCAGAAATCTTGGTCGACAAACGTATCTAAAACCTTGACACAGTTGGGAGATTTGGCATTCAGTTTCTGATCGATTTCTCGGGCGATCGCTTGGCTGCTAAAAGCTTGAGCATTGGCCATCGTATTTAAAATTTCAGCGCGGTGCTCAAACCCAAAGCTCTGCCCATGCTGCTTGATCGTTTGCATGGCTTGCACCCATAGACCTTGACTCAAATCGATTTGGGTGAGATCGAGCCATTGGTTCTTTAGATTAAGCGCCAAGCGCAACTCAGACTCCACAGTTTCCCAAGCAGGGTCGAAAGCGGCGCCGATCGCTTGATGGTGTTGCTGATATAAATTTACAATCGTTTGATATTGCTTGGCCTTGGCTAGAAATTCTAATTTGTAAGGCAGGGCGGTAATTTGGGCTTTGGCTAAAAAGTAGGTTTGGTGATTGAGATACTTCAGATCTTGGCAAGCTTCCCATTGGGCAACTGCCTGCTGGTAGTTCTGGAGTTGATAACAGCATTGGGCAGCCAGATCCAGGTGATGATCCCTATGGATGCCGAGTTGTGCTAGTTGCTGCAGTATGGCAATGTGGGATTCTAGGTCTGTCAACTCTGGGATTTGCTGCTGCACTGTTTGGCTATAGGTAAGATAGATATGCTGCCACACTTGATTGGAGCGATCGCTCGGACTAATCTGCCAGAGGTGCTGTTGGGCAAAATTCAGGAATTCGCTGACATGGAGATGCACCATAAATTGAATCGCAGGCAGATATTTGGTATTCGGTTGATCGGGATAGCGATCGGCCCAGTTCAAGAGTTCTTCCCAGTGTTTTCCTTGCCAGAAGCATTGCCAGGCGTCAGCCTCAGGGTGAATGAAGGTTTCAGAAATCCCTTGCAGATCGATTAACTCTTGTCCTGCTTTGAGCAAGTCTCCTTCTAGGCGCACTAGCCAGAGTTTACAATATTCCGATTCTGGAGCCAAGTTTGCCTGTTGGTAATACACTGCTGCTGAGCGAAACAACTCCCGATCTTCGATTTCTAAAGCTTGGTAGAGAAGCGATCGCGCTAACTCCAAAGAATTCCCACGGCTATAGATGCCAACGGTAAAAGAATTAGCTAGAGGAGCAACTAGGTTTGACCAATCCTCCTGGGCTTGGCGCTCGCTCAGACTTTCTAGCCACTGATCCATAGAACTAAAAGATTGCCAGAGATTTCGATCTCCATCTTCTGAATCAATAATTCCCAATACTCGTTGGGAACGAGTCAGCGCCACATAGAGTTTATTCAGAAAATAGGCTAGAGCTAGCTGATCTTGGGTCTCTGCTCTTCTTGCTCGAATTTGGTCTAAAGGTACCCTAAAATTCCTGGAAAAATATTCGCCAAAGCCCAGCAGAATTACGGGGGTATGTTCTAATCCCTTCACTAGAGTAGTAGAAAAGACCGAAGGGGGGCGAGGAGCATCAGCGCTATTAATCCCCAGGCTAGTCAGCAAGGATTCTAGGTGAGAGAATCTATTTTTTAACTCCCACAAAAACGCGGTTTCTCCCCCATGATCACAGGGCAGAATGGTGATAACACCTGGTGTTTCCAGAATTTGCTGCAATTCACTAGCAGCCATATTCGCACGTACTCCATTAAAGATGCCTTTCTGGGGTAAAGGGCTGCCGTTGGCTAAATTCCAGGGATTTTGGGGGGAAATATTCTCTCCTTTTAACAGCGATCGCCGCACTAAATGGACACTATTGGCAAACTTGACCACGCTTGGTGTAGAGCGATAATTGGACTGCAAATCATAGAGTTGATAGTTATGCTCTGCCCTGTGATCACAGAGCCCGAGATAGCCATGGGGATCGAGGGGAATGAGGATCTGCTCATGAAAACTTGATTTGAAACTCCTCCAATTAAATCCAGTGGGATTCAAGGTTTGCAACGGATCACCCGCAAAGGCAAAAGGCAAGCTCGGAATAGGGGGTTGCAGTTGATAATTTGACCAGATCGAAAGCCGCAAAATCAACTGGAGTTCAACGCGAGTAAAATCCTGGGATTCATCACAGAAAATTGCGGCATACTTTGGTAAACTCTGACAATATCTGAGTACCGCAATCACTAAATCTTGATCGTCCCAATATTTATATTCTTGCTGTTGGTTTCTGTACCATCTCCAATTGATCTGATGGATTTGCCTAAATATCTGATCCGGCAGATCCTTGTGGCTGGTAGGTAGTTCTTTCTCATAATCTTCAGGTTCAAGAAAATCTCCCTGCTCTGCCCTATAGCCGTAGCCTTTGATGTAGGTGCGAATCGCGTGCCAGGCGGTTTCTGCCGCAATTCTATTACTCGGAAAAGCACGATCAAACAGTTGTTTAAATCGATAGAAAGAGACATACTTTTCGGCTGGAAAGAACGCCAATTGCTCAGGTGGTAGATGCTCAAACAGCAGGCTTTGGAAAGACCGAAAACAAGGCTTAATCTTTTCGATTAGATCGTGAGCTTGATGCAAACCAAGTTCAATATAGCGACTGTGACTGCTCAAAATCTGGCTGACCGTGCGATGGGCTTTCTCAGTCAAGCGATCGCTGTAGGTTAAGAATAGGGGATGAAACTTTGCCGATTCGCTAGCCGCCTCTAGATATAACCGACAATAATAGGCAAAAGCGAAGTGCAGCATAGTAGACTTGCCGCTGCCTGCTCGACCATTAATAAAAGCAGGGAATCTAATTTGCTGCAACAGTTGCTCCTCTTCTCCAGATAAAGCCAAATTAGAGTCTTGGCTAGTTTCTAGGTTTTGCCAGAGTTGCTGTTCACATACTAAATAGTCAGGATAGCAACGGCAGCAGCGGCGAGCAATCTGGTCAAGTTCGAGGGAATATTCCAAATGATTCCGCTCTACCGTGGTACCGAATAATTCTAGTTCCTTGCCAATTTTGGCCTGATCCACATACTCAGGTATGCCCAAAAAAGCCTGATAGAGGAGGATAATTTGGCGATGTGGCTGATCTCTAGGGTGAATGACGCTAAATACCAAGCTAAGCTGGCGATTTTGATCGGCAACAATTTGCAGACCAGTAAATTTGCCATCCATGCGCAAGCTAGGCTGTTGACTAATTCCCAATAGACTACAGAGGAGCTCATAGGCCAGCCCCAAAAATGGCAGCAAAGGAGAAGCAGAGTTCCGCCACTGCTCCACCCAGAGCCGACTTTCATAAATGGAAATTTCTGGGCAAGAATGATCACCAGATGCCCGCATCAGGCGCGGTGGCCGCAACCATTCGTAATACTGGGCAGGCAAAATGGGTACAGGTGGTAAAAGCTGCTCCTGTTGGCGCTGGTGCAAGAAGTCCCTCAGTGATGATTGGGGAATTTGCATATGCTGATCCCTAAATCTCTCACAATTATCCAAGAACTCTGGGTATTCTCTACCACCCCGTTGGAGTAAATGGGTAAGACAAAATACTTCAGTGCCATCAATTATCACTAGCTTTGCTAAGATTCGATACCTGATGGTTAAACGCTTGACCCAGCAGGAATGCCGCGGCGAAAATAAAAGGCTATAGATTAAAGGATTACCCTGTTCAATAGCTTGGGCGATCGCTTCCAACTTTCGCATTTGGTCTGCATTGGCTATCTTAGCAATCCGCGGATGGATGTAGACGTACATAACCAATAAGTAGGAGAAGTTAGCTAATCAACTTAGCACTGCGGCTCTACCAGTGTCAATTTAGGCTTTAGGGCGTAAGCATTCTAAGATGAGATGTATCTCCCGCTAGGTCTAAGTGCCATTGGTCTCTCTCTTTCACCAACTTAACCAGGGCGCAACAGCTAGTATTGATGGGTGGGCGGTGGGGTAATATGCCCCAGGTTAGCCCCTGTATCGCCATGGCATGGGTAATGATTAAAATCTGCTGCTCTGGGTAGCGATCGCTCAAAATTTGAATTACTCTAGCAGTCCTGTGATATAACTCCCCTTCAGATTCGGGATAAGCTGGCTCACACAGGGGTTGGTAAGTCTGATCAATCTGGGGATAGGCGCCAATTAGGGCAGCCCTAGGAGTAAGGGATGGCAGGCTAGGACTCCAAGCTGGATTAAGCCACTCCCGCAGGCCTGGTTCAAGTTTGATGGGCTGGTTTAAATTTTGGGCAACTCTGGTGCCAGTTTGTACTGCCCGCAGGTAGGGAGAGCAGAAAATTTGGCTAATTTGCTCTTGCCTTAATCGATTTGCCAGGTCTTGGGCTTGGTGTTCACCCAGGTTAGCTAGCGGCGGATCGTAAGGGTAGGTGGCAGTCTCAAACCAACTGGGCTGGGCAAAATCTAGACGGTAGCCGTGGCGAGCGAGCCAAATAGTTTGAGTTTTCATGGTTTAGAGGGATTCAGGCTGCGCCAGTATAAGCTGCCCACCACCGCCAGAAAGCTACTGTAGGCGATCGCTTGGGCAAGGTAGAGTTTTTGAGAATAGCCGAACAGGGTTTTCAGCAAGATCCCAGGAAATTGGCGATCAGGCAGGGAATGGCTCAAGTCCCAGACCTGAACACCTAAAATGCAAGAATCTTTGAGGGCGCAAAAATCGGCAAAACTAGGATCAATTAAAGCGATCGCGCCGACCATCGCCTCAAACTTACGCAGAGCCGTGATCACTAGTCCGCCCACAATCAGCAGCAGTAGCACTCCCATCACTTGAAAGAAGCGCTTGAGATTAATTTTCACTCCTAGCCGAAAGATCAGCCAGCCGATCAATACAGCACCACTTAGCCCAGCGATCGCGCCCAGAATACTAGCTGCGCCCTGTTGACCACCCAAAAACAACACAGTTTCTACCCCTTCCCGCAGGACATCCACAAAGATCAGGCTAAATATGCCCATGGCAGTAGAGTTCTGCACAGCAGTTTCAAGCTCAGCCTTGAGACCTTTGGCTTGCTGGGTCATCCAAATCAACATCCAACTCAGTAGAGCGATCGCTACCACTGCCACTGTTCCTTTTAAGCCCTGCTGTAAAGCTTGACTATAGGGCCAACTGGACAAGACCACCGCCCCTAGCACCAGTTGTAAAAGGCTACCCAGCCCCACGCTCACCCCTAACCCTGCTGCCGCACCACCATAAACCGCCGGAATTAGCCTAGGGGCATTAGCCTTTTCTAGGCACGCCATCACAATGCCGATAATCAAGGTTGCTTCTACCCCTTCTCTCAGGGTAATTACGAATACTGGTAAGGCGGCAGAAAGATCCATAGGGAGTAAAATGGAATTTTAGATCTATTCTAGCTATCTGGATCAGCCCTGATGAATCGCCAAGTTATATTCCTAGATGCTGTGGGTACCCTGTTTGGCGTGAGGGGCAGTGTCGGCGGCGTGTATGCCCAGATTGCCCAGGAATTTGGGGTTAGCGCTGATCCTCAAGTTTTGGATCATTGGTTTGGCTATTACTTTAAATCTGCACCGCCGATGGCATTCCCTGGATCTAATAAGTCAGAAATCCTTTCCCTAGAACAAAACTGGTGGCGACAGTTGGCAATTCAAGTATTTGAGCGGGCTGAAATCTTTGCCCAATTTCCAGACTTTGACCAGTTTTTTATCCAGTTATACTGCCACTTTGCCACTGCCCAGCCCTGGGTGGTCTATGCTGATACTTTACCTGCGCTCACGGCTTGGCGACAACAGGGGATTAGCCTCCATCTAGTGTCTAACTTTGATCATCGGCTCTATGGGGTACTGGATGCCCTCGATTTGCATAGCTGGTTTGACTCGATCACTATTTCTACAGCGGTGGGGGCGGCTAAGCCCTCAGCCCAAATATTTCAGACCGCTCTTGATCAAGCCCAGGTTCTCCCTAGTCAAGTCTGCCATATTGGGGATAGCTATAATTTGGACTATTTAGGCGCGATCGCTGCTGGGCTAGAAGGAATCTGGTTAGATCGCTCTGGCACAAATTCACCTGCTCCCCATGTCATTAACCAACTCACAGATTTAGCCTAAATTTCCCATGTCGATCGCTACTATCAACCTCAACACCGCCTGTATTGACGCCCTAGACCTAGCTCCGGCGCGAATTGCCATCGATCGCTACCTGGCTCAGTCTGAGCCTAGCCAAATTAGGTTTGAGATCCTCTACCCCCGCAGCCCAGAAGATCCTCGCGAACTCTCAGAAATTCCAGAAGTGCGCCTGTGGTTCATTCGACTGGATGCTGCCTATCCCTGGCTGCCCTACCTGCTCGATTGGAAAGGGGGCGAATTGACTCGCTATGCTGCGATGTTAGTACCCCATAGTTTTACCAAGGTGGAAGGGATTGAATTTAACCCCGAAGCCTTGCAGATTTTCGTGTTGCAAAAGCTGTTTGTGATTCACGCTTGGTTAGGCAAAGGTAGCAGTTGGACGAAGTTACAACAGATGGCTCAGGTGTTGGGCTACGAGATCGATCCCAGCTTTTTTGAACTGCTCTAGTACCAAATTCCTATGGCTTGACTACAGATTATTACGATTTTCAAAAGGATGCGGCACAGAAGTTATTAAAACCCATGGCAGGGCTGCGCCCCACACCCCCTTACAGTCAGGGTTTTAGATCACCTTTGCGTAAGTCCTGAGATTTTTCTATCGCTAATTATTTAGTGAATTCTCGATTTCCTTATCTGTAAAACCAAACCGCCGAAAAACTCGTAATACATAGGCAATAGTTCTCTATATGCCACAACTAAAAACTTACCCCTTCAAGGTTGTCGCCTGATCACTGCTTGAGCATTAATCCCGTCACTAGCTCCACCAAAATGCCACAAAATAGCGGCTGCCTCGGCTCTGGTCAGGGGTTTGGTCGGTTGCAGGACACGAATAAAACCAAAAGCGCGGCGAATATTGGCTAAATCTCCCCCTTGGGCATCTGCCAGCACTACCTGTAAACCCTTGCTCGATAAGCGATCGCTAAAACCCCAAGCCTTCTGTACGGCAGCCAAGCTAGCTGCTCCAGGCAACTGGGGGTAGTCAAATGGAACCTTCCAAATTAACGCCTGTTCGCGGGAAATCGTACTTCCAGGTGCAAACCGATTGGGTAACTTCGGATCAGCACTGCCAATTAAGCCGCCATTCGCCAAGCCCTGAATGATGGCAAAATCTGGGTCGCTGCTTCCTAGATCAATAAAACTAGGTGCTTGGTCGGGGAGGGCAGCCTGAATCTGTCGAGCCAAGCGATCGCTATAAAACAGATTATTTACTCTGAATAGCCACCTGGCAAAGACGCGCCGACTGATGGGACGATTGGGAGCAAATAGACCTGGCTCTAGGGGATCAAGCATTCCCAAGCGATTGAGATCTTTGAGGTAGGGTTGCAATAGCAGTGGTGCCTGATCGAGATCGGTAAATTGCCCAGAAAACGGCTCAGATGAAACATTCCCTGGTTCTGGTGGCGGATCGGCTGGAGTTAGAGGCTGATAGTGAATAAAAAGCTCGCTTTGATCGGCATTTACGGCCTCGACAGTCAAGGTGATCTTGAACAAATTCTTGGTTAATACTAAAGGAGAGGGCTGAACCGATTTGGCTTGACCATAAAACTGCCAAACCTGTTCCCTAGGGGCTGATACCTGCCAGCGCCCCATGCCAAAATTACCCTGTTCTGGAGCGATCGCTTCTACTAGTTTGGCCGTGGGGGGAATAGGCAAGTCTCTCGGAAAACCCGCAGGCAAGACTACTGGCGGATCAGAACGCCGCGATCCAGAAGATTGTTCAGCAGATGGCGGCGCAAGGGCTGTGCCCAAGGACGTGCCCCATTCAGTTCCCTGGCAGCCACCCAAAACTAAGCCCGCCCAGAGCAAGATCATTGGGTAATTTAGAGATCGCAAGCCTTGAGGCGCTCCAATAAAATTTCATAGTCAGCCCGCAGTTGATCCCCATGGCTGTCATTCACTTGATCCCAGCTAGCCAGCCAAATCGGTGCAGGTAAATGCCCAGCCGGAGCCGTAGCTTCAAAATTTAAGCTGCTGCTCTTCAGCCAGCTACCCATCTGGTACCAACCCACTTGCTCGCCAAACTTTTGCCAACTATTCTCAGAATCGCTAAACACCAAGCTTTGATCCTGATCTACCTCTAGAGCCGCCGCTGGTGTCACCGTGGGGAGAGCCTGTTGTAACTGACTAGAAATCGCGATCGCTGAACCCTTTTGACTCAGCACTAGTTCCTGAGCTTGTTTGACTTCCTTAATCACCAGGGGAGCTAACAGCCGAAAGCTATTATTTTGATTGGCTACCGCTTGCTTGACTGCCTTGATCAAGCCACACCAGTTACGCAATTCAAACTGCTCGCCTGTACTGTGCATTTGATCGCAAATTCCTTGCAATTGCAGTCGCACATTCGGCCGATCTGGCTGTTTAAATAGCTCCAACATTTCCCGCAAGCGCTGGGGAATATCATTTTGGAATACCATGATCATGGCTCTGACTTCACCAGAGGTAGCAGGATCAGGAGCACCACCACTGCCCGTCACCTGATCTAGTTGAGTGCGCAGCCGCTCAAACACTGACTTTGACTTTTCCATCAGGGTATCAGCCACATCTTGGGTTAAGCCCGTAGGAGATTGGAGTTGGGTGAGGAGCTCCTTAAGACTATCGAAGCCTGCCAGGAATAGATTCTGTAAATTTTGATCGATTTTAATGGTGGTGTGGTCTTTGAGCACCTTAAAGTAATCTTCGAGTTTGTGGGCGGTGTATTGAATACTGCTGAAGCCCAACATCCCGGCACCACCCTTGATGGAGTGAGCCGCTCGAAATACTTCGTTGAGATTCTCTGGATCAGACATCATTTCGTCTATATGCACTAGGCCATTTTCAATGGTTTGGAGATGTTCCATTGACTCTTCAATAAAGTAGCCGGTAATCTGTTTCTGCTTGTCTGTTTCCATGGTGTTCTTTGCTATTCCCTTGATTTGCTGGCTGGGGCTGAGTTTACTTGGAGGCAGTGGATTGATAGATTTGCTGTTGCACAGTGAAACCAAATCGTCCCTGGCTGTGTCTTTGCCAAAGTTGATCGAGACGGCGGATCACGTCACAGGGAATTTGCTCGATGTCAAGGGCGTTGAGATGAGTGCCTACACTTTTGTTGAGGCTAAAACAGAGGAGATCCCAAGTTTCGCGGTTGGCAGCTTCCCATTGACTATTAGCTAGAAACTGTTCAAGCTGGTGGTAGCGATCGCGCACAACTGGGGCGCTAGTACCAGCAGGACGAAACCTAAGGGTGATGCCAGTCGCAGCGGCGGCAATCACAACTTGCCCTGTAGGAGTAACCTTGAGAGCCAGATCAACCTGATCAAGGGCTAATTTTGCCGAGGAATTTTGCTCTAGCTGTTGCACTAGATCAATAATCTGGGTGAGGCTTTGTTTGAGGCTTTCCCCATCCACACTGACTACGGTTGGGGCCGTGAGTAGGCTGGCTCCATTCCCCAGATTGGTCTCAATCAGAAAAGTTGCGTTGTTATTTTCGCCATTCATGTTTTCACCACTCATAAGATTGCCATTTGGAGGTTGAAATTTGGGGGTTACTTGGAATCCTGTGATTAGCCAGCTTGACCAACCATTTCTAGCTAGAATTTTAAGCTAAAAGCCTACCTTACCGCAAATAGATAGGCTAAGTCATATGAAGTCCTGGCTCAGCTAAAGTTCTAGCACAGTGACAGGCGGCTGGGGGGGATTGGTCACGCCAATCTTTTCGGTGATTACCTGTTTGGTCAAAATATTGCTGTAAGCATTGGAAATTGCGGTGCGATCGATGATTCCCAAGATTTTGCCGTTTACCTGTCGATCTAGAACTGGCAGTTGCTGTAAATCTCTGGGAGCCATGCGTTGGAGCGCGATCGCTAAATTCTCGTCCCCATAGGTAGTCAATACCTGAGTGGTGCAGATGTCACCGACGTTGAGTTGCCGCAGTTCATCCTTGGGTAGCATCAGGGCAGTTTCAATGTCTTGAGCGGTCAGAATGCCAACTAATTCCTGGTGTTCATTCACAATCAAGGCGCTGTGAATATAGCTATTGGCTAAAATCTGTGCCACGGGTAGAATTGGCATGGTGCGGGCAAACTGGACTGGATTCGCGTTCATGATCTCTTTGACCTTGATCTGCTCCAAAATGAGGTTGGGATCAAATTCTGAACTATTAGCAAACTGAGAGCGATCGCTTCTTTGCCAATGTTCGGTTAGCCAGACACATAGCACCACGGCGGCAGTCAAGGGTAAAACAATCCGATAGTCCCTAGTCATTTCAAATAGCAGTAACACCGCAGTTAAGGGGGCGCGAATTGTGCCTGCAAGGACGGCAGCCATCCCCACTAGGGCATAGGCGGGGGGAGCAGAAACTAACTGGGGCACGATCAGAGCTAGAATCTGACCATAGGCACTACCAAGCACTCCCCCCAAGAAAATTGCCGGCGCAAAGGTTCCTCCCACAAAACCGCCAGCAGTGGAAATTGCCGTCAGTACCATCTTGGTAATTAGCAGAACAACTAGTAGCCCAATCGAAAAAGGCGAATCTTGCAGGATTGATTCAATCGTGGCATAGCCAATGCCAGTCGCTTCTGGCAATACCAAAACGACCAAGCCGATACAGGTACCCGTGATCGCGATCTTGCCTAAGGGGGGAATAAAGCTGGCACTGGCATAGATTTGTTTAGCGATCGCCACCAGCCGTTTGAAGAACAGACTGGTAATGCTAGCTAAAACCCCCAAGCCCAGGTAAAAGGGCATTTCTGCATAGCTGCGCAGTTCATAGACTGGCAGGCTAAAGGCGGGCTGGCTACCCATGCCAATCTGTGCCACCAGGGCGGATACCACTGCCGCCACGATAATGATGCTGACATTGGAGTCTACCCGAGATTTGGTGATTCTAAAGGATTGATTCAGCAGTACCTCGATCGCTAAAAAAGCCCCTGCCAATGGGGCATTAAACCCGGCCGCCAGTCCTGCTGCTCCACCTGCGCTCACCAGAATGCGAGTGCGATCGCTAGAGAACTTGAGAATTTGACCACACATGGAACCAATATTACTACCTAGTTCTACACTTGGCCCCTCAGGGCCTAGGGATGCACCTGCACCTAAGGATACGGCTGCTGCCAAGGACTTCAGGGGGATTTGACCATAGGGCAGTCGTCCTCCCTCATTAGCGACCGCGTAGGAAAGCTGACTAAAGCCATTTTCAGGTTTTCGGTTTTGTTGGTGCAAAATCCCCACGATCAGACCGCCAATAATTGGCACTAGAGCGATCGCCCAAGGATGAAGTTGCAAAATCCACAGGGAGAGCGATCGCCAGAAGATGGTTTGACAGAGTTCGACCAGCCAGCGAAACACCAGAACCGCCAGACCACTACTCAAGCCAATCAGCACCGATAACACCAACAGTAAGGTTGGCTCAGCAGGTTGCAACCGATTCAAAAGGTTGACCAGAAAGTTGGTAGCTACCATAGGAGGTTGATTAAATTCGAGTTACTCCCCTGCCTGCTCATGCTCTGGTAACAGATCTAGGGATCTACCCCAAGTTTTCTGGGTAAAGCGCTCTGCTAACTGATCTGACAACTGATCTGGCTCTGGATGCTCAGGTTCGACTGGGCTATGCCCAAAAGAGTCATCACCCACCGCACTCACGGCTGCCACTAGGTCAATTTGTTGGCGATAGTAGTCCACACTCTTCACCTCCACCAAGATCCGATCGCCTAAGCAATATTGGCGACCACTGCGTCTACCCACTAGCAGGGTAGGTTGAGACTGCTTCCCCTTGCCCTTGTTATTGGTTTGGGGAAATTCGTACCAATCATCCTTGAGGGAACTGACATGCACCAATCCTTCAGCCATCAGAGCTTCAATTTGCACAAAAAAGCCGTAGGACTGCACTGAAGTAATAATGCCGTAGAAGCTCTCGCCCACTTTAGATGCCATCACCTCCGCTTTCCGCAATCCATCTAGATCCGTAAGCCCCTTGCGGAAAATCAAATCCTGTTGATTCAATTTGCTGCAAAACTGTTCAATCTCAGCACGAATTTGTCGTTCTGGTTCGGGAGGCAACACACTCCAACTCACCTGACCATGGCACTTGGAGCTACATAGATCTACTCCTTCCTTGGAGCGGCTACTGCGGCGATCGCGTCCTTCTTTAAACACCAAATGCAATAATCTTTGGGTAATCAAATCCGCATAGCGATGTTGGGGCGAAACCCCATGCACATAGGCTCGATCCACCATGCCCAAACCAAAGTGGGAACCCTTGACCTCGCTATATTCTCCTGGCAATAATAACTCATACAATAGATACTTGAGAATATCTATGCGATGGGAGTCGGTTAGCCCATCAATCAGATCCAAAGCCTGCTGCAAATCCTGAGACTGAATCTTGTCTGGATCACCCCAATTCAATTCAATTCCCATGCTGGCGACTAACTTACCCCATTCTTGCAATTGATTTAGTTCGGGTGGAGCCTGAGTACGAAAAATCCCAGGCAACCCCAAAGCGGCGATGTGGGTGGCGATCGCTCGATTAGCCAAAATCATCAATTCACAGAGTCTGCCCTGGAGAGGTCTAGACTTCAAAAATACAGGCACGCCTACCAATCCCTCATCACTTTCAGACCAAGATAGCTGAGCTAGACCAATTGCGCCAATTCCTTGGCGTTGCTGTTGGAGTTGAGCCGACAGGGTAGCGATCGCCTGGAGGAGTTGTGCTAGCTGTGGATCATGCTCAGCCTGATTTTCCGCTTGATCATAAGTCAGGCGGCTAGTCACTTTAACTTCGGCAGGATAAATCTCAAACCCAAGCAAATCCCCTATTTGATCCAATTCCATGATCACCGAAATTGTGCAGATTTGGCTCTGTGCCAAGATTGGCAGTGGGGGAAAGAGAGGAATTGTCATATTCTCTCCCAAAAAGAAAGAGCGCAGCCTCTGCTTAGCCGCCTGATCCAACAAAGAATCAACTGCCACATAACTGGCTAAATCAGGAATATGCACCCCCAAGCGCCAACCCTGCTCGATTGGTTCCAGGGAAATCCCAGGATGCTCACCAATGATCACCACTGGCAAATCGGTCAAATCTCGCCGTGGTAAATCAGACTGAGCCGAAATCCCTGCCGCCTCCGCCAATAGCTCACCAGAAAACTCCCGTGGTAAATTGTACTTACAGCAGACCAAATCAATATCCGCCGTAGACTCTGGATCGTCTCCCAAAATTTTCACGATCTTGGCTTTAGGTAACTGGTTAGCGAGGGGATAGCGCACCATTTCTAGGTGGATCAATTTATCCATGGCTAGCGTTAGATCTTGATGTTCTGGATCTTCTACCAACTCAATTTCAAACAACAACCGATCATCCAGAGGCACTGCCCGCACGCTAGTTTCTGACTCGCTTTTCACCTTAGCCAACAGGGTAGGATTAGCCCGTTCCGTAATCAATCTTACTTCTCCTTCAGGACTGCGCCGCCGCACCCCATCCTTGGTCACTTTCACTAGTACGCGATCGCCATTCCAAGCATTACTCAAATCACTTTCGCGAATATAAATATCCTCTGCGCCTTCAGTTTCTTGAATCGCAAAACAAAAGCCCTTGCTAGAACAGCGAAGTTTCCCCTCCACCAACTGTTCAGTCTCCGAGCGCTTGTACCTACCCTTATCCTTAACCAGAATGCCAACCTTAGCCAGGGCATCCAGCGCAATCTGTAATTGTTGTGCTTGAGTTTCGCTAGTAATCCCAATTTTTTTTTCGATCAGTTTAGGGGCAACTAATTTATCGTCATTAAAGTTTTCTAATACTTGAGAGATTGAGAATTCCATTGGCGCTGATATGGCTCTAGTAAGATTTGGGATTGAATAGTGAGAATGCTCATACCGAGGATTAATTGAGCATTAATACTTAGTAATTGCAAAAAGATTAATAGCCAGTCTGCAAGTTCTAGGGAACATTTACTCACACAAGCTGGCTGATTAATTCTAGCAAGATCAGGTTCACTCACACCAAAGACCTTAATACCAGCGATCGCAAATTAATGATCACCTGAGGTGGTAAAATCTACCACAACAAATCCAATCGACACCCTACAAAGAATAGTTATGACTCCAGCCGATTTGACTATGCCTACCATCGCTACGGAGCAGATCGATCGGATTGTAGAAAACCGCCACCCAGATCCCTTCACCATCTTGGGCGCCCACTTACTCGAATCCACGCCGAATACTTGGGTGATCCGTGCCTATCTCCCCAATGCTGAAGCCGTCACCGTGGTCAACCCTGACAACCAGCGCCATTACCCCATGCAGGCATCCTATCACCCCCATTTCTTTGAATGCCTGATTACAGATGCCCCCCACCTATTCAGTTATAAACTCAAAGTTAGAGAAGCTGGTAGCGATCGCCTGATCTATGACCCCTACTACTTCCGCTCTCCCCTACTCACCGACTTTGACCGCTACCTGTTTGGTCAAGGCACTCACTACCAAATCTACGAAAAACTGGGCGCACACCCTGTCGTGCTAGATCAAATTTCAGGCGTATATTTTGCAGTCTGGGCACCCAACGCCCGCAGCGTCTCCGTCATTGGTGATTTCAATGGCTGGGACGGACGCAAACATCCCATGCAGCGTGGCGAACCTGGGGTTTGGGAGCTATTCATTCCAGATCTCGCCCCAGGCTGCATCTACAAGTACGAGATCAAAAATCCTGAAGGACATATCTATGAAAAGACTGATCCTTTTGGATTCCAGCAAGAAGTACGTCCTAAAACCGGCTCAATTGTCACCGATCTCGATCGCTACCCCTGGCAAGACCAACAATGGCTAGAGCAAAGAAGGCAGACTGATCCCCTCAAGCAGCCGATCTCAGTTTATGAAGTGCATTTAGGTTCCTGGCTCCATGGCTCTATGGCAGACGCACCTGCCGATGGCAACCCCTGTGTGGGAGCAGCCGACCTCAAACCTGGAGCAAGATTCCTTACCTATCGAGAACTCGCTGATCAATTAATCCCCTACGTCAAAAACCTGGGCTTCACCCACATTGAACTCCTCCCGATCGCTGAACACCCCTTCGATGGTTCCTGGGGCTACCAAGTAGTAGGCTACTACGCTGCCACCTCCCGCTACGGCAAACCCGAAGATTTAATGTATCTAATTGATCGCTGCCATCAGGCAAACATCGGCGTAATTGTAGATTGGGTACCAGCCCACTTCCCCAAAGACGGCCATGGTCTAGCATTCTTTGACGGCACTCACCTCTATGAACCCAGCGACCCTCGTATCGGTGAACACAAACAATGGGGTACCTTAATCTTCAACTACAGCCGCAACGAAGTAAAAAACTTTTTGATTGCCAACGCCCTATTCTGGTTTGATAAATATCACATTGATGGGATTCGCGTAGATGCAGTCGCTTCCATGCTCTACCTTGACTACAACCGTGAGCCAGGGGAATGGCTGCCAAATCAATACGGCGGTCGAGAAAACCTAAGCGTAATCGAGTTTTTCCGCCACCTGCACAGTGTGCTATTTAGCTATTTCCCAGGGGTGCTGTCAATCGCCGAAGAATCCACCTCCTACCCCATGATTACCTGGCCGACCCATGTAGGCGGTTTAGGCTTCAATCTCAAGTGGAACATGGGCTGGATGCACGATATGCTAGACTACTTCTCCATGGATCCCTGGTTTAGACAATTCCACCAAAATAAGCTCACCTTTAGCATTTGGTATTGCTTTAGTGAAAACTTTATGCTGGCGCTCTCCCACGATGAAGTAGTCCATGGCAAAAGCCCGATGCCAGGCAAAATCCCAGGAGATGAATGGCAAAAGATCGCCAGCCTGCGAGCCCTCTACGGCTATATGTTTACTCACCCTGGCAAAAAGACCCTATTTATGGGCATGGAATTTGGTCAAACCAGTGAATGGAATGTGTGGGGAGACTTGGATTGGCACTTGCTGCAATATCCTAGCCACAGCACTCTCCACCACTTTATTAAAGACCTAAATCTACTAGTTGCCCAGCAGCCCGCTCTTTACGATCAGGATTTTAGCCCTAAGGGCTTCGACTGGATTGACTGCGATGATCAGCAAAATTCCGTAATCTCCTTCCTGCGCAGAGACACTGCTGGTGATTTTGTGGTAGTGGTGTGCAACTTTACCCCGGTACTGCATGGCACCTATCGGATTGGTGTACCTGAACGGGGATTCTACCAAGAGATTCTCAACAGTGACGCGAACATCTACGGCGGTAGTGGTGCTGGTAACATGGGTGGTAAGTGGTCAGAAGACTGGGGGTGCCACAATCTGCCCTATTCCCTGTATCTCTGTCTGCCTCCTCTCTCTACCCTAGTGCTGAAACTAGCCAAAGACTTGAGTTAATCACGAATCATCCAGCCTGAGGCATTGCATAATAGCAGGATGATTTTGCCAAACTCAGTATTTAAAATCCATACGGGGGCTGCACCCCCAACCCCACTCATGCTTTAGATGTGCAACGCCCAGCCTGATCGGGTAAATGTTGGGAAAAGGGAGTTTGATCGCTCTGCCCTCAAGTGGGGCTTGGCTAAACACCCCGCTTCAAGATTAGGTTTTAGGTCACCCTTGCGCAAGTCCTAAAAAGAATATTTCTGGGAAGTAAAACTTGGACTTTGAACAGTGGGATTTGAATTTAGGAGATCACTTTTAATCTAAATTGCAAAAGAACAAAGTACTCGATTAAATGAAAAGTAATTCAGTTATGCTGGAACATATCTTTAAAATACGTAGAAAACCTGATGAATTCCTCAGAGGGGAGTTACATCAAAAACCTTCCAACTCAGCCTGTTTAATTGTGATTGTAATCATAATACTGATTAGTATCTTCTCTCCAAAGCCGAAAACGACTCCACCAGAATCACAGACAAACAAACCCCCAAACGAAAGTACTGAAGTACCTATCGAACCAACACCACAAGATCTTAATAATAAAGGTGATGCAAAGTTTTTATCTGGAGATTATAGTCATTTTAGATAAATCTGAGACGGTTTTCTTCTCAATCTCTTTTGGACAGACTTTGACGGCAACCCCACTGCTCCACCCATTCCTAGGGTTGGCTCTGCTAAAATCCTGGTAAATGAGGTTTGAGGTCAATCATTATGATTGAGTTACTAATACCATCACTAGGATATAAAACCACCATGCAAAACATAGAGCAAACATTCACCTCAAGCATCGATCATAATGCCCTATCTGGCTTGCCTCTTGAGAATGGGGACTTTATTTTTGAGGATATCGAAAATGCTTGCTAGACAACCAGAACTAACCTATTCAGAATATCTCGCTTACGAACAAGCCAGCCCTGAAAAGCATGAGTTTATTAATGGACAAGCTTGCGCAATGGCTGGCGGGAGTGAAGATCATAATTTGCTTGTTGAAAGCCTACAATTGCAGTCAATTGACTTAGCGATCACTCTTGCTGACATCTGTGAGGATGTCGAGTTATGAAAGAATCAATACAATTATTAGGGCAATCGCAACTGCTCAATTAAGGGCTGTTCAAACTAATCAAGTCAACCTACGCAATGGGGTGATGGGGCAGATATGAGGTTAGGGTGTGCATACCTTTAGCAAACTTGGTTACAACTACCCAGAAGTTAAATCTATGAGCCGAATTGGTAAGCACAAAATCTTTATTGGTATGGCTCCAGGTGTGGGCAAAACCTACAAAATGCTGGAAGAAGCTCAGCAACTCAAACAAGAAGGGATTGATGTTGTCATTGGCGTGCTAGAAACCCACGGCCGCAAGGAAACCGCCGATAAAGCAATCGGATTAGAAGTGATTCCCAAGTTGGCCGTTACTGAACAGAGTGTGGCTCTCAAAGAGATGGATACAGCAGGCATCTTGGCGCGATCGCCCCAGTTAGTTCTAGTGGATGAATTAGCTCATACCAATCTACCTGGTTCTCCTAGGGAGAAACGCTTTCAAGATGTGGAATCGCTTTTGAGCGCAGGTATTGATGTCTATTCCACCGTGAATATTCAGCATTTAGAGAGCCTTAATGATCTAGTGGCAAGAATTACTGGGGTGGTAGTGCGAGAGCGCATCCCTGATCGAATTTTGGAAGAAGCTGATCAAGTAGTAGTAGTTGACGTTACCCCAGAGACTTTAGAGCAAAGGCTGCTTGAGGGCAAAATCTATGCTTCTAATAAGATTGAACAATCTCTAAAAAACTTTTTCCAACGGCGTAATTTAATTGCCCTGCGGGAGCTAGCCCTCCGAGAGGTTGCGGATACGGTAGAAGAAGAGGCCAACGAACTGATTCTAGCTGGGCAATCTTGTCTGATTCATGAGCGAGTTCTGGTATGTATTTCCACTTATCCGAATGCAGTGCAATTAATTCGGCGGGGGGCGCGGCTGGCAGCTTATATGAATGCACCATTTTTTGTGATTTTTGTCGATCATCCTGACCGATTTATGACCAAGGCAGAATCCCTCCACATTGAAACCTGTGAAAAGTTATGTAGAGAATTTCAGGGAGAATTTTTACGGATTCGCCATGGCAATGTGCCAGAAGCGATCGCCGAAATAGCTGCCCAGAAGCATATCACTCAAATTGTGATTGGTGAGAGTCACCAGTCCCGCTGGCGAGAGTTGATCAAAGGCTCTTTTACCAGCCGCTTGATGTTTTTAATTCGGCACAAACATATTGACCTGCACATTATTGCTACCCAGAAATAGGCTGCATCCTCTTGCTACACCAGCTTTTGAGGATCGATACCCCAATAGCACTTCATGCGTAGGCTGCCAATAGGCGCTCTTGGCTGGTGAGTTCCAAACTAGAATCTAGGCCCAATGCAATGATCAGTTCGGTTACATATTTGCCAAAGCCATTGGCTGGCTCTAGGGGGATTTGATCGATCGGTAGACTAAGAATGCGTAAAAGATTTGGCTCTCGGCCAATCACTAGATGTACTTGGGTTGAGGTCTCTGGGATAGCGATCGCGCTGACGAGTTGATCGGTTTTTTGCCTAAAACTAAACATTTGAGAACCGAGGTTGTTGCGCGGAGATAGCCGCACCATATCAGCTAACACCCGTTTGAGGTAACCCGCTTGGCTGACTAACAGTAGCTCAGTGTCGCCAAATTGTTGCAGATCTAGAGGAATAGTGGCAATGATCGCTTCACCATTGGCTGGGCGTAATCGCATTACCTGTTGCCCTTGAGCCGTGCGCGATAAAACTGGAATCTCCCCTTCATCGGCCTTGATCCGTAAAATTCTGCCGCTAGAGGTAGCGATCGCTAGCTGTTGATCTGGTTCTACTTGCCCTACCCAGGTAAGCTGGTCATCTGGTCTGAGTTTGATTGCGGTCAAGCCCCTAGCGGTAATTCCGGCAAACTCCGCTAGGAGCGATCGCTTAATCTTGGCTTGGCTGGTAAGCATTACTAGGGTTTCAGCTTGCGGGAGCAGGGTAGCGATCGGCTGTAAGTTGGGGTCAGGCAGCAGGGTAATCAGAGGCTTGCCACGCTTGGTGGAAATCTCTAGCTGGTCAATTCCTACCCTAAACACCTTGCCTTGAACTTCAAACACGTAGAGAGAATCACTACTCTGGGCGTTGAATACAGCTACGCTCAGATCATCTGGGCTGACTAAAGGCAAAAGATTTTTGCTGTTTGGTTCCAGCCGCTTGAGGTAACCCTTGTAGGACAGGTGTACTACCGTAGGGATTGAAACTTTAGGAGGAAGTAAATCCAGAGTTTGCTCTGGCTGGGGTAAAGCAGTGTTACTGGGCTTTAAGCCAATAATTTGGGTACGTCTGGGATCATCATGCTTTTTTTTGAGGTGCCGCAGTTCTTTTTTGAGGAATTTCAGCAGTTCGCGCCGCTCCCCCAAAATTTTCCCTAGCTCCAAACTGCGCTGGTTGAGTTGCTGCTGCTCGGCTTGCAGTTGCTGCTGCTCTAAACTAGTAAGTCGGCGCAGGGGCATTGCCAAGATTGCTTCTGATTGGGCAGGAGTGAGGTGAAATTGCTGCTCTAGTGCTTGTTTGGCGGCCGCAGTATTGCTTGCAGCCCGAATCAGAGGAATGACGCTTTCCAGGTGTTGGAGCGCGATCGCTAATCCTGCCAGAATCTCTAATTTGGCTTGGGTTTGGCGCAACTCATAATCAAACTGCTTGGTGAGGGTAAGCTCACGGAATTGAATAAAATATTCCAGGATTTGCCGTAGACTAAGCTGCTTGGGTTCCCGTTCTACCAACGCCAGCAAAATAATGCCAAAGTTACTTTGAAGCGCAGTCTGACGATAAAGCTGCTCAATCAACTGGTCGGGGTTGGTTTCTTTCTTGAGTTCAATCACCACCCGCATACCAGTGCGATCGCTCTCATCCCGAATATCAGTAATCCCTTCTAATTTATTCTGATTTACCAATTCGGCAATTTTTTCAATCCAGGCGGCTTTGTTTACCTGAAAGGGCAACTCGGTCACCACTAGGGCTTGGCGGGCTCGCTTCCCTTTACTTGCACTCAGGGTTTCTAGGTTAATTACGCCCCGAATAGTAATGCTGCCCTTGCCAGTGCTGTAGGCTTCGTGAATGCCCTGATCCGCCAAAATCAATCCCCCTGTGGGAAAATCTGGGGCGGGGATCAAGTCAAATAAAGCTGTATCACTGAGATCAGGTTGATCGATTAAAGCGATCGCCCCATCTATAATCTCGCCGAGGTTATGGGGGGGAATATTCGTAGCCATGCCCACGGCAATCCCAGTTGCTCCATTCAGCAGCAAGATCGGTAACTGGGCAGGCAGTACCACTGGCTCCATTTGAGAAGCATCAAAGTTGTCGATAAAATCTATGACTTGCGGAGTCACTTCCTGGAGCAAAGCCTCATGGGCGATCGCTGCTAATCGGGTTTCGGTGTAGCGCATTGCCGCCGGCGGATCATTATCTACTGAGCCGAAATTACCATGGCCTGCCAACAGGGGGTAGCGACTTGAAAAATCCTGTACCAACCGCACTAGGGCATCATAGACTGACTGATCCCCATGGGGATGATACTTACCCAATACATCGCCTACTACCCTGGCACATTTACGATAGGGGCGGTCAGGGGTCAAGCCCAGTTCATGCATGGCAAACAAAATTCGCCGATGTACTGGTTTCAAGCCATCCCGCACGTCTGGCAAAGCTCGTCCTACAATCACGCTCATGGCGTATTCCAGGTAGGATCGCTGCATTTCTGTATGCAGAGCGATCGGGATCACCTGGCCTTGAGTGGGTAATAGATCGAGTTGTTCCGACTGCCTCGGCATTTAACTTCCCCAAAAATTTTTCGGTGAAATGGCAGCGATCTGAGCTAGCCAATTTTGAGTGGGCGCGATCGCCATGTCCGCGGTCAAATCATTGTGCAAGGGCGTGATCGTGATGTAGTTATCCTTAATTGCCTGAATGTCGGTACCTGGTGCTGCCTCCTGGTCTACCACTTCCCCTGCTAGCCAGTAGTAAGTCTTGCCCCTAGGATCAACCCGTTTTTCAAAAATATCTCGATAGCGGCGGATACCTAGCCTGGTTAAAATCACCCCACAAATATCTGCTTGAGCGATCGCTGGCACATTCACATTTAACAGGGTGCCAGGGGCTAGAGCCTGACTAGCAATTTTACCCACTAGTACCCTGGCAAACTCTGCTGCCGCACTAAAGTCAACGGAGGTAAAACTAGTCAAACTAAAGGCGACACTGGGAATACCCTCCATCGCTCCTTCCATAGCTGCCGACACCGTACCAGAATACAGCACATCCGTACCCAGATTGGCGCCCCGATTGATCCCCGACAGCACTAAGTCTGGCTTTTCAGTTAAAATTGCATCCAAAGCCAACTTAACCGTATCTGCTGGCGTACCCGAACAAGCCCAAGCACTGACGGATGGCGCAAAATAGCCATCGATCTGATCTACCCGCAAGGGTTCCTGGATAGTCAAGGCATGACCTGTAGCTGATCGCTCCCGATCTGGACAAACCACCGAAATTTGATCGCCCTGATCCCCTAGCCGATCCACCAGAGCTTTTACCCCTGGGGCGTAGATACCATCATCATTGCTAACTAAAATCCGCATAGACAAATTTAATGGGGCAGCATCAGCTTAGCACTCTCCCTCCAGACTTACTCCCTTTGCCCTGAAGAAATAGGCATAGCTTAAACCGAGATCAGAGCGCCAATCTCTAGGTGGAACAGCAGTTCGATTTGGGAAGTGTTGGGAAAAGTGAGTGTGAGGGCAGCTTTATAATCGCCCTTGCAGTGCAGTCAAGAGGTTTTGCTCACCCAATCGCAGGTATCAAACCAGCTAAAATTCTGCCAAGCTCTGAGCAGTTGGCTGTAGCGCCCTACTGCTTGAGTTTAGAATTGTCCCCTGTCTCTAGCAATGGTAAATTATTTGGGTGGTGAATTTCTTGGTTTTTAGAACTAGGCGTTGAGGTGTGTATGAGTGTGAAGAAAACTGCCCTAGAACTGCTAGAGCAAACCAGTCGGACGTTTTATATTCCAATCAGCCGACTACCCCCAGGACTAAAGGAAGCCGTAACCTCAGCTTATCTCTGTATGCGAGCGATCGACCAGATCGAAGATGATCCTGACCTTGAGCCTGAACTCAAGATTAAAATCCTTGCCCAAATGAGTGCCATGCTGCAATCGGGGGTAGATCACCACAGCTTTGGCCATAACGGCAGTAGTTGGCACAGCTACAGTAATCTTCCCGAAGTTTCCCTGCGCTTAGATGAATGGGCCGCTCTCGCTCCCCAGACCATTGCCCCACGGATTTGGGATGCCACCGCCGCAATGGCAGATCGGATGGCCTATTGGGTAGGTTGCAACTGGCAAATTCACACCGAAGCCGATCTAGATCGCTACACCTTCAGTGTGGCAGGAGCAGTGGGTTTGCTACTCTCAGATCTATGGTCATGGCATGACGGCACCACTACTAATCGTACTCAAGCGATCGCCTATGGGCGGGGTCTACAGGCAGTCAACATTTTGCGTAACCACTCTGAAGATTTAGCCCGTGGCGTGAACTTCTATCCCCAGGGGTGGCAATCCAGCCATATGTATACCTATGCCAGACGCAACCTCGCCCAGGCGGATCTCTATACCCAAGCTCTACCCAAGGGACCTGCCCTAGATTTTTGTCAGATACCCCTCACCCTTGCCCATGCCACCCTTGAAGTCATGGATGGCGGATTGCCCAAACTCACTCGTCATCAGGTGATGCACTTAATTGCTCAAGTTACAGGTAAATAGCCCCCTGGGCTACATTTTTAAGCTAAATTAGATCTCTACCACATGGCAGAGGCTCTAGGTGCGTCAAACATGACCAAAATTCTCAGTTCTACCCTTAAGCGGCTACAAAATCTGAAGCGCACCAATGCAATCTGGGAGGGTGACCGCCGTGCCCTACCCAAAGCTCCAGCAGAGCGTTCTAGTAGTAATAACTTGATTCATATGGGCAGCTACCTAGCTGAGGCCGCCCATGTGCAACCCCATTGCATTCTCTGGGTAGATGGTTCTTTAGGAGTAGTGCGCGCCATGGAAGTGGTCAAGGCAGAATCTGGTGCGGAAGCGATCGTGCGGAATTTGTTGCTAGCGATGGAACGTCCCCAAGGGTCTGTTTTTCCTTGCCTTCCCCACAAAATTTTGGTAAGCGATCGCTCCTTACAGTTTTACCTGCGGGGAGTGCTGCAAGATCTTGACATTTTGGTAGAGCATACGGAGCATCTGCCCCTAATCGATGAAATTTTCCGCAATATCCTCGAACAGAGCGTCAACACCCCACCACCCGTGCCACCTAGTCAGGCGAAAGCCCTCTATGCCCAAGCCACCCAGCTTTGGCAGCTAGCCCCCTGGGATTATCTCTGGGATCATCAAGTTTTACAGATTCGTTTGAATCACTGGGAACTTGACTCGATCTATGCGGTGATCATGGGCAGATTGGGACAAGAACATGGGGTCACTTTCTATCGGGATTCTCAATCTTTGATCGATTTTCGCCAACAGTTACTGCTAGATGAGGAAGAAGAGCAGCTAGAAGACTTATTCTTACAACAGAACTGCTTCTTTTGCCTGTTTGACTCCACCGAAGACTTGAGTGAGCTTGAACTGCGCTACCTTCGCACCAACCACTGCCAACTGGTCGAGCAGCAAATCTATCCTGCACTGGGTTCAATTAATCCACTCGAAGGGGGGAGGTCTTACCTGGACGGCGAAGAGGCGGATATTTTGACAGCAAGTTTGGCAGCCCTGAACCATTTCTTGATCAAATTTAAGCAACAACTGCCCCAGCTTGATTTTGACTCTACCAAGGCGCAAAAGCTAGTAGCTACTAAGACTGTTAGCCTAGAGCATACCGATATTGTTGTAGAAGTTAGACCTGCCAGCGAGTTGAGCCATCAACTTCCATCTGACCACAGCCTCAAACTGCCGCTCATTAGCCAAGATCTTTTGCCAGATAGCTATTTAGTCAAGCTAGGGGAAATTAATCAAGAAGTGTTAGAACTGGTGCAATTTCATGCTGATACTGTGTTAGATTTTCGCCCTAACCCTAAGCATCCGATCGCCACGGTGATTATTCAGACTTCCCGCCCCAAGGCTATGACCATGATCGAGCAAATTGAAGCGTTAGGAGGCATAGAAGGAATCGGATTTTGTGCAGCAACTCTGGAACCAAACACAGAAATCTGTGTATTGCTAATGGGAGATGGCAACTATCAAGTGGTCAATGATTTCACCAAATCTAGCCTGAAAAAGTGGCGCAAGACGGCAGAGCAGCAGGATCATAGTTGTGTGTTTTTGATCTCCATGGGCGCAACTGGGAGTTCGCGGGGCAAGTTTGTGCCGGAATATATTTTGGGCTGCTACCACCTCCAACTGCTCAAGTCTGTAGAACCAGGTCTGAGTTTGATATCTTTGCCCTAGGCTGGCGGATAATCTGACTGATCTCCATGCCATCACTCAATAGAAAGTTGACGAACTTGGGTTGGAGGTATAGACGTTGAGAAATCAGGGTTTTAGCGCCATTGCCTGCTGGCTCTAGGCTAATTATCCGATGCTTGATCAGGGGTGCTTTGGCCACAAAACTGAGTCGAGCCTGTCGCCAGACTTGGTCGGAATTACAAAATAAGCGCAAGGCTAAATCAACGCTGGGCTGGGGGTTGCGCTCACCATCATTGTTTAACAAAACATAAAGCTGCTCATAGCGGCGATTGATTTCGGGGGCAAGACATAAAATCACTAAATTGCGTTCAAATTCGCTGAGTTTACACTTTTTTACTAGTTGGGGCAGGGCGAGAGACACCTGATTGGAAAGAGCTAGGCGATCGCTAAATCGAGATTGCTGAGGGCGGGCGGGTTCCTTAGGTAGCATTCTGCCGCCCTGGGCTGGATCTAGATCAATGAATCCCAACCACCAGGAATTAGTCGCTTTATCTTTGGCGGATTTAGCTACCCGATCAGTAGTTTGGTTTTGCTGTTTTTGCCGCGCGATCGCTTTCATCAATACCCGATCTAGCCAACCCAGTTCCGCCCGCACATAGGCCCAGTTATCCGCAAAACCTGTAACCTGCTCGCTCATGCTACACCCCTACGCAAAATCCCCCTGATCGACAGGGCAACTACTGCTGCAAATCCACTGAGGTAAGCGATCGCTCCCAAAATGGTCAAATTTCCCCAGGGAGCTACCAAAATCACACTAGACCATTGCCAAGCTGAATGACTGAACACATAGCGCACTGGCTCGATCGCAAAGGATAAGGGGTTCAGGCTCGCCACCCATTGCAGCCAGGTAGGCATAAAACTCAAAGGGGCTAGGGCAGTGCTAGAGAAAATTAGCGGCAAGTTCACCAAAAAAATAAATGCCAACATCTCCTGGTGGCCAGGCATGGCAAAGGATAGTCCCAGGCTGAGCATGGTAAAGCCCAAAATCAATAGCACCAAGACCAGCGCCATCAAGGCACAGCCACTCCAACTGGGCAAGGCGGCTCCCATCACCACGCTCACGGCAATAATTGCTAGGGTTTGAACTAGGCTCAAACTGATAATGAAAAAAGCAGAAGCCAACACAATCGAAAACCGCGATACGAGGGGGGCGACTAACATTCGATTCAAAAAGCCAAATTCCCGATCAAATAGCAGGGGCAACCCAGAGTTGAGGGCACCACTAAAGGCAGTAAACACGATAATGCCTGCGGCTAGGAATTGCAGATAGGTCTGTCCTTCACCAAACATACCGGCTGGAGCGTAGCTAAATAGGGCGCCAAACAGAATCAACCACATCAGGGGTTGTAGCACCCCCGCAATTAGGGTAGTAGGACGGCGCTGGAGTTGAATAAACCAGCGATTAGTAAAAGCCCCAGTTTCTTGCCAAAAATTACTTAGCTGGCTAGTTTGGGGGAGTTCAGGGGTAGTAGTCATAGGTGAGAATAATTAAAATTAGGATTATTGTTAGGACTTATGCAAGCGTGATCTAAAACCTTGATTCCAGTTGGCGTGCGGACTCTAACTCCCTTTTGCCAACACTTCCAAATCAGACTGCTTAAGTCCTAATTCTAACAAGTTGATACAGTAGCCCCATTTAGGGAAGTTGCTAAAAAATCTGCAAAGGATCAACATCCAGGCTGAGGCGAACAGATGGAGCAAGGGTTTTGAGCTCAGCTAGGCTAGGCAAGTGCTGGAACTGCTCTGGGGCAAATTTGAGTAAAATCTGCCAGCGATAGCGATCGGCCACCTTGGGGATGAGAGCAGGAGCGGGGCCTAATACTTGCCAATCAGCATGGAGTTGGCTGAGGGCTTGGGCAAGATCCTGGGCAGTTCGCTCTACCAAATCAGCCTTAGGACTGCTGAGGCGAATCAGGGCAAGTTGACCAAAGGGGGGATATTGCAAAATTTGGCGATCGCTGAGTTCAGTAGCTATAAAACTTTCATAGGCATACTGTTGGACAGCTTCGATCACAGGATGTTCGGGGCTGTAGGTTTGAATGATCACCGTACCTGGCTCAGCCCCTCGACCTGCTCGTCCTGCCACTTGGATCAGGATTTGTAAGGCGCGTTCGCTGGCACGAAAATCGGCAAAGTTGAGCAAGCCATCAGCCGCCACCACTCCTACTAGGGTGACTTGGGCAATATCCAAGCCCTTGGTCAGCATTTGGGTACCGATCAGGAGATCGGCTTCCCCCTGGTGAAAGGCGGTGAGGATCTGTTGCTGTTGATCCTGATTACGGGTGGTGTCGCTATCAAAGCGAAGGGTTTTGAGGTGAGGAAATAACCGATTAATCTCCTGCTCTAACTTCTGGCTGCCACTACCAAAATGTTTGATCGCACTACTGCTACAACTGGGGCAAATGCTGAGGTTAGCTTGGGTGAAACCGCAGTAATGGCATTGAAGGCGGTTAGCCGAGAGATGAAAAGTGAGGGAAATATCACAGTGGGGACAGGTAGCCACATAGCCGCAACTACGGCAAGAGATAAAGGTGCTATGGCCACGGCGATGAATAAATAAGATTCCCTGTTGTTTGTGTTCGGCAGCGCGAGCGATCGCCTGTTGTAATGGTCTACTCAAGATCGAAAAATTACGCTCAGCTAGTTCTAGCCGCATATCTACTACCTTGACCTGGGGCAGGGGCTGATTACTGATCCGTTGGGGGAGAGTAGCGTAGGCAATCGTCTGTTGCTGGGCTTGGTGCAGGGTTTCAGCCGCCGGGGTGGCAGAGCCAAGGATGAGAGGGCATTGGTGATGTTGACTGCGCCATTGAGCCAAAGTTCGAGTGTGGTAGCAGGGTTGAGGTTGCTCCTGCTTGAAACTGCTGTCATGTTCTTCATCTAAAACGATCATACCCAGGTTGGCCAAGGGCGCAAAGATCGCTGAACGAGTGCCGATCAGAATTTGGGGGCTGGGACTGAGCATGGCTCGCCAGGTATCAAAGCGCTCACCATTAGCAAGACGGCTGTGATAGAGGCTGATCGGGTATTGGCTAAAACGGGCATAAAACCTCTGGGTAAGTTGAGGAGTTAAACCAATTTCTGGCACTAAAACCAAGACAGATTGCCCTTGAGCCAGGATAGGAGCGATCGCTTGCAAGTAGACCTCGGTTTTACCTGAGCCAGTCACCCCATGGAGCAGCAGTTGGAGGTGGGGCGGCTGTAGACCTTGAATCGCAGCCAGAGCCTGGGCTTGATCAGGGGTGAGAATTTGGGGCTGATCGGGCGAAGCGGATAGGGCAGTCTGCCGCCTTTGTGGTCGAGCAGCGATCGCCACATGACCTTGAGCTACCAGGTGTTTGAGCGTAGTGCTAGTAGATTTGGCAGTTTTGAGAAAGGTGCTTTTTTCACATTCGCCGCCCATTTGTTCCAGGAGATTCACCAGTTGTTGTTGGCGATCGCTCAGGGGCAGAGAACTAGGCTGCAACACTAACCAGTCTTGAAATTTAGGCTGGGGTGGGGGGGCAGGGGGGGCAAGTTCTAGATGCACTAAACCTTGAGCTTGGAGTTGACGCAGCCCAGGATTTCCCTGCTGGGGGAGTTTTTGGACTAGATAACGGCGGCTAATACCTGGATGTTGCTGCAAAAATTGCCAAACTGCTTGAGCAGCAGACGATAGCTTAGGCATAGCCCCAGGCTGGGCCAGGCGCAGGCGATAGTGGGAGTTGGTGAGTAGACCAGGAGGAAGAGCAACCTTGAGGGTTTGAACTAGGGGAGTGCGATAGTAGTTGGCAGTGCGCTCCAAAAACTGCCAATACCAAGGGGGCAACAAACTGGGGCTAACCAGGGCAGCAACAGGTTTAGGGGTATATGCAGGGGTAAACTGATTGGTAATCTGCACCGCGATCGCGCTTACAATTCGGTTACCCAGAGGCACATTCAGTAAGTCACCCGCTTGAATGGCCAGATTCGGTGGAATTTCGTAGGTCAAAAGATCTTCTAGCCCCGGACAATCTGCCAATACCTGCACATACTGCCCAGTGGGTTGATTAGCTGATGGCTGAGTTACAGGTATGGACACAACTACTATTAGGCAATCTTTCAGGACTTACGCAAGTGGGATCTAAAACCCTAGCTCTAGGTGAGGAGCTTAAACTCCCTTGCTTCAACACTTCCCAAACCAGACTGCGTAAGCCCTGCCCTTGAAACCCAAGCGGCGGCAACCTGGGCTGATTTTAGGCTAGAAATTAGGCAGCCTTCTTGCTAGTTTTCTGCAATTTGCGAGCTGCTGCTACCCCTGCCAAAGCCACAACCCCCAAGGCTGGATTGAACTCAAACGGAACTGGAGTGACATCAAAGCGGAAGTTGCTGAACCGCAGGGTGTTTTGAGAACTAAACGCAAAAGTAGTACTACTATTGAGGGATGAGAGTTGGGTAGAGTTAAGATTAAAGCTGACAGTTTGAGGCCCAGCAGAATTAGATAGAGCGCTAGAAAGCACGGTAGTCAGCGAAGTCCCATCATTGCTCAAACCAAAGCTAGCACTACCACCAGTAACATTGTAATCAAAGGTAATGCTCAAAGCTAGAGGATTTGACTGGAAGGCCGCTCCGCCAGAACCACTTCTAACAATCGCAGATACACTCCCAGGAAACTCGACAAAGTTATTGTTGGTGTAAGTTCCACCAGGACCGCCACCATTAGAATCAAAGCTGCCAGCAGTAAAACCAGTAGAACCATTAGCAGGGAATGAAAGTAGATTGATGCCACCAGTATTTTCCCAGCCCACACCTTCAGTAATTGCCTGGGAGGGGATACCTAACTCAACGGCGTGGGCAGTTCCACTAAGGGCTACAGAGCCAAGGGCGATCGCGAAAATATGAGACTTAAGGTTAATCATTTTACCTCTGAGTTAATTGACTATTGGCTCTACCAAATAGAACCAAGATTATGGCAAGTGTCTCACAAAATCTGCATAAACAAACTAAAAAAGCAATGGCTAAGATTAATTTTTGTTAAGTAAATGAACTTTTTTAAAGGGTTTGCAGTCCTCCCGAAACCTAATGCTGATCCATGACCTCCCAAATCAGGCTGCATATTGTCAGGACTCACGCAAAGATGATCTAAAACCCTGCCTTTAACTGGGGTGTGGGGCTACGCCCCCGTATTCGGTTTTCTCCCCTCTCCCAGAGGGGCAGAGGAGTTGGGGGTAAGGGCAAAAAATTTTTGCCTAAGTCCTGAACCTAAGGCGTGGGGATCATGAAGAAATAGTTAAGCGATCCCCGTTTTTAAGTGTTTTAGGTCACAATAATTTCAGTTAAAACGGGGCTAGCTCATATATATGCCCTGAATATAAATAACCATATCAACCAATTCTTAATACTTTTTTAGCCTTCTAATTTTTATTACTTTAAATACCACTAAAAATTTTAATTCATAAACTTTAGTAGTTTTTACTGATTTCCTCTGCGTGTACTCTTGGCCTGTAGCTAAGCTGCTCAAACAATCTGTGCAAGCAAGCTACGCAAATTGCTAAGAATCTATAGCAGAGGAAATTTTTTATGATCTTTTTTATGAGATTTTTGGACAATGCTGCCAACAACAAAAATCAAGCGCCAGGACTTACACAGCTTGATTGGAAAAGTTTTGAAAAAAGGAGTTTGAGGACTCTGCCCTCAAGTGGAGCCCCACACCCCAATTAGAGCCAGGGCTCTAGATCGCGTTTGCGTAAGTCCTAAAGTGCAAAAATTTTAAAAGTTTAGATCGGCCAACCGCCCTGTAAACTGGTGGTGCTCGGTGACAAGGTAACTGGAGCTCAACTATGCCCCTAGGGGTCTCTGGTAAATCAAATCGTCGGATTTTGGGTGACGCTGCGATGACTACTCAAATTATGATCGTTGAAGATGAACGCTTGGTTGCCCAAGATATTGCTGAGCTTCTCAAGGATGAGGGTTACTCTATCTGTGCCATTACTTCTACTGCTAAAGACGCGATCGCTAAAATTAGTGAGTTTTTACCAGACTTGGTGCTACTGGACATCAGAATTAAAGGTGAACTAGATGGGGTAAATGTGGCTGAGCATATTCAATCCTTTTATGCGATCCCAGTGATCTTTTTGACTGCTTTTTCTGACCCTGACACCTTGGCACGAGCGCAGGCAACCCAACCCATGGGTTATGTCACCAAACCATTTCGGCGTGAACAACTCGTATCTTCGGTCAAGATTGCCCTGTCTAATTTTAGGTCTGTTCAACCTGATCCCGCCCCCGCTGCTAGCTATCGTCTGAAGTCAACGCTTGCCTACATTCAAACCCATTTAGATCAAAACATTAATTTAGAAATGTTAGCGGGGGCAGTGGGGATGAATCCTTCCTATTTTTGTCGGGTGTTTCAGCAGGAAATCGGCTGCTCTCCCTATCAATACATTATTCAACAACGCATTGCTAAGGCGAAAGAACTGCTCAAAAATCGTCAACTTTCGATTAGCGAAATTGCCTTGCAAACTGGATTTGCCAATCATAGTCACCTTGATCGACATTTTCACAAGTTGGTGGGTAGCACTCCCAAGGCCTATCGTCATCAATGGTTCAAGCAGGATAATTGACCATGGAGAGATGGAGTAAGATTTTGCTGGTTTTGGTAATCTGTGGCTGCACCCCGATCGCTAAGACTTCTAATCGGATTAGCTTGGGTACTACTGCCACAATTCGCACCCTTGATCCAGCCGATAATACTGCTTTTTTTGCCAGTAACATTCTCTTCAATACCACTGAAACTCTCTATACCTATGCTCCTGGCACTACTAATCTAGTACCTTTGCTAGCGCAAGCATTACCCCAGGTGAGTGGCGATGGTTTAACCTATCGGATTCAATTGCGGCAAGGGATCAAGTTTCACGATCAGACTAATTTTGATGCGATCGCCATGGCGTTCTCTCTGCGACGGTTTATGAATGCAGGAGGAGCGCCAGCCTACATTCTCAAGGATGCGATCGCGGCGGTGAAGGCGAATTCTGCCACTGAATTAGAAATCAAACTGAAACAGCCCCTCCAATTCTTTCCCAAGTTGTTAGCTTACACTGGCACTGGGGCAATTTCTCCTAAGGCCTATGGTCAAAAGTTTTTACCCAATCAAATCATTGGCACCGGAGCATACCGTCTCCAGGAATATAGCCCAGGTAAGATTTTACGCCTAGAACCCTTTGCTGACTACTGGGCAGAGCCGCCGCGCAACTCTGGCATTGATATTCAGTTTTTCTCTTCCTCTGCTAATTTGCTGAATGGATTCAAGACCGGCAGTGTGGATGTGGCTTTCCAAACTCTCAGCCCCAATCAAATTCGCAACTTAATTGAGAATGCTTCAAGTAAAGGCTGGCAGGTCACTTCAGGTCAGAGTGCTACTATTCTATACATGTCGCTGAATTTGCGCCAACCACCCCTAAACCACCCTTTGGTACGTCAAGCGATCGCGGCGGCGCTGGATCGGCGATTGCTGCAGCAGCGAGTATTTCAGAATCAGCGCTTGCCCATTTACAGTTTAATTCCGCAGATTTTCCCCGCCTATCGTCCTTCCTTTCAGCAAAAATATGGAGATGGCAATAGCCAACTTGCTCAAAAACTGCTGCAACAGGCGGGTTATAGTCCCGAACATCCAGCCAAGCTGACAATTTGGTACAGTCCCAATTATGGTGGCAATGGCGACCTGGTGGCTAGCACCCTGAAAGCAGTGTTAGAACGTAATGGGGGCAAGGCTTTGGTAGTAGAAATTGCCAAGGTGAATCAAACTACTGCCAATGCTTTTATTGATCGAGGTGTTTATCCGATCTTCTTATTTGATTGGGTGCCGGATATTCTTGATCCAGATAATTTTCTTGATCCGTTTTTAACCTGTGCTAAGGGAGACGAAAAGGGCTGCACGGCTGGCAGTTCTCATTTTCAAGGTTCTTTCTATTTTAATCCCAAGATTAATCAGTTAATTGCTGCCCAACGACGGGAGCCAAATTCTTGGCAACGGGAACAACTGCTGACCAGGATTCAACAGATTGTGGCTGAGGATGTGCCTTTCATTCCTCTCTGGCAAAATCAAGAATATGTGTTTAGTAGCCCTAAGATCACTGGAGCTAGGCTAGAACCGAATCAGCAGCTTAATTATCGACTCTTGCGTAAACGGAATTGAGCTAAGAGATACAGGCGAAATAAAGGCGGTGCCCAGATTCGAACTGGGGGTAAAGGATTTGCAATCCTCTGCCTTACCACTTGGCCACACCGCCACATTTTTCAGGCTTTTCATCATAGCATAGGAATTATCCAAAAACCAACAAACCCCTAAAGATATTAGGACTTACGCAAATGTGATCTAAAAATCTGACTGTAAGTGGGAGGGCTCTGCCCTCAAACTCCCTTTTGCCAACACTGCCAAAATCAGTCTGCGTAAGTCCTGAGATATAAATGCTGAGCTTGGCAAAATCATCTCCCTTTAGCGCTAAGTTTTAGATCGCATTTGCGTAAGCCCTAACCTATAATTGCCGTAATTTAGGGAAAAATTTATGTTTAGTTGGCGATCGCTCCTGGGAATAGCAGTTATGACCTTGAGTTTGATCATTGGCATAAATCATTGGGTAGGCATGACAGCCCCGACCACTGAGGTTACTCTGGTCTCCTATGCGGTGACCAAGGTTGCCTATCAGGCGATTATTCCTAAATTTGTCGCTAAGTGGAAGGCAGATACGGGGGAAACGGTAAAATTTATCACTAGTTATGGTGCTTCTGGCTCCCAAACCCGTGCCATTATTGACGGTCTAGAGGCGGACATTGCCAATTTAGCCCTGGGCTTGGATATGGATAAACTAGTTGCTAGTCAACTGCTTGCGCCCAACTGGTCAGAACGGTTACCCAATCAAGCTATTGTTACAACTTCAGCGATCGCGATCGCTACTAGAGAGGGTAACCCCCATCGTATTCAAACTTGGCAAGATCTGACCAAGCCTAACCTCCAAGTGATTACGGCAAATCCGAAAACCTCTGGGGTAGCCCGCTGGAATTTCCTGGGGTTATGGTTTGCGAATGCATCTGAACCCCAAAAATACCTAACCCAAGTATTCAGGAATGTGCCAATTCTGCCTAGGGACGCGCGCGAGGCCAGTGATGTGTTTCTCAAGCAGGGGCAAGGGGATGTACTACTCAACTATGAGAATGAACTGATTTTGGCTAATCAACAGGGATATGCTACTTCCTATTTAGTGCCTGAAGTAAATGTAGCGATCGAGGCTCCAGTAGCAGTAATTGATCGAGTTGTAGATCGCCATGGCAATCGCCGAGCAGCGGAAGCCTTTGTGCAGTATCTATTTGCGCCAGAAGCCCAAAAGGAATTTGCCAAAACCGGTTTTCGACCAGTAAATCCCCAAGTCGCCGAAGAATTTCAGCCTAATTTTCCAACCATAACCAAGCTATTTAAAGTGGGCGATCTGGGGGGCTGGCAGCCAGTAAATCAGCGATTCTTTGCCGAAAATGCGATTTTTGACCAAATTTTGAATCAGCGTAAATGATCTATTCCCTACTCATGTTATTTACCATTCTCTCCCGTTCAGTACTCGGTGTAAGGAACTGGATTCGATCGCTACTAACTGTTCGGCCTGAGGTGGTAAAGCCACTCCTCTAATCGTGCGAGCGATCGCCCGTTGAGCCAGTTGAGAAATTACTCCCAATCCCAGTTCTCTTGTTTCTGGTTTAGTGAGAATTTTGCCGGCCAATGGCAACAACTGATTCACAGGCATGGCAATATCTTGACCAATCGCTGTCCAAATATTAGAGACCTGCGTTAATTTTTTAGCTTCAGTTGTTTGAGCAAAGCGAGTTAGGGCAAACTCTTCCAAAAGATTGACAAACTCTGTAGTCAAGCGATCGCGAATGAAAGTGCCTCGTTCTGAAAGCAAGAAATCTGAGACCTTATCGAGAGTGTTACTCAAATCATAGCCCTGGTTGGATTTGGCATTACGCAACAGATTCTCAAATCTTTGCCAACGGAAGTCTCCATCTTTAAACAATAACTCTTTCAAGGCATTACGCAATTCTGGCGCGGCATCTACCAGCAGGCGATTTGCCACATACGGATAGGCAACGCTCAAAACCTTGAAATTGCGATCAACGGACAGGGCAATTCCTTCCAAAGTCACCAGAGAGCGAATGATCAAAGCATAATAGGCTGGTACCTGAAAAGGATAGTCATACATCACTTGCGAGAGTTGGTCAGTCAATTCTTTAAAGTCCAGTTCCGCCATGCTGTTGGAATTAATCGAATTGCTAAACACCCGTGATAAGGCTGGGGTGATTCCTTCTAGATTAGTACCAGGCTTCAAAAATCCTAATCGCACATAATCCTGGGACAGAGCATCAAAATCTCGATTCACCAGGTGAATAATTGCCTCAATCAAGCCAAACCTCTGTTCAGGCGTAACTTGGCTCATCATGCCAAAATCTAGGTAAGCCAGATGCCCGTTAGACATGACTAGGAGGTTACCTGGATGGGGATCAGCATGAAAGAATCCTTGATCTAAAAGCTGCACCAGGGAGCATTGTACTCCCACTTCAATAATGTGACGGCTGTCGAAGCCCATTTGCTTGATCGTCTCTAGCTCTGTCAGTTTTACTCCATCAATCCATTCCATGGTCAAAACTCGCTTAGCAGTATATTGCCAGTAGATTTTTGGCACGTAGATTTCGGGTAAATGACGGTAATAAGCCGCGAATCGGTCAGCATTGGCACCTTCGCAGGTGTAATCCATTTCTTCAAAAATTCGACTAGCGAATTCATCTAAAATCGCTTTGAGGTTACTGCGAATAAACTTGAAGGTGGACATTGCCCAACCTGCCAAACTCCGCAGAATATACATATCCATGGCAATCCCCTGGGCAATTCCTGGTCTTTGCACCTTCACCGCTACGGTCTCACCAGAGTGCAGCCGCGCTTTGTACACCTGACCTAGAGAGGCAGCCGCGATCGGTGTCGGCGAAATGTAGGCATAGATCTGCTCTGGGTCGGCTCCTAGCTCTTCTCGAATAAACTGAAACGCTTGCTGATTAGCAAAGGGTGGCAACTGATCCTGGAGTTGAGCCAACTCATCCATGTAAACTGGGGGCACAATATCAGGGCGAGTGGAGAGTGCCTGGCCGATCTTGATAAAAGCTGGCCCCAACTGAGTTAAGAGTTGACGAAGTGCTACCGCTCGCTGTTTAGCTTTTTGCTCAAATTGATTGGTCTTGCGATCCCACCACAGGGTCAACAGCAACCCCAAAATCGGTGCAAATATAGCGATTCCCCGCCGCCACACCTGCCAGGGAAACTGGCGATAATAGTTAGCGATCGCTTCGGCATCATAACGGTCAAGTTGCGGCAGAGAGTTTCCCACGGGCATGGTTAAGACGGTGTAGTTTACAATATCTTAACAATTAAATCAGCTTTGGGGGGAAGCTCCCCAACTGGACTTTTCCCCTTTCGGTAATCAAACCTAGGCGCTATGATATTACAAATGCCGCACCAATCATCGACCACTCCATGCCAGTACCTTTAAATAGCTTTACACTGCACTTTTGGGGTGTGCGAGGCAGCATTGCCACACCTGGAAAATCAACGGTTCGTTATGGTGGCAACACTCCATGCGTTGAGATGCGCTGTCACGGCAGACGCTTAATCTTTGATGCTGGCACTGGTATTCGTGTACTTGGTCAATATTTGCTCAAGGAAATGCCGATTGATGCGGACATTTTTTTTACCCATAGTCACTGGGATCACATTCAGGGCTTTCCGTTTTTTGTGCCAGCTTTTGTTAAAGGTAATACCTTTCGGGTGCATGGCAAGAATGCCCCTAGTGGAGCCACCATTCGCAAGCGGCTGGAAACACAAATGCTTGATCCTAATTTTCCAGTGCCAATTGAGGTGATGTCAGCCAACCTGTCTTTCAATTCTCTGGAAGTTGGTAAAGTTATTGACCTAGGTGATGGCATCACTGTGGAAACTGCCGAACTCAATCATCCCGGCGAAGCTGTGGGCTATCGGGTCAACTGGGCTGGACGGGCGATGGTCTATGCCACTGATACTGAGCATTTTCATCAAGGGTTGGATGTCAAGCTCTTACATCTAGCGCGCCAGGCAGACATTCTCGTAATTGATGCCACCTATACTGATCAAGAATATTGGTCTACTACCTCCAGTAAAGTGGGCTGGGGGCATTCCACCTGGCAGGAAGCAGTCAAACTGGCGATCGCTGCCCAAGTCAAAAAGCTAGTAATTTTCCACCATGATCCTCTGCGTACT
>JANRLH010000072.1:0-92447 GCA_033762795.1 Pseudanabaenaceae cyanobacterium bins.68
CCCCAATAGTCCTGCCCTTGGAAACTCACCTTGGTTTCTGGTTGAGGGGCAATTTGAGTATCGATAATTGCGATCCCTTGGTTGACGGCGGCAATTTGGCTTAAAAATGCAAATAAATCTGGCTGATCCAGGTGGTAGAGAATGCCCACACAGATCACCACATCAAATTTGCCGTACTTCTCGACACTGAGGTGGCGCACATCGTCTTGATAAAACTGAATGTTGGCTAAGCCCAACACTTCTTGCACAAATTTTGCCTTGGCTAGATTCGCCGCCCGCCCCTCGATCCCTACTACTTCTGCCCCCTGGAGCGCCATTTCTAAACCATAAATTCCTTCTAGGCAAGCAAGATCGAGAATGCGTAAATCTTGCCAAGTGCGATCGCCTTGGAGCAAATGGTCAGCAATAATCTGACAGTAGCGGCGCAGCTTGGGATCAGCCCCCGTGGGTTGGGGTGAGATCGTGTACAGACCTGGAGCAAGTTGAATATTGTGGTTTGTCCAGGAACCGTAGCGCTGAATGATTTCGGCTTGACGAGCTTGAATTTGGTCGGGCTGCATAGGATTGAGCAATAGTTAAAATTTCGGTTTAAATTTTGCCGAAGCGGCGATCGCGTTGTTGATAGGCAAGTAGAGCCAGATGAAATTGCGATCGATCAAAATCAGGCCACAGCACTTCGGTGAAGTAGATCTCCGCATAGGCAATTTGCCAGAGTAGAAAATTACTCACCCGCATTTCGCCGCTGGTACGGATCAGCAGATCTGGGTCAGCCGTGCCAGCCGTGTAGAGGTGTTGGGCAAAGATCTCAGGGTTAATTTGCTGTGGGGTGAGTTGATCAGCTTGCACCTGTTCAGCCAGGCGGCGGCAAACTCGAATAATTTCATCGCGGCTGCCATAGTTGATCCCAACCGTGAAGTGAATGCCTTGGTTTTGGGCGGTGGCGACCATGGAGGTCTCGATCTCACTGCGGAGGGAGGGCGGTAAAGGCTCCAGATCGCCGACAAAAGTGATCCGCACCCCCTCTTGGTGCATTTCTGCCAGTTCTTGCCGCAAGATCCGCTCAAATAACAGCATCAAAAAATCGACCTCTTCGGTAGGTCTACCCCAATTCTCGGTGGAAAAGGCGTAGGCAGTGAGGGCGCCAATCCCCCAATCTTTGCAACAGCGCAGCAGATCCTTCAGCACATCTACCCCTTGGCGATGCCCCAAAATGCGCGGCAACCCCCGTTGTTTTGCCCAGCGTCCGTTACCATCCATAATCACTGCCACGTGCTGCGGTAGTTTATGCCGATCAAGATCGGTCGGGAGCATATGCAGAGAATTCACAATCATGGTTTTTTGATGGACTGTGCTAGGAGTTTTCCCCGTAGCCGACTGAAAAATGACATATTGCGGACTAGGGTAGTAGGACGAGGCAGCTTGGAATTGAGGTATTCCTGGAGTTTAGCGCTAGTGATTGGTCGTTCTAAGGTACCATGCTCGGCGATCGCGATCGAGCCAGTCTGCTCAGAAACCACTACACAAAAGCAGTGATCAATCAACTCGGTGATCCCCACTGCTGCTAGGTGTCTAGTGCCGATCTGACGGCGGGCATTGAGCTTGGTAGAGAGGGGAAGAATGATCGCCGCCGCAATGATCCGTTCTTGACGCACTAAAACCGCACCATCATGGAGGGGGGTATTAGTTTGGAAAATGGTTTGCAGTAGCTCGCTGGAGAGTTCGCCATTAATTTTGATCCCTGGTCTTTGGAAGATCGTATCAGTGATTGGCTCACCGGTTTCAAACATGATCAAAGCGCCGATCCGATTTTGGGAAAGCTCTTTGACCGCATGTACCAGAGTCTCTACCAGTTGATCTGGTTTGGTGGCATCACGCCGAGTCTGGATCGGGCTGAGCAGTTGCCACAGATTGCCCCGCCCCATCTGTTCTAAAAAACGGCGAATCTCTGGCTGTAGCATCACCGCCATCGCTACGGCAGTACCAGTTACTAGTTTATCTAAAATAAAACTGAGCAAAACCAGACGCAATACTCTCTGGCTGAGCAGATGAATGATCAATAGCAGTAAGAAACCACGCACCATCAGCAGGGTACGGCGATCGCTACTGATCGACAGAGTAAGGTAGATCAATAGACCCACCAACAATAGATCGAGCAATAGGAGGATTTGGGGAACTAGCAAAACTGGCACGGCGATCGCAGTATTTAAGTGGGGTGTGGGGCTACGCCCTCCGACTCCCTTTTTACACTACTTCCCAAATCAAACTGGGTAAGTCCTCAATTCAAGGAAGTTTAACTCAAAACAGGAGTTTGTAGCCGTTGGGGCAGATAATCTTGGCGCAGCAAGTCCTGATAGGTTTCCCGCTTCAAAATTAAATTAGCTTCTCCCTGGTTGACCAATACGGCGGCAATTTTGGGTAGGCGGTTATAGTTAGAAGCCATGCTGTAGTTGTAGGCGCCAGTGGCAGGTACTACCAGAATATCTCCAGGCTGAGCCGCCGCCAGAGGGAAGTCACGAATCAACACATCCCCCGATTCACAGTGTTTACCAGCGATCGTCACCAACTCAGTAGCAGGCTCATCCATGCGATTGGCTAGCAGGGCGCGATAACTAGACTGATAGGTGATCGGGCGGGGATTGTCGGACATGCCCCCATCCACGGTGATGTAGGTGCGAATGCCAGGTACGGTTTTAGTGCTACCCACGCTATAGGCGGTCACGCAGGCACTACCAATTAGCGATCGCCCTGGTTCACACAGCAGTTTGGGCAAAGGTAAGTTAGCTTTAGCACAGGCATCGCTAACCCCCTCAGTCACAGCCCGTACCCAGGCATCAATGCTGGGTGGATCATCCGACTCGATGTAGCGAATACCCAAGCCACCGCCTATATTCAGTTCGGTGAAGGTGAGTCCAAATTTAGCCTGGGCGATCGCTAGCCACTTGATCATGACCGACCCCAGATCCCGATGGGGTTGTAACTCAAAAATTTGGGAGCCGATATGGGCATGGAGACCGACGCAGTTTAGCTGGGAGTGCGCGACCATCTCTAGGGCAGTTTCGATCTGATTGGGATCAAAGCCAAACTTGCTGTCTAGATGACCAGTCTGGATATACTCATGGGTATGGCACTCAATCCCTGGGGTGAGGCGCAGCATAATGCGGGCAGGGGGCAACTGTTGTAAAAGTTCTAGCTCCAGGAAGTTATCTACTACAATCGTCACCCCCATAGCGATCGCGTATTCCAGTTCGGCACGACTCTTGTTATTGCCATGGAGATACAAGAGCTGGGGGGAAACCCCTGCTTCTAGGGCAGTGTAGAGTTCGCCCCCAGAAACTATGTCAATCCCCAGACCTTCGGCGGCAACCAAGGCACAGATCGCCAGGCAACTCCAGGCTTTAGAAGCGTATAGAACTTGGGATTGGCCAGGATAATAGGTCTGAAAGGCTTGACGGTATTGCCGACAGGCTTGGCGCACGGACTCTTCATCCAAAACGTAGAGGGGAGAGCCATATTGCTGTACCAAGTCCACTAGATCACAACCGCCAATGGTCAGGTGCCCAGCTTGAGTGGTAGCAGTGAGGGGCAATAGGGATTGATTGGGCGCAAGAGTAACTGAAGTCATGGAATCAAACTAAAGATGCTCTAAACATTATGCGCGATCGCTGCCGCTTACATAACCTCGACGTACCATTTCACTGGCAAGATCACTCTCCACCGGTGCTGAAAAATAGTAGCCCTGGGCAGGAGATTGCCCCATTTCTTGAAAGCAGGCTAGCTGCTGCCGAGTCTCTACCCCTTCAGCCACCAGAGATTTACCCAAGCTGCGTGCCAGGTTAACAATTGCTTGCACAATTTGATAGCTGCTAGGATCTTCCGCAATGCGGTTAATGAAAGTGCGGTCGATTTTTAAGCCATCAATCGGCAGGTTTTGCAGATAACTAAAAGAGGAATAGCCAGTGCCAAAGTCATCAATCAGGATTTCGATGCCGAGCGATCGCAACCGTTCCAGTTTTTCATGGGTCTGGTTAAAGTTCTGCATCAGCACACTCTCCGTGATCTCCAAATGTAAGCAGCTAGGAGAAATTCCAGTTTCCGCCAGCACCGCCAACACCTGATCGACAAAATTAGGCTGCTCGAGCTGAATATTAGAGACATTCACCCCCATCCACAGGGGAGTTGAGCGGGGAAATTCCTGTTGCCATTGGCGCAGTTGGGCGCAGGCAGCCCGCATTACCCAATCCCCAATTGGGATAATCAGCCCAGTTTCCTCAATAACTGGAATAAATTCACTGGGATATACTACCCCCCTCTGGTGATCAGACCAGCGCAATAATGCCTCAAATCCCAGGAGATAGCCTGTTTCTGGTAAGATAATTGGCTGGTAATGGAGCCGAAAATCCTGTTGTTTGAGGGCGCGGCGCAGGTCATGTTCCAGGGTAATTCGACTAATCACTCCCTGGCGCATGGATGGCTCGAACACCACATAGGGCAGAGACTGTCTCCGCGCCATATCCATAGTGGCATCAGCATCCCGCAGAATCTCCACAGGGCTGAGATAGACCATGGCTTGATTGCTGATCACTACACCAGCGCTGGCACTGAGCATAATACTATGGCCTTCTCCCTGTTCGGGCAGGGCAAATGGCTCGGCAAAACACTGGTGAACCTGTTCTGCCATGGCCAGGGCGATCGCTTGATCTGCGGGTGCATCAGGTAAGTTTTCGAGCAGCAGCACAAACTCATCCCCGCCAATGCGAGCGATCAGATCAATTCCTTCGATATTTGAGAGGCGTGCTACTAACTCTTGCAAGAGGCGATCGCCCACCAGATGACCCAGCCCATCATTGATCAGGCGAAAGCGATTGAGGTCAAACAGCAGCACCGCAAAACTATGGCGAGAATGCTGGAGTAAAGCTTCTAGGCGCTCCAACAACATTAAGCGATTGGGCAGATCGGTAAGCAGATCGTGAAAGGTATTGTGGATTAACTTGCGTTCCACCTGGCGGCGCTCTTCAAACTCGGTCAGAGAGTTAGTCAAAAGCTTAGCCTGGTGGAAATTAATGCTCAACCTGGGGGCAAGCCGCTCAATAAAGTCAATTTCGGTTGGCTCCCAGGTTTTTGGTTCCATGCATTGATGCACCAGCAACAAGCCCCATAGTTTTTTGCCGTAGGGGATCGCCACTGATAGGCTAGATTTTACCCCTAGCTCAACGAGAAAACCTAGCTCAGGGAACTCGCTCACGTCATCAATCACCCTGGCAATGCCGCGCTGATAAAATTCAGCCCAACTGACCTCGCTAAACTCACCGCTCAAGGATTGCCCCAAAATTGCCCATTGGGGAGAGGTGACCGTCTCTGCCACCAATTTTTCTGTGCCATCGGCTAAAAACTGGCACAGCAGCACCCGATCAGACTTCAACCATTTAGCAACTTCAATCACAGTTGCTTCTTCAATTTCATCTAGGGAAAAGGACTGGCGGATTTTAAGGGTGGCAAGGGAAATTTTATATTCTTGCTCTAGCTGAAATTGGTTGACCTGATCAAGAACACCACTACTGCCCTGATCCCGTTCAATGCAGCTAAGCAGGAGTTCGGCTTTTTGGCTGAGGGTGTAGTTTAGATCCTGGTCTAGCTGCTCAATCACCCTGTACATATTTTGGCTAGAAAACTGATCTATCAAGGATTTCAGCCCTAAAGCTCCCTGAATCTGCTCACCCCTGATCACCACCAAATGATCGATCTGGCGGCGCTGCATTTCTTTGAAGGCGTTGGCTGCGGTTTCGGTAGGATCAATCCCTGCTAGGCGTAGATCGAGGTCAATTCCACCTGTAGGAAAATCAAAGATTGCTCGAAGCGGTAAATTTGCCATTTCTGCTCCCAGAGCCTGATGATGGGCTTGCCAAAATTGCACCAATTGCCTGGGGGTAATGGTGCTGTAGGTTTGGGGATCAAGTCGAAAAATCGCGCAGGGAGATCTCAGGGTTTGAAGCTGGGCGATCGCTTCTGCCAGGGTCTCAACTATAGTGAGTGGCTGCACTAGTTTTCCTACTAGTTCTTTCCGCAACAGCACGGAGTTCTGGAATGCCGCCAAAATCTGATTGAGACCGTAAACTTGCCAGTTGGCGCGATCGCTCTCAGTTAAAATCAAATACTCAATCTGATTGGTGTGGTAGAGATTGAGTGCAGTAAAAGGGTCGGGAGTTTGCTTGGTCAGTTTGAATTGAGTTGCAGGGATGATTAAATCTTGGGCAGTAGCTAGGCTACCTTGGCTCAGCCAGTCTGAGATCCCTGCCAAGAGTTGCTCTGGAGTTACGCCACCGATGATAGCTTGGTTGGCATCCTCTACCAGGATTAGCGGAGTCGTGGAGCCAAATAGGTAAGCCAGTTCAGCTAGAGTTGCACTATTGGCACTAAACCTGACAGATTGCATGAATGCCGCCGATAAACCTCTTAAGTCAACTATAGTCTAAACTTACTCAAGCAATTATTTACAGAAATATTTTATACTAATAGAACTTAGGACTCACGCAAAAGTGGGTTACTACCCTTTGCCCTCAAACTTTCTTAGTTTAGCCACAGTAGTTTAGCCATAGTGATTTGGGATCAACCAAGACTTGCCATGATTAAATCCGATGCCTACTTCTAGTTTTTACGCGGATTTACCCCCATTAACCGATCTAATTCAAATTACCGATCGCGCTAATTTTGTGCCCGTACCCCTGGATTGGCTGGTGCTGATTACTGATGTAGTGGGTTCTACTCAAGCGATCGAGGCAGGCAGATATAAAGAGATCAACCTGATTGGCGCCTGCTCCATTGTGGCAGTGTTAAATGTGGCGCAGAATCTAGATATCCCTTTCATTTTTGGCGGTGATGGGGCCACTTTGATCGTGCCGCCGTTTTTGGGTCAGGCAGCAGAGCTAGCCCTGTTGGCAACTAGGCAGATGGCGGCGCGTGCCTTTGATCTGGACTTACGGGTTGGGGTGGTGCCTGTAGCCGACTTAGTGCCTGAGACTGAGTTAGTGATTGCCAAGCTGAAAATTTCTGATCAGTATAGCCAAGCGATCGTGCGGGGGGGTGGGGTCAACTATGCGACAGCCCTGGTCAAACAACCTGGGAGTACATATCAGATCGACGGGGAGCGCAGTATCCTGGCAGAAGACTTCTCTGGCCTAGAATGCCGTTGGCAAGATGTACCAAGCCCGCGGGGAGAGACTGTCAGCCTAATTGTGGTTGCCACCCAAAATCAGGGAGAAAATGATTTAATCTATCGGCGCACCATCAGACAAATTCAGACAATTTATGGTGCTAATTATCAAAGACAGCCAGTTACACCAGGGAATTTGCGGCTGAGTTTTTCGGCTAAACAACTGGAAAAAGAAGCCAGAGTTTTTGTGAAAAAAGGCAACTTTTGGCAACTATGGCGGCGAATTTGGTGGATGCGTTGCCATAACTTGGTGGGCTTGTTATTGATGACGTTCGGGTTTCGCGATCGACTGATCGACTGGAGCAAGTTTAAGTCTCAGCTAGTGGAGTCTACAGATTATCAAAAATTCGATGATGCCCTCCGCATGGTGATTTCAGGTGACTCTCACCAAAGACAAGCTCTGCAAGCCTATTTAGAATATGAGTTGAGCTTGGGCAACTTAACCTATGGTATTCATGTCTCTAATCGGGCACTGGTGACCTGTCTAGTGTTTGAGCGCCATGGTCGTCAAGTGCATTTTGTGGATGGAGCGGATGGGGGCTACGCGATCGCTGCCAAAAAACTGAAACAACGTCAGGTGCAAGCTGCAACTTAGTTTGCCTATTCTGGCAAATTTTCCATTTTTTTTTGCCAATTCTGGTGAGGGGTAGCGATCGCTTGTGATCTAGATCCTGCCTAGATTGATCCCCAGTTGTTTCTCTTATTTTTATTTGATCTGAAGTCTCTGATGCACAAATCCCAAAAAAAAATGTATTTGAATACACATTATCTTTAGTTCTTAATTACTTAAGGTAGGGGGGTCAAAACACCGCCATTGAATTTATGCTTAAAAAATACTGGGCACCTTGCCTCACTGCACTTGTAAGCCTGAGTGCGATCCAAGGAATACCTAGTTTGGTTAATGCCCAAAATCTCAAAGTCGGCGAAAGTCGTAGCCAAGGTCTAGCTCGCAGCCAACAACAGGCGATCGCTACCGTAGTTGCCCACAAATTTGGCAATCAAAATGCCGCTACTGTCTATGTGCGAGGCGTGCCCGTGATCTCAGTCACCTCTAACCAAGACATCACCGCCGCAGAGCAGAAGATCAAGATGGCTCATCTCCCCACCCTCACCCCTTTTGATCGCGCTACTAACATTGCCGCTACGCTCAACTATCTCAACCTTAATGGATTTGACCCTCAACTGATTGTCGCCGATGTGGATACCCAGTTTCCCTCGATTAAGTTGGGTAATAAAGGTCACATTCGCCTCAGCGCTTCCCTGATTGCGGCAAGCTCTAGTGGTAACCCTCAGCAGGATGCGATCGCTGCGGCTAAGCTGCTACGAAATTTGATGACCAGCCCTCAACCGATCGCTGCTGCCCCAGTGAGAGCCACTACCAGACCAAGCAGACCGCAAATTTCTGGCATGGCATCCTGGTATGGAGCCGACTTCCATGGGCGACTGAGTGCGAGTGGCGAGGTTTTTAATAAGTTTCAACTCACGGCGGCCCATCGCTCTTTGCCTTTTGGTACTAGAGTAAGGGTTACCAATCTCCAAAATGGTCGCTCTGTGGTAGTCAGGATTAATGATCGGGGCCCTTTCTATGGCGATCGCATCCTGGATGTATCTAAGGCAGCCGCGAGTGCCCTGGGCTTTATTGATCACGGTGTAGCGCGGGTAAAAGTGGAAGTGCTCGATTCCAGCCAAGGGGTGTAATGGAGGTTTTAGCAAGGCTTGATCAGATAGATCAAGTTAGGCAAGCAGGTTCTAGATTGGGCTTGATCCCGGCTGAGCGGTCTTCTCCTGCGAGTCTGGGACTAATCCCCACTGAGGGTTCTGCTCCCGCCAGTCTGGGACTAATCCCCGCTGAGGGTTCTGCTCCTGCGAGTCTGGGACTAATCCCCACAATGGGTGCTTTACATCAAGGACATTTGAGCTTAATTGAGCGATCGCGTCACACCGATCAGCTAGTAGCAGTGAGTATCTTTGTCAATCCCCGTCAGTTTGCTGCCCATGAAGACTTAGCCACTTACCCCCGCTCCCTAGATCAGGATCTCCAACTCTGTGAACAGGCAGGTGTAGACTTTGTATTCGCACCTGATCCCAGCCAAATCTGGCCAAACCCCAATCCCACCTTGGTCTATCCTCCCCCTGAACTCACTGAGCAACTCTGCGGCCGATCGCGTCCTGGTCACTTTATTGGGGTTGCCACTATAGTCTTAAAGCTCCTAAACATCTTCCAACCTGATCGCGCCTATTTTGGCGAAAAAGACGCCCAACAACTAGCAATCATTCAGCGCCTAGTTCAGGATCTGAATCTACCAGTCAAAATCATCCCCTGTCCGATCTATCGAGATCCCGACGGCTTAGCCCTCAGTTCTCGCAATCAGTATCTTACCCCCAGCCAGCGCCAAATTGCCCCCCAGATTTATGCTAGTCTGCGCCGAGCCCAAACTATGTTCCAGCAGGGAGAGCGCCAAGCGGAAGTCCTGATCCAAGCTGTACTTGATCAACTGCCCCCCCCGTTCCAGTTAGATTACCTAGAGCTAGTAGACCAAAACACCCTGCAAAAGATAGGATATGTGCAATCAAGCGCTTTATTAGCGATCGCTGTCTACCTAGGCACAACTCGATTAATTGATAACATCGTCTTGGCACCATAATTGACTGCATCCCCTGTGAACCGCCAACCCATTATTGCGATCGATGGCCCTGCTGGAGCGGGTAAATCCACCGTAGCTCGCCTAGTGGCTGAGCAACTTAACCTGCTGTACTTAGACACTGGCGCCATGTATCGCGCCATCACCCTGGCTATCCTGCGGGCCCAGATTCGTCTAATTCCCGACCAGATTGCCGAGATTCTCGATCAAACTATTATTACTCTGCACCCACCCGCCCACCCCAGCCAACCAGTGCAAGTCTGGATGAATGGGGCTGACATCACCACTGAAATTCGTCAACCCTACATTAGCGACCAGGTTTCAGCGATCGCTGCCCTGCCCCAAGTCCGCCAAATGCTTAAGCAGCAACAACAGGCTTACGGTCAAACTGGCGGCATCGTAGCTGAAGGTCGAGATATTGGCACGGAAGTGTTTCCCCAGGCAGAATTAAAAATTTTCTTGACTGCCTCCCCCCAAGAACGTGCCAAACGCCGCCAACAGGAACTAATTAATCAAGGCAGCAACACTGAGCTTGAACAGGTACTAGCCAGCATTACCAGCCGCGATTATCAGGACTCCACCCGCACGATCGCTCCCCTCCGTGCCGCCCCAGATGCGATCCAACTTGATACAGATGGGCGAAGCATTACCGAAATCGTTGACAATATTGTTAATTTATTCTACCTGCTCTAAAGCTGCCATGTCGAAAATCATCTCCAGACTGATTGCCACCCTCACCGGTGTTTGGCTAGCTACCCTTCCCAGCTATGCCCAAACTAGCAGCGCCCTCACCATTCGCGCCGATACCCAAGAAGCCAACGCCAAAACTGGCGTAGTTACCGCCAAAGGCAATGTCAGGATGAATTATCCCGCCCGTCAAATTGCGGCCACCTCCACCCAAGCCCAGTATTTTTCCAAAGAGCGGCGGATTGTATTGAGCGGCAATGTGATCGTCACCCAACAGGGCAACAAAATTCAAGCCGAAACCATCACCTACCTGATTGATGAAGGCAAATTTGAAGCCAAGCCTGAATCTAACCGTCAAGTAGAATCCACCTACATTCTCGAAGATCAGCCCACCCCACCCAAGCCATGAGACTCACCCTGCAAAATGTGAGCAAGTCTTACCAGAGCCGCCAAGTAGTTTCCCAAGTAAGCATCGAAGTTAAACAGGGGGAAATTGTCGGACTACTAGGGCCAAATGGGGCAGGTAAAACCACCACCTTCTACATGGCAACAGGTGTAATTCAGCCGGATCAAGGGATCATCTGCCTGAGCGATCGCAACATTACCAATCTTCCCATCCATCAACGTGCCCGCCTCGGCATGGCCTACCTTGCCCAAGAGCCTACTATTTTTCGCCATCTCACCATCATTGACAACCTGCGGCTGGTGATGGAGCAGACCAATGTGCCAGAGCAATTACAAAAACAGCGCATCCCCCAACTACTACATGACTTTCGGCTCACCCCCGTAGCCCACACCCTTGGTAACCGAGTCTCAGGCGGAGAGCGCCGCCGCGCCGAAATTGCCCGATCGCTCGCCATTGGCATAGATGGCCCCAAATTCTTACTTCTAGACGAACCCTTTGCGGGCATTGATCCGATCGCAGTTAGCGAAATCCAAACAATCATGGGCGAATTGCGCGATCGCCACCTCGGCATCCTGATCACCGACCACAACGTGCGTGAGACCCTCGCCATCATTGATCGTGCCTACATCATGCGAGATGGTCAAATCTTTGCTTCAGGCACCAGCCACCAACTCTCCACCAATAGCGAAGTCCGCAAATACTACCTCGGCGAAAACTTCCGCCTCTAGCCCCATGACCAAGCCCTTTCCCTTCACCCTCATGGATCGCTACTTGATCAGCGAAATGATCCAGCCGCTACTATTTGGGATTGGTGCCTTCTCTTCAATTACCCTAGCGATCGGCTCCCTGTTCGAGCTAATTCGCCTAATCACCGATGCAGGCCTCAACATTCTCATTGCCCTCCAAGTCTTTGCCCTGCAACTCCCAGGCTTCATGGTCTACTCCTTCCCCATGTCTGTGCTGCTTGCTACCCTGCTTACCTACAGCCGCTTCTCTGCCGATGGGGAAACTATCGCTCTGCGCAGTTGTGGGGTAGGAGTCTATCGCCTGATTGCCCCCGCGCTCATCCTCAGCATCATCACTACCGGCGCTACCTTTGTGTTTAACGAAGTGATCGTGCCATCTGCCAACTACCAAGCCAAAAGCACACTCAAAGCCGCCCTCAAACAGGACAACCCCCAATTCAAAACCCGTAACATCTCCTTTCAACAGTACGGTGACGTGGAGTATGCCGATGGTCGGGTGGAAAATGAGTTGATTCGCCTGTTTCTAGCCAAACGCTTTGACGGACAGCAAATGCTGGATGTCACTGTGATCGACAACTCCCAAGGTCATATCCAACAAATTCTCAAAGCTAAATCCGCTGTCTGGCTGCCTAGCGCCAATATGTGGGAATTTCGCCAAGGCACTAACTACGTAATCAACGCCAGCGGTACCTATCGCAGCATCCTCAAGTTTGACCAGCAGAGTCTCCACCTGCCCCGCGCCCCCCTCGATTTTGCCCAAGAGCAGCGCAATGCCGAAGAAATGAACATCTCCCAACTCACCCGCTACACCAACCTCGTACGCCAATCTGGCAATTTCAAAGAAGTTAAAAAACTGGAAGTTCGCCTCCAGCAAAAATATGCCCTCCCGTTCATTTGTGTAGTCTTTGCCCTGGTGGGTGCCCCCTTGGGTATGCGTCCCCAACGCACCAGCACTGCCCGTGGCTTTGGGGTCAGTGTATTGATAATTTTTGGCTATTACCTGCTACTGTTTGTCTGTGGCGCATTGGGTCAAGTAGAAATTCTCTCTCCCCTCCTGGCTGCCTGGATGCCCAACCTGATCTGTTTCGGCGCTGGCTTGTTTCTGACCAGCAGAGTGGTTTAAAACTAAATGCCCCACCTCATCCCTCAAAAACCCCCTAAATCCTGGCTAAAAAACCAGCTATAATCTAGCAATAGACAGGCACATACCAAGTTAGTTCCACAAAAGACCTGAGCTAAGCAGTTTAAAGGTAAATTAAAAATATTTAACCTGGTCTTAACCAAAGCTTTAACATCTCTTTAATTACATTAGGCGAGGGATTTAATACCGTTGAGATGTCGAGCACTTCTCTTGTGACCAAAATAACAATGAACGCTAATCAAGTATTATCTAGCAGTGCATCTGTACTTCTGGCTGGTGTGGTAGCTATTTCTGCTGCTCCCTTCGCTGCTCAAGCCCAGCAGCCCACTGTTAAAGTTGACGGCTCTAGCACCGTGTTCCCGATCATGGAAGTTGCTGCTGCGGAATTCCAAAAGGCTAACGCTGGCACTCGCGTCACCGTGGGTGTATCTGGTACTGGTGCTGGCTTCCGTAAGTTCTGTGCCGGTGAAACTGATATTTCCAACGCTTCTCGTCCAATTACTGCCAAGGAAATGGGTGACTGTAAGAAGAATGGAATTTCTTACGTTGAGTTACCGATTGCCTATGATGGTCTAGCCGTGGTAGTTCACCCCCAAAACACCTGGACTAACCAACTCACCCTTCCTGAACTCAAGGCAATCTGGGAGCCAGGTTCCAAGATCAGCAACTGGAGCCAAGTTCGCCCTGGTTTCCCCAACCGTCCCCTCAAGCTATTTGGTGCAGGTGCTGCCTCTGGTACTTTTGACTACTTCACTGAAGCAGTAAACGGCAAATCCAAGGCTATTCGCACCGACTTCACCCCTAGTGAAGATGACAACGTCCTCGTGCAAGGTGTATCTCGTGATACTGGCGCAATGGGCTTCTTCGGCAAGGCCTATGTGGAAGAAAACAAAGGCAGAATCAAAGCAGTACCTATTGTTCCCCCTGGCAAGACTACTGGCGTTCTACCCACTGATGCCAACGTGCAAAGCGGTGCCTACACTCCCCTTTCTCGTCCCCTATTCATCTATGTCAGCACCAAGGCAGCGGCTCGTCCTGAAGTCAGCCGATTCGTCAGCTTCACCATTCAAAACGGTGCCAAGCTAGCTAAGGAAGCCAAGTATGTAGCTTTTCCTGCTAGAGCCTACACTCAGATCGCTACCAAGTTCACTGGGCGTAGAACTGGCACTATCTTTGGTGGTAAGGAAGAAATTGGCTTGACCATTGATGAACTGTTGAAGCGGGAAGCCAAGGAGTAATTCTGGCTTTAAGTTGAGTATGCAGTGATTTTAATCTACTAATAGTCGCTAGTTTATGGGAGATTGAGTGTAAAAACTCAGTTTCCCTTTGTTGCTGATATCTATTGCTGATGGTGGTTGAGCCACCAAGTCTTATAATTCTTGTCATATTTTTGATTTAGCAAATTGGTTTAGCAGAAATGACCACAGATAGCTCTGTATCCAGATCCAGACCCACCTTCCGTCAAGTAAAGGCTGCCCGTGAGCCAATTGAGCGAGTAATTGAAGTTTTACTGTTTTTAGCGGCAGCTTCATCGGTTTTGACCACCTTTGGCATCATGTATGTGCTGATAGGTGACACCATTGATTTCTTTAAAGAAGTTCCCCTAGCTGACTTTTTCAATATTTCTGACCCAAAATGGACTCCCCTATTTGAAGATAAGCACTTTGCCATTCTTACCTTAATTGCTCCCACTCTAGTTACTACTGGTGTATCTGTAATTTTTGCTGTTCCAATTGGTACAATCATCGCGATTTATCTAAGTGAGTATGCGGCGGGCGGACTGCGGGAGTGGCTCAAGCCAATTCTAGAAATTCTGGCGGGGATTCCTTCGGTAGTGTTTGGTTACTTTGCGTTACTGGTAGTAACCCCTCTGTTGCAAAAGATCTATCCTGATTTGGGCGGTTTCAATATGCTCAGTGCAGGTCTAGTAATGGGGATTTCGATTGTGCCGTTGATTACCTCGATCGCTGAAGATGCCATGCGAGCGGTTCCAGTACAGATGCGCGAAGGTGCCTATGCAGTGGGTGCAACCAGGATTCAAACTGCCCTACAGGTGGTAATCCCTTCGGCGATTTCTGGGATCATTGCTGGCTATATTCTGGGAATCTCTCGCTCCATTGGTCAGACCATGATTGTGGGTATTGCTGCTGGTCTCCAGACCACTTACACCTGGAATCCCTTGGACGGCGCAGCTACGATCTCGGCCTATATTATGCAGGTCAGCCAAGGAGACATTGCTAATGGTACTTTGGAATACAACACTATCTTTGCAGCAGGGCTGACCCTGGTATTACTCACTCTGGTGCTAAATTTACTAGGCTATTGGCTAATTCGCAAATATCGGGAGGTTTATTAGAATATGGCAATTGAAAATATTCAGGTTCTGCGAGCCTCAATTCAAAAGCGCAAAATCTGGGACTATGTGTTTGTCGTCCTGGCAATTTTTTCTTTGTTTTTTGGCTTTGCGATTTTGCTGGCGCTGGTAGCACAGCTATTTATTCAAGGTGGAGCTAAGCTCAGTTGGGAATTTTTGAGTTCGCCGCCTGACCCTCGGCCTGAAGATGCTGGGATTCTAGTGGCGATGGTAGGCACAGCGACGATTATGCTGGTAACCATTGTTTTGGCAGTACCGATTGGGATTGCCTCTGGGGTCTATCTGCAGGAATACGCCAAGAAAGGCTGGCTTTCTGACATTATTGAAGTGAATGTGTCCAACTTGGCGGGGGTGCCTTCAATTGTCTATGGACTGCTGGCTTTGGGAATTTTTAAGCAGCAGTTGCAGTTGGGCGAGAGTATCATCACGGCAGCCTTGACCCTATCTCTGTTGATTTTGCCGGTAATCATTGTCACCACCCGCGAAGCACTGAAGTCTATTCCTCAATCTCTGCGGGAAGGCGCCTACGGCATTGGTACTAGTCGCTGGCAGATGATTTGGGATCATGTGTTACCGGCTGCCGCTGGTGGAGTTTTAACTGGTATTATTGTGGCACTTTCGCGGGCGATCGGGGAAGCGGCTCCCTTGATTACGATTGGGGCGCTGACCTTTATTACTTCTCTACCGGATTCTCCCATTACCGGTGAGTTCCCCTACTTTTCGTTTAGTTGGTTGCTATCTGACTTTACGGTGCTGCCCATCCAGATGTTTGACTGGGTATCTCGTCCTCAGCCTGCGTTTCAGTTGAATGCTGGGGCAGCGGGCGTAGTCTTGGTGATTCTGACCATTATTATGAATGGCTCAGCCATCTATCTTCGTGTTTTCTTCCGTAATCGCATTAAGTGGTAACTGATCATGACTTCTATTTCTGATACTTCTGAACAGGCCAAAAGCTACAAGGCTGAGGTGAGCAATTTTGATTTCTATTACGGCACTAAGCACGCTTTGAAGGGGGTTAATCTCCAAGTTGAAGATCGTAAAATCACTGCTCTAATCGGCCCTTCTGGTTGTGGTAAAACCACGCTACTGAGAGCTTTCAATCGTATGCACGATCTCTATCCTGGAAATCACTATACTGGGGAGATTTGGTTAGATTCGCTCAATGTGTTAGCAAAAAATGTTGATCCCATTGAAGTGAGAATGCGCATTGGCATGGTATTCCAAAAGCCTAATCCTTTCCCTAAGTCAATCTACGAAAATATTGCCTATGGTCTGCGGATTCGTGGCATTACTAAGCGCAGTATGATTGATGAAAAAGTAGAGCAGTCTTTGCGGGGGGCAGCCCTCTGGGATGAGGTGAAGGATCGCTTGCATGGCTTGGCATTTTCCCTTTCCGGTGGCCAACAGCAAAGACTCTGTATTGCTAGAGCTTTGGCGACTGAACCAGAGATGATTTTGTTTGATGAACCGACTTCAGCCCTTGATCCAATTTCCACTAGTAGCATTGAGGAGTTGATGAAGGAACTGAAAAAACAGGTGACGATTTTGATTGTGACTCACAATATGCAGCAGGCTACCCGAATTTCTGACTATACGGCTTTTATGTACCTGGGTGAGATTGTCGAGTTTGATCGCACTGAGGTGATTTTTAATAATGCCAATCAAAAGCAGACTAGAGAATATGTTTCTGGTCAGTTTGGTTAGTTGCCGACCTTCTAACATCTGAGACCTTGGCTTCTGAGACCTTGGCTTTAGATGGGGTGTGGGGCAAAACCCAACTTGAGACCAGAACCCTCCACCCCACACTTCCTAAATTGGACGGCATTAGTCTTGCTAAACCCCGATCGCTATAACTTGGGACAGATTTGGCTGAGTATGAACGCTTGGAAGCTTAGTCTAAATCTGTTCTTGAGCTTTTGGCGATTTTTGCTTTCTAGTCCTGGTATTCTAGGGGTAAGTTTTATTTTGACTTTTTCATGCATACTAGTGAGCCTTCACCTAGCAAGCTTAACGGATATTTGAGTGTGAATTTACCTGCTCAGCATTCGGATTTGTCGAATACAGTGCCACAGTCTTACCTTTGGTTGGTGGGGGCTAGTTCTGGAGATTTGCTACCTGGTAATTTGCTCCACGATCGCTATTTGGTGCATGATCGCCAGGTGGTTTCTGATAGCCAAATGTTTAGGTTGCCAGATTGTCCAGATGATTTTTCACCTCTGGTTGCCACTTATCTTAAACTTTCTTGTTTCCAATTGCATTTGCCTCGTCCCTATGCTGTTCTAGGGGACCAACAAGAAATATTGGTATTAGAGAATGTACCAATTTCGGCCACTGGGGTGGTGATGCCTAGCCTGGCAGAGTCTTGGGCAGAGGCGACACCTTTACGACAGCTTAATTGGTTGTATCAAGTTCTATTTCTCTGGCCTTTTCTGGCTGATTTTGGGGTGGCTAGCACTTTTTTGCGACCTGAGTTGGTGCGGATAGATGGCTGTTGGGTCAGAATTTTAGAATTGGCTCCCGATCAGGGTAAGGCCGAGTTAATTGGGTTGGGGGAGTTGTGGCAATCCTGGCTAGGGGGAGTCAGCCCTGAAATTGAAGAGGGAGTGGCCGAGTTATTTTATGGCTTGAGCCGAGGAGAATTTAAGGCACAACAAGCGATCGCTCAGGTAGAGAAATTAACTGCTCAGGTTTTGGCTAGTTCTACCCTGTCTACTAGGGTGGCAGCGGCCACGGATACTGGCTCACGCCGAGAGCATAATGAAGATTACTGCTATCCAAATGGCGACTTAGATCTTGATTATTTGCGCGATCGCGCTGTAATTATCTGTGATGGCTTGGGTGGACATGAGGGGGGAGAAGTTGCCAGCAAAATGGCGATCGCTTCAATCAGTCAAGGCTTAAACCATTTACTGCGACAGGTAGAGACCGATAGCCAGAATTTTTCCTCCACTTGGTTTAAGGAGCAACTGCACAATTTGGTAGGTCAGGCAAATGACCAAATTGTCGCCCAAAACGATCAAAATCACCGCCATGCTCAACAGCGTATGGGCACTACTCTGGTGATGGCAGTAATGCCCCGTCCCCAGGGTCAGCCTTGTAATCAAGTGTTTGTGGTGAATGTGGGGGATAGCCGCCTCTATTGGGTGAATAGTCGTAATTGCTATCAAGTTACGGTGGATGATGATGTGGCTACCCGCGATGTGGTGCTAGGTTACAGTTTACCCGCCTATGCCAACCAAAGAATGGATGCAGGTGCCTTGACTCAAGCTCTAGGTACTAGATCGAAGGAGTACCTCAACCCTTCTTACTATTCTTTGCTAGTTGATGAGGCCTGTGTGTTGCTGCTCTGTTCGGATGGGCTAAGTGACTATGAGCGAGTGATGGAGGTATGGCGGCTGGAGATTCTGCCCTTGTTAATTGGTCGCCAAACCGTGCGTGACGCCTGTAGGGGATTGATTGATCAGGGAAACTCCCGCAATGGCCACGATAACATTACGGTGGGGCTGATCGCTTGCCAGTTCTTGGCCGATACCCCAACTTCAGTAGCTCCAGTAGATCTAGTCATAGGTCAAAACACAGATCTAGACCTGGATCAAACCCAAGTGGCACCTGAACCAGCGATCGCTTCCCCCCAGCCCAGGCTTTTGACCCTGGTGATTCTGCTGCTGATTTGCTTTGCAGTGGGAATTGGGGTGGCAGTGCGACAGGCTGAAACTCCTGATCTAGTTCCTTCCTCTGTATCTCCAGTCAAACCATAAACTAAGTGAAAATTTTAGCGATCGCTAATGGCAAGGGTGGGGTCGGCAAAACTACAACCTCAATCAATCTGGCAGCAATTTTGGCGACCGGGCAGCGCGTCCTCTTGGTAGACGCTGATCCCCAAGCATCTTCCAGTTGGTGGGCAGGGCGCAATTCTAAGGGCATGGGTTTTGCTCTAGAGCAAATCTCTGAGCCACAAATTTTAGGGAAACTATCTGAGATTGGCGATTACGACTTAGTATTAGTAGATACACCACCCGCCCTGCACTCAGACATATTGCAAACCGTGTTGCAGGTGGCAGATTATCTCTTGCTACCTTCTCCGCCCGCGCCGATGGACTTGACTGCCTTGATTGAAACCGTAAAAACTGTGGTAGAACCCTTGGGGTTACGCCATCGGGTGTTGTTGACTAGAGTTGATCCCCGCAGTATCAACGAGGCTTTAGAAGCTCAAAATACCCTGATGGAAGTGGGAATCCCTACCTGTCATGCTTTTATCCGAGCCTATAAAGCCCATGAACGGGCAGCCCTGGATGGCTTGGCGATCAGTCAATGGCGGGGTAAGAATGCCAGAGAAGCTGAGGCAGATTATCGGCGGGTGGTAGATGAATTAGAACGTGATTGGAGAAGCCCATGACTACACGCAAACGGTTGACTGATATTGTGCGAGAAGAGGTACAGAAGTCTAAACTTGAACCAGCCCTAGTGCTTGAGGTGGAAGAACTGGAGCAATCTGCCCCTGTAGACCATCATTCAGACCCAGAAGTGCAGCAACTCAAAAATCAATTGGCTGCCGCCCAGGAATTAAACGCCCAGTTGCAAAGCGAGCTAGAGCGAACTCAAGCCTATTTAGCTCAAGCCAGCCAACTCAAAACTGATCTAGATCAAGCCCTGAGCGAGAATCAGCGCCTGAAGCTGGAACTTGAACAGCAAAAAACTCCCGCGCTGTTGCCTAGAGCAGATCAAGAGAAAATGCGTCTCAGCCAGTTGATGTACCGACCAGTTGGCTCTAATGCCGAACAGAATCGAATTAATAATCAAAATATTGGTTGGTTTGACTAGCTAGCCTCTGCCACTACTTTGCTCACGACTTGGGCGATCGCTGCATAAATACTTCCTAGCTCTTCCTGGCCAATGCAGTAGGGGGGCATAATGTAGATGGTATTGCCTAGGGGGCGGAGTAGAAAACCCGCAGCTAAAAACTCTGCTTTGAGCGGTGCCGCCAGATGATGAAAGTAGCCTGGGGTAGATGATCGAGCCGTAACTTCCATGGCAGCGATCGTGCCACACACGCGAAAATTGCTCAGATCAGGATGATCGGTCAAATATTGGTGATAAAATTGCCAATGCCAGGCTTCAAGTTGCTGATAGCAGTGGGGGTTAGCGGTCAGCATTTCCAGGGAAGCTACGCCGGTAGCACAGGCCAATGGGTTACCAGTGTAAGAATGACCATGATAAAAAGCCTGATTTGGATCGTCATGCCAAAAAGCCTGATAGATTTGCTCGGTAGCGATCGTCACCGCCAGGGGCAGGCAGCCGCCTGATAAACCTTTAGATAAGCAGAGTAAGTCTGGGCTAGTGTGACTTTTCTGGCAGGCAAACAACTCGCCTGTGCGCCCGAAGCCAGTCATCACTTCGTCATAGATCAACAGGGTTTGGTAACTGCGGGCTAGCTCGGCTAATCTTTGTAAAAAAACAGGGCGACAAAATCGCATTCCCCCAGCACCTTGAACCAGAGGCTCAATGATGATGGCGGCATGGCGCTGCTGGGCTAGAAGTGCCTCGACCTGGTTTAAGCATGAGGCTTCGAGTTGCTCTGGATCTACCTGATCCCCTAGGGCAGGATATGCCACTGGATCCGTATCAAACAGCAGTTGATGATAACGCTGCCACCAGCTAGAGGTTTTGGCGATCGCCATGGCACCAAAAGTATCCCCATGGTAGCCCCCTTCAAAACAAATAAAGCTGTGACGTTGAGTTTGACCCAGATTTTGCCAATATTGATAGGCAATTTTGAGCGCCACTTCCACCGCAGTAGAACCATTATCCGAAAAGAACAGACGACCGCCACCCAAAGTTTGAATTAGTCTGGCGGCTAGGGTTTCAGCCGGAGCATGGGTAAAACCGGCAAAGATGACCTGCTCTAGTTGTTGGGCTTGTTGATATAGGGCTTTGGCTAATAGGGGATGACCATGACCATGGATCGTCACCCACCAACTAGAAATGCAATCCAGAATTTTACGTCCATCTGCTAGCTCTAACCATGCACCTTGACCGCGCAAGACCTCAAGGGGGGCGGGTGCTGTTTTCATTTGGCTAAAGGGTCGCCAGATTGGGGAGTTGGCCATAGGAATTAAAGTCCTAACATGTTCGGAATTTAGGCAGCCTGATTTGCCTAAGTCCTAAGTTTAACCTTGTGATGGGGAAGGGAGTACAATTTTTGGGCTAACAATTCTTTACCCAAAAAACATGAATGATAAACAAGTAGTCAAAGAATATTTTAACAACCTGGGATTTGAGCGCTGGAGTCGCATCTATGGCGCTGGCACAGTCAGCAAGGTGCAGCAAGATATTCGGGATGGTCATCAACAGACGATCGCTTATGTATTGGCATGGTTTAAACCTGTCTGCCCTGGTCTGACCGTGTGTGATGCGGGCTGCGGTACTGGTAGCTTAAGCCTTCCCCTCGCCCAGATGGGGATGCGGGTATTTGCCAGCGATATTGCCGAAAAAATGGTGGCTGAAGCCCAAAGGCAGGCGATTGATCCCGAAAATCCCCAATTTCAGGTGTGCGATCTGACTGATTTAAGCGGAAGTTATCATACGGTGGTTTGCCTGGATGTGATGATTCACTATCCTGAGACTGAGTTAGCTGGTTTGATTAGCCATTTAGCTAGCTTAGCGAGCGATCGCTTAATTATTAGTTTTGCTCCCAAAAACCTGTACTACACCTTGTTAAAAAAAGTGGGGGAGTCTTTTCCAGGAGCCAGCAAAACCACCCGTGCCTACTTACATCCTGAATCTAGGGTGAGAGCGCTATTGCAAGATTTAGGCTTTCAGATCACCCGCCAGGAATTTACCGCTACCCAGTTTTATTTTTCCCGTCTGCTAGAAGCTGTGCGCTCCGATAAAGCTTAATATCTATTAACAAAACCTTGAACTTCGCCTAAAACCTGTTTGAATGGTGGAATTACTGAAAATCTGAGAACACAGACAGCATGGAAATTATTCGGATTGGGTCGCGCAAAAGTCAACTGGCATTGGTACAAACCCACTGGGTACAGGCAGAATTGCAAGCAGCCTACCAGGATCGCACCTTTGAGGTAGTGACCATGAATACCCAAGGAGATCAAATCCTGGATGTAGCTCTAGCCAAAATTGGTGATAAAGGTCTATTTACCAAAGAACTAGAAGATGCCATGCTCAACCGCCAGGTAGACTTTGCTGTCCATAGCCTGAAGGACTTACCGACTAATTTACCCCCAGGGCTGACCCTAGGCGCAGTTACCGAGCGGGAAGACCCCTCCGATGCGGTGGTATTCCACAGTCGTCATCTTCAGAAAAGCCTGGAACATCTACCCGATGGCGCGGTGATTGGCACTTCTTCGTTACGGCGCTTGGCACAGTTGCGCCACCATTATCCCCATTTGGCCTTTAAAGATGTGCGGGGTAACCTCAATACTCGCCTAGCCAAGTTAGATAGCGGTGACTATGATGCTTTGATTTTGGCGGCAGCAGGTTTGCAAAGGTTAGGCATGCCTGAACGGATTGAGCAAATTCTAGATCCAGCAATCTGCCTCCATGCGGTAGGTCAGGGGGCTTTGGGGATTGAATGCCGCGATCGCGATTTGGAAATTCTGGAATTGTTCCAGCCGATTAGCCATAGTCCTACTACCCAGCGCTGTTTGGCAGAACGGTCTTTCTTGCGGGAACTGGAGGGGGGCTGTCAAGTACCGATTGGGGTAAATTCTGCAATTACCGGCGATCGCCTAACCCTCAAAGGCATGGTTGCGAGCTTAGATGGCACTAGGTTAATCCAGGCGGAAATTACTGACAGTGAAGCGGCCGCCGAAGCGATTGGCATTGAGCTAGCACAGCAGCTAAAAGCCCAGGGAGCGCAAGCCATTCTCGATCAAATTACCGCCGAGTTTCGCTAGTGATGTTTGGGGCTAAAAGTTTTAATTCCACCGCCGCCGCGATCGCTACTACCCTGGTTCAACATCGCCTAGAGTTACCAGCCCATAGCTTGCCTGGATTGGTGCAGTTTATCTTGGAACAGCATCAGCGCATGCCTGACTATTTACAACTGCCCCTGACATTGCTCACTTTAGGATTTAACTGGACTGGGCTGTTTTATGGCGGCAAGATGTTTATAAATTTAAGCGATCGCGCCCAATGGGTTCAAGTTCAAGCTTGGCAAAAGTCTGGGTTTGCCCCCAGTCGGGATTTGATCCGATTCTATGAAAGCCTAGCAGTGTTTTACGCTTACGAGACCCAGCCATGCGCACACAGGTAGCAGTAATTGGCTCAGGGGCAGGAGGAGCAGTAGTAGCCTATACCTTGGCAGCCGCAGGTTTAGAGGTGCTGCTGATTGAAGAAGGGGCTAATCTCAACCTCGATCACTGTAGCCCCTTTTCCCTAGCAGAAATGACCAGCAAGTATCGCCATGGCGGAGTTTCTGCTGCTTTCGGTAAACCCAAAATTCAATACGTCGAAGGTCGTTGTTTAGGGGGCGGCACCGAGATCAATAGCGGCCTATACCACCGCACTCCCCCTGAACTATTAGCTAAATGGCAAGCTCTATATGAGGTAGAAGCGATCGCCCTCCCAGACCTAGAGCCTCATTTTCAATTTGGTGAACAGGCAGTCTCCGTCTCCTATCTCCCTGGTCAACCACCTGCGGCTTCCCTTAAGCTCAAAGCTGGGGCAGAGGCAATGGGCTGGGAATGCCTTGAGGTGCCACGCTGGTTCAAGTATGACTCTCACCAGGTTGGTCGTAAGCAGTCGATGACTGAGACTTTGATCCCGATGGCGATCGCCCAGGGTGCTGTGCTGTTGACCGACACTTGGGTGCAAAGCTTGAAATACCTGGATCAGCTTTGGCAAATTCAGGCAAGGCAGCGATCGCAAACCCTGACAATTACCGCAGAAACCGTGTTTGTCTGTGGCGGCGCCATCCAAACCCCCGCCCTCCTCCAGCGCAGTGGCATCACTAAAAATGTGGGTAGGAGTCTGCAAATGCATCCCACGGTTAAAATCACTGCCCGCTTTCAAGAAGAGGTCAATGATCAGCAGATGGGGGTGGCTGTGCATCAGGTGAAGGAGTTTTTACCCCGATTTAATTTCGGCTGTTCCATTAGCTCACGGGCTTACCTAGGATTGGCAATGAATGATCACCCCGCCTATGCCTGGGAGGTGGATCAATTTTGGCAAAGAATGGCAATCTATTACGCCGCGATCGGGAGTGAGGCTACGGGCAGGGGCAACGTCCTAAGCTTGCCAGGCTTTCGTGATCCTTTAGTTAAATACCAGCTAGATCAATCGGGACTAAAAGTATTGGCAGAAGCCTTGACCAAGCTGTCTGAATTGCTGCTAGCAGCAGGAGCAGTGGCACTTTATCCCAGTATTACTGGTAGCGATCGCTTGACTAAAACTAGCGATTTGGCAAACCTTCCCCAAATATTGCCATCCCATCTTACCAACTTGATCACAGTTCATTTATTTTCTAGCTGCCCCATGGGAGAAAATCGACGACTTTGCGCCACCGATTCCTTTGGCAAAGTGTTTGACACCAAAAATCTTTATATTTCTGATGCAAGCTTACTCTGTACTGCCCTAGGGGTAAATCCTCAAGGGACAATCATGGCGATCGCGCGCCGCAATGCCCTCAAGTTTTTAGGCAAATTGTAGGCTAAATACTATAACTAAATTTGCGGCACTACCAGATCCGGCAAAGGCTGACTTACGGGTATAGCCCGATCGCCCCGTAGGTGTAAAGGCTGTTTCTGTTCAATTTTGGCAATTACCCCATTGACCTTTTCTGGCAAGATGGCAATCAATGCTCCAGAGTTAGCCTCAGTTAAAGCAAAGTCGATCGCCTGATCTTCATCCAGGATAATTTCTAGACGCATTTGCGGGTTTACCACTTGGATGCCCTTAGCGATTAAACTTGCCACCGTACCAGGCGGTCGCCCCCGCCGATCGCTATCCTCTTTAATCACTACCCAGTCAAACATTTCGGCTGCCAACTGCCCCAGTTCAATCAAATCCTGATCGCGGCGATCGCCTGGAGCGCCAATTACGCCTACATGTTCACCCTCAGTCCAAGTGCTAATAAAACTAGCGATCGCCTTATAGCCAGCAGGATTGTGGGCATAGTCAATCAACACATGATACTTTTCTAGATTAAACAGGTTCATGCGGCCGGGAGTTTGCTGAGCAGAAGCCACAAAAGTGGTGAGAGCCATGCGAATGTGCTCAATTTTTACCCCTTGGGCAAAGGCAGCTAGACTAGCAGCCAGGGCGTTTTGAATCATGAATGGCACCCTTCCGCCTAGGGTGAGGGGCAAATTGATCGCCTGTTCAATGCGGAGAGTCCAGTCGCCCTTCAAAATCGACAAATAGCCATTCTCATACACTGCGGCCAAGCCACCTTGTTGAGTATGGGCAAGCACAACTGGGTTATCTGGCACCATGGAAAAATAGGCGACCTGCGCCTGGACTTTTTCAGCCATTTGTCGCACCAAAACATCATCAGCATTCAGGACCGCATAGCCACTGGGGAAAGCAGCCTGAGCCACCACACTTTTAAGATTTGCCAGGTCTTCAACTGTGTCAATGTCACCGATGCCCAAATGATCAGCCTGCACATTTAAAACTACGCCCACGTCACAGCCATCAAAACCCAAGCCAGAGCGTAAAATCCCTCCCCGCGCCGTCTCCAAAACTGCCACCTCCACCGTAGGGTCGCGCAAAATCACCTGAGCGCTGTAGGGGCCAGTGGTATCTCCCTTTTCTACCAGACATTCACCAATATAGATGCCATCGGTAGTGGTGTAGCCTACAGTTACGCCAGTCTGACGGAAAATATGGGCAGTCAAACGCGTGGTAGTAGTTTTGCCATTAGTGCCAGTGATCGACACAATCGGAATGCGGCAGGGGGAACCAGGCGGGAACAACATATCAATTACTGGCTCCGCCACATTGCGAGCAATTCCCACACTGGGGGCGGTATGCATTCTAAAACCAGGCGCGGCATTCACTTCCACAATCACGCCATCCACTTCGCGGATTGGGCGGCTGATGTCTTCAGTGACAATATCGATCCCAGCAATATCTAGGCCAATGATTTTGGCAACTCGCTGCGCCAGCCAAATATTTTCAGGGTGAATGTGGTCGGTGCGATCCACAGCAATGCCACCAGTGCTGAGGTTGGCAGTAGCTTTTAGGTAGCAGATGTCACCCGCCTTGGGAATAGATTCTAGGGTATAGCCCTGGCGCTGCAACACATCTAGACTAGTGCGATCAACTACAATTTTAGTCAACACATTGTCATGACCATCACCACGGCGGGGATCGAGGTTAGTGAGTTCTACCAGTTGGGCGACAGAAGATCTGCCATCCCCAATTACATGGGCAGGAACACGCTCTGCCACTGCCACCACCTTGCCATTGATTACCAGAACTCGATGGTCACGCCCCCGGTGAAAGCGCTCTATAATCACCTCTTCAGAAACTTCGGCCGCCAGTTCAAAGGCATCCTCTGCTGCCAGCATGGATTGAATGTTGATGGTAATACCACGGCCATGATTGCCATTCAGAGGCTTAATCACTATGGGGAAGCCACCCACTTCCAAGATCGCATCTTCCAAATACTTGGCCGATTTGATCACTGTCCCCCTGGGAACTGGTACACCAGAACTCCGCAGGGTGGTTTTGGTGCCTTCCTTGTCGCAGGCGAGTTCTACGCCCAGCACATTGGTAAAACTAGAGAGGGTGGCTTGGATGCGTTTCTGATAGATGCCATAGCCCATTTGGATCATGGCACGGCTGCCAACTTCTAACCAGGGAATGCGACGGGCGGTGGCTTCGGCTACGATCGACTCGGTGCTAGGCCCAAGTTGGGCATCTAGCCGCAGTTCCCGTAAATCCTGTAAGTCTTGATCAAGCTCAGCTTGGGGATAGTTCTGGTCTGTAATTAACGCCTGACAAAGCCTGACGGCAGCACGGGCGGCGTAACGTCCGGCTTGCTCATACTGATACTCAAACACTACCTGATGCACATTCGTTTCTAAGGTGGGCTTGGTAGTGCCGAAGCTAACATTCATGCCTGCTAATCTTTGTAGCTCTAAAGCTACTTGCTGTACCAAGGTAGTTAAAGGAGTAGTGGGAGACCAGTGACCAAGCTGGGGCAACAGTTGGGCGACCTGGGGCTGAAGCACTACCTGATTCTCGGTTTCAAGGTCTAGTCTGATCACTACCAAGTAAGGCTTTTGCATGTGCCACTGGTTAGCTCCGCGTAGAGTTTGAATTTTGAGGATCTTCATAGGATAAACTTTGGGATTGGACTATTGCCGCCAAGGTACAGGGGTAGATTCTAGCGATCGCGACTCAGAAGTTTTGTATCTAATGTACAAAATCAGTCTAGTTCGGGATAGTGCCCGCCTGAAGGAGGCGTATCAATGCGACCAGGTACAGGGCGATGTACAGGTTGCAGACCAGCCAGCACGCGGGAAAGCTGTAAAGATTCTAAACTAATGCGGGACTCTCGCACCTTATGCCAGACCGAGCGCCCCATCAACAATCCATGTTCAAACCGTTGGGCTTGAATCTGCTCTAGGTAAGCTTCGCGCTCAGGCTGATAATCAGTGGAAGAAACCACAAAACTATAGTCACCGCCGCTATGGGCTACCACCTTGGCTACTTGGGCGATGACCGCAGGATACAGCCAGGTATAGGCGGGGTGAATGGTCATGTGGCAACGATTCCCCTGTTTAGGTTGCATGAGCAAGGAAAAATAGCCGATCGCCGCCTTGCGTTGAGATTCGTAGACATAGCCAGAGACCTCTTGACTGGCATGGAGGAGATGTTGACCATGGGCAAGAATATGTGTCCAGAAGTTGAGCCTGAAGTCACTCACCCCTAGATCATACACTTGGCGAATTTGAGGGGGCATAGCGGCAGTGTCTAGCTGATAGAGCAAGGTAGCATCAGCATTGTTGATTGGTAAGAGGTTGGGTAACTCGGGAGCCGAAGCCGCTAGTTGATCTACCAGGTCTTGACTAATTTGCCAATTGGTAAGGTGGGCTAGGGGCTGAAATCCATTTTGGCGATAGAGGGCGATCGCTTGGTTAGATTGGACGTTTACCTGTAATAGCCAGGTACGGGCCTCCCAACAGGAGCCCAGGGCATAGCGAATTAGGTCAGTGCCAATGGTGAAGTAGTCGGCACCGGCCGCGATCGCCATTCGCTCAATTTGCCAGGTGCTGCGGCTACGGTTAAAGGCTGCCACCCAAATCATCCCGACAATTTCATGATCTAGCTCCGCCACAAAGATGCGGTCAGGGCGATTGGCTCGAAACCAACTCAGCCAAATCGCGTGATTGAAGGTAAGTTCTTTAGCGTGGGGAGGATGATTGAGGGCGCTAGTAATGCCGAACTGGGCTTGGTCTGCTTCTAGGCCACCCAACTGCTGTACAGCATAAAAGTCCCGTTGGTGAATGGGGCGAATGTTAATCCTAGAAGAGGGCTGCATATTTTTGACAAAAGGGCTTAAGCCTAATTATAGATTTAATTATGACTTTTTCCTATAGTGGGGACGACGAACTATGGTGGCATTAGCGAAGCGATCGCGAATTTGAATGGTGAGGATTTGTCCAGGCTGGGCTAGGCTAATTGGCACATACCCTAGGCCGATCGCTACGCCTAAACTGGGAGAGAGTGTGCCGCTCGTAACCATGCCGACTTGTTGCCCTTCAGCGTAGATTCCATAGCCAGGGCGGGCGATGTTTTTGCCTTCTAGGGTAAAAGCTACTAACTTTTGGAGAATGCCATCAGCCTGTTGAGCTTCTAGGGCAGTTCGGCCAATAAAATCACCTTTTTCTGCCCAATGGATCAGCCAACCTAGGTCAGCGACTAATGGGGAAATATCTGCACTCAGTTCTTGACCGTACAAATGCAGACCGGCTTCTAGCCTGAGGGTATCCCTTGCCCCCAAACCACAGGGAGTGATCTCTAGCGCTAACAAGTTTTGCCATAGTTGACCAGCTATCTGGGGTGGCACCATAATTTCTACGCCATCTTCCCCCGTATAGCCCGTGCGAGCTAGCCAAGCAGGTTGGGCCAAAATTTCTAGGAATTGATGGTGAAAGCGGGGGACTTGATCTGGATCTAGGCTGCACATTTCCTGGAGCCGCGCGATCGCCTCTGCACCTTGAACAGCAATCAGAGCATATTCGGCATAGCGATCGCTGATACAATTGGGGAGATGGGCTTGGAGCCAAGGCTCTACTTGAGATCTAGTGGCGGCATTGCTGATAATTAGCCAGGATTGATCTCCTAAATAATATAAAATCAAGTCGTCAATCACTCCGCCATTGGGGTTGAGTAAGACTGAGTATTGAGCCTGTCCGACCTTGAGTCGGGCAAGATTGGACGGTACTAGTTTTTGGAGTTGCTCCAGATCTGGTACCTGCACTAGCCATTTGCTCATGTGGGAAACATCAAACATGCCTACTTGCGATCGCACCGCCCGATGCTCTGCCAAAATCCCAGCGTATTGCAAGGGCATTTCCCAACCGCCAAAGCCAACTAGTTTTGCCCCTAGTTTCAAGTGCTGGTCAAATAAAGCGGTGCGTTTGAGAGTCATGGTTGCATCCTAAAATAAAAATAACTCGCTGGTGGCAGTGTTCTAATGTTTTGGGTACCGATCGCTAATATTCAAGAAGCAATTCAACTATACATTGAGCTTCTTGAGGCAGAGGATCGTATCATTGCCCAGTAGACCAGACCAGCGTTGTTTGGTCATTTTTAACCATTAAACCTTTTGAGCTATTTAGTCAAAGAAATTATCTGCAAGAATTTGCTCAATCTCGTAGGGACAAGTCTCAGGAAATAGATTTAGCCCTGTTTCTCGTTCGGCACCAATTACTGCAAGACGATAGATTTTATCAATACGCTGGAGCAGATGCGGCTTGAGACTGGGGTTATCTTCGAGCAAAGTCTGTATGCGTAAGCGTTGTTCTTTAATGGTTAGTTGCCAACTACGAGATCGTAAATTTGGTTGATATTGCCATTTGAGCAAGTGCATGATTAAGATTTCAAGGCGACTTTCTAAAGCTCTTTTTTCAGTTCGTCCCATATCTTCCAGTTCTTCGGCGATTTGTTGAACATCCAATGAGGCAAACTGTGATGTTCGTAGGAGTTGAGCTTGGTCTTGTGTCCATGCGTAAAAGTCGAGCTCGTGAGCAATAGTCATAGCGATCGCTGTTTAGGATTTCACTCTTGAGTGTAGTATCTTTGGTCTCTGACCTTGACTTTAAACCAAACCAAAAAAGCGACTCCCCAAAAAGAAAAATCGCTTAAAATCTAATCGAATTGAATCCACTCACTTCCTTTTTTCACCGGTTTGTTTTTGATCACAAACGCCCCACCAACAACCCCTCAGCCCAAAACAGCAGAGAAATAGAAGGGAACGGGTGTGGCATTGATTTGGAAAGAATTGAGAAAACCACTTGAAAAATAGTTGACACCATTATCAGCACTAATATAGAAAGCCATTACTGACGATGCCGCTAATCCCTGTAGGAGTGATACTTGGACTGTTATTGAACCAAATTTTTCGGTATTGGTTAAGTTGACACGAATCTGGTTGAAGTACAATCACTCTCACTTTGCCAAAATTTTAGAAGATCTGATCTGAATTGTACAGCGAGATCTTTTTTGACATCTTGCTAACAATAAGGCTATAATCTTTGTTTGTGATATTCTTATAAATTCAGTACCTTGGCTAACGTAATTGTAATTGGCACCCAGTGGGGTGATGAAGGGAAAGGAAAAATTACGGATTTACTCAGCCGTTCTGCTGACGTGGTAGTGAGATACCAGGGCGGCATTAATGCGGGGCATACAGTAGTGGTCAATGACCAGACTTTTAAGCTGCATTTAATCCCCTCTGGGATTCTCTATCCCCAGGTAGACTGCATCATTGGCAGTGGCACAGTGATTGACCCTAGAATTTTGATCGAAGAGCTAGATAAGCTAGTGCAGTTAGGCATCTCCACTGATCATCTCTACATTGCCGAGACTGCCCATGTCACCATGCCCTACCATCGTCTGATTGACCAGGCGGCTGAAGCCCTGCGGGCAGAACATAAGCTAGGGACTACGGGACGGGGTATTGGGCCAACCTATGCGGACAAGTCTGAGCGCACGGGCATTCGCGTGATTGACCTGATGGATCGAGACAGTTTGCCCAAGCGGTTTCGCCAAGCGATCGCCCAAAAGAATCTGATTTTAGAGCGGCTGTACAACTTGCCTCCCCTGGACGCGGATGAGGTGATCGAAAACTACTTAGGCTATGCCGAGCGCTTGCGTCCCCATGTGGTGGATGCCTCCCTCAAAATTGATGATGCCATTCGCCATCGCCGCAATATTTTGTTTGAGGGCGCTCAAGGTACTTTACTGGATCTAGATCATGGCACTTATCCCTATGTCACTTCTTCTAACCCGGTAGCAGGGGGGGCTTGCATTGGGGCGGGGGTTGGCCCTACTATGATAGACCGCACTATTGGTGTAGCCAAAGCCTATGTTACCAGAGTAGGCGAAGGGCCTTTTCCTACGGAACTTAAGGAAGAAATTGGCGAACTATTGTGCGATCGCGGTGCTGAGTTTGGTACTACTACAGGCAGAAAGCGGCGCTGTGGATGGTTTGATGGTGTGATCGGACGCTATGCCGTCAGGATCAATGGCCTAGACTGCCTGGCGGTTACCAAACTAGATGTTTTGGATGAGTTGCCAGAAATCAAAGTCTGTGTCGCTTACGAGCTAGAAGGAGAAGTCTTGCGGGATTTCCCCAACAATTCGCGCACTTTTGCTCGCTGTCATCCCATCTATGAAACCCTACCTGGCTGGCAAACCTCTACCCAAGACTGTAAGACTCTGACCGATCTACCGGCAGCCGCTCAAGATTATTTAAGATTTTTGGCGGAGTTGATGGAGGTTCCGATCGCGATTGTTTCCTTAGGGGCCAGCCGAGGTCAGACTATTATTGTGGAAGATCCGATCCATGGCCCAAAACGGGGTCTGCTGAGATTTAGCGCTTAAATTTCTTGTTTTTTTGATTTACTGGCCCATTTTTTTAGACTACCAAAAACTATGCAACTCACTCTCAACTGTCAAAATCGCGACTATGAAACCAATCCGCGTGCCATGCGGCGCTCTGGGCTAATTCCCGGCACTGTCTATGGTCACCAGGGTAATGAATCGATCGCTATTGCTCTAGATGCCAAGGAAGTAGAGACTCTCCTGCGCAAAGCCAATCCCAACAACACGCTGATTGAGCTAAACATTACTGATGGCAACTTTAAAGGGGTGACGATCCTGCGGGAAGTGCAGAAGCATCCCTACAAAAATGCCGTATATCATCTCAGTTTCTTTGCGATCGCCAACCAAACTAAAGTAGCAGTCAATATTCCGCTCAAGTTTATTGGCACTCCCATTGGGGTCAAGACTGGCGGCATTGCCGAAGTATTGATCAACCGCTTGCAGGTAAGCTGTCCTCCAACTAATGTGCCTGAATTTTTGAATGTGGATGTGACCCATCTAGCTGAAGGCAAGGGCATTTACGCGGGCGATATTGATTTGCCTGAAGGGATCACCCTCACCACTGATCCAACTCCTTTAGTGTTTGCCGTAGCTGTGGGACGGAAGTCTAGTAAGGGCTAGAATTAAACTAGTTCTATTCTGGGGATGGCAGTGACATCTAAGCTTAAATCTCAGCTCAAATTTCAAATTCCAGTGGCTTGGCAAAGATCTTGGCACCGAGAAATTCTACCTCTGATGGGCAGCCTCCAACTAGCGATCGCCCTGTTGTTGCTGATCGCTGGCTTTAGTATTTTCGGTACTGTGATTGAGCAATCCCAGGATCTAGCTTTTTACCAGGCAAATTATCCTGAGCATCCTGCCCTATTTGGCTTTTTGAGCTATAGAGTCTTGCTGGTCCTAGGTCTGAATCATGTATACAGTACCTGGTGGTTTTTAAGCCTGTTGCTGCTATTTGGCGCTAGTTTGACTGCCTGTACCTTCAAGCGCCAGTTGCCGATGCTGCGGGTAGCAAGGCGGTGGTTTTTTTATACCAAGCCTGAAAGTATTAGTAAATTACCTTTATACCAAGCATTTCCTACGCGATCGCTCCAGGAGTTAGACCAACTGTTTGGCCTAGCAAAATCTAAGCTGCTTGCCCAGAAATACCAAGTTTTTAGTGAATCAGGGCGGCTCTATGCCCGCAAGGGGCTGATCGGCAGGTTAGGTCCGATCCTAGTCCATGCCAGTATGCTGCTGATTTTAGTGGGCGCGATCGCTGGTGCTTTAACTGGCTTTGTCGCTCAGGAAATGATTCCCAGTGGCGAGACCTTTCAAGTCAAAAACATCACTGAAGCCGGCATCTGGTCTCAGTGGCAAATTCCCCAAGACTGGGCAGTAAAGGTGAATCGCTTTTGGATTGACTACAGTTCTAGCGGCAAAATTAGCCAGTTTTATTCTGATTTATCGGTAGTAGATCAAGAGGGTAACGAACTCAAGCGTGAAACCATTCGGGTGAACCAGCCCCTCCGCTATGGTGGAGTCACCTTTTACCAGGCAAACTGGGACATCGCTTCGGTGAGATTTACCCTCAACCGTAGTCCGATTTTGCAACTACCGCTCCAGAAAATATCTCCAAATCTCTGGGCAACTTGGATTCCTACTCAGCCAGATTTGAGTACAGGCATTAGCTTGGTTACAGGGGACTTGCAAGGCACCTTCCGCCTCTACGACCAAGCAGGTAAGCTGTTGGCTACTACCCGCACTGATCTGCCTACTCCGGTCAACGGCATTAGCTTGACGCTCAAAGAAGTTGTGGGTAGTACAGGGCTACAAATTAAAGCCGATCCTGGGATTCCAATTGTCTACTTGGGATTCGCCGGCTTGATGATAAGTGTGATCATGAGTTACGTGAGTTATTCTCAAGTATGGCTGCTGTGCGATCGCGATCGCTTACACATCGGTGGCAAAACCAATCGTGCCCAGGTAGGGTTTGAAGCAGAAATGCTGGAAATTTTTGCCAGCCTCTCTCCAGATCACTCCCTGATTCAGGTTCAAAATTCAATCTTGTAAAGGAGCACCCCGATGAAATACGCCTATTATCCTGGATGCGTTGCCAAGGGAGCCTGCCAAGAACTCCATAGCTCTACAGTAGCGATCGCTCAGGCCCTAGAGATTGAATTAGTAGAACTAGAAGGAGCGGCTTGCTGTGGTTCTGGCACTTTCAAAGAAACTGACTCTTTACTGGAAGATTCGATCAATGCCCGCAATATTGCCCTGGCTGAAGCCCTAAAACTACCACTGGTGACTCAGTGTAGCACCTGTCAAGGGGTGATCGGCAGAGTGAATGACAAGCTGAAATACGGGGATCAAGCATACCGTGCTAGTGTCAATCAGCTACTAGCAGATCATGGCGCTACTTATCAAGGTTCGATCGAGGTCTTGCACTTGCTATGGGTGTTAATCAGAGACTACGGCTTAGAAAAGCTGCAAGCCAAGGTAGTCAAGCCCCTCAGCCAGTTTAAGTGCGGCGCTTTCTATGGCTGCTATCTGCTGCGCGCCCAGACCCACACTAGATTTGATCACCCCTATCAACCCTCTAGCCTGGAAAATTTATTCACTGCCCTGGGTGCTACGCCCATTTACTATGAAGGGCGGGTACAATGCTGCGGCTGGCCAATTTCCAGCTATGCCACCAATGCCTCCTTTAGCCTGGCAGGTAGACACCTAAAAGCGGCGATCGCCGCCGGAGCGAATTGTATTGTTACTCCCTGTCCCCTCTGCCACCTCAACCTCGATTCTCGTCAACCAGAAGTAGAACGGGTGATTGGCGAAAAACTAAATCTGCCGATTTTACATTTGTCCCAGCTAATTGGCTTAGCCCTGGGCATTGACCCTGAAGTGTTGGGACTCAAACGCCACATTGTCTCTACCAGGGAACTAGTGCAGACGATCTCTAGCTAGAATTCCACCGAAATCGCATCACAGGGACAGGCGGGAATGCACTGCTCACAGACCACACAGTGCGATCGCCCAAAAGTAAGTCTAAAGGTCTCAGGCTGCAAGCTCAAGGCTCCTGTAGGGCATACCCCCGTGCACAGACCGCAATCCACACAAAGATTTTCATCGATCATAATTTCCCTAGCATCAAGGGCTACTTTAATGTCCTGCGATCGCATCCACTCTACTGCCGCCTCTAGTTGATCAATGTCCCCAGAAAGCTCCAAGACCATCTTCCCTATCTGGTTTGGGGCAATCTGCGCCCGTAAGATACTAGCAGCCACATTAAAATCCCGCGCCAGGCGATAGGTCACAGGAGCGCTGATCGTGCGTTGCGGGAAAGTCAAATTTACTCTTTTTTTCATAGCGATCACCCCTGGAATTTTTGAGAAAATGTTAGGTTATAGGCAGGACTTTACTAGCCCAGTCATCATTCATGCCCCAATGTGTAATTACCCGCCGTGCCGCTTTCTCTGCCAGCCATCGCTATTGGTTACCAGAACTGACTGAAGCCGAGAACCGTGAGCAGTTTGGTGCCTGTGCCAACTTTCCTGGCCATGGTCACAATTATGTGCTATACGTTTCGATGGTGGGGGAACTAGATGCCAATGGCATGGTACTCAACCTTTCCCAAATTAAACATCTAATCAATCGCGAAGTGGTGGCTGATCTCAATTTTAGCTTTCTCAACCAAGCCTGGCCAGAATTCGGTCAGACTCTACCCACCACCGAGAATCTAGCACGGGTGATCTGGCACAAGCTCGCCCCCCACTTACCCCTGGTCAATATTCAACTATTTGAGCACCCAGAGCTTTGGGCAGATTACCAAGGAAACCATATGCAAGCCTATTTGACCATTAGCACCCATTTTTCTGCCGCCCACCGCCTAGCTCATCCTCACCTTGACTTAGAGCAAAACACCGAAATTTATGGCAAATGCGCTCGCCCTAATGGTCATGGCCATAACTATCATCTAGAAGTAACCATCGGTGGCGAAATTGATCCGCGCACCGGCATGATTGCTGATTTAGACAAATTTCAGGCGGCGATCAACCACTATGTGCTAGAGCCTTTAGATCATACCTTTTTGAATAAAGATATTCTTTACTTCAGTCGGGTAGTGCCAACCGCCGAAAACATCGCAGTTTACATTCAAAGTGTATTGACCGAACCAATTCGCCAAATTGGAGCCGAGGTCTATCGGGTCAAACTGATTGAAAGCCCGAATAACTCTTGCGAAGTATATGGCGCTGGCACTCTAACTGCTGCGGAGTTGGATGGTCAAGATGCTAAAGATAGAGTCTTGGTCTAGATTTTGGCATTGTATGTGTGAAAGATAATGGGGGTGGCAGCCCCTGTATGGGTTTTGAATAATGATCTTGCTACTATCCAATGCCCCTGCCTTAATCAAAAATCCCGACATGATAATATAGACTGGCATATACTTGATTTAAGTTTGAATCCAGCCCTTAACTCACACCAGTATTCACTATTAAAGGTATACATATGGGACTACTTGATCGCATTGGCATGGTTGCCAAGTCCAACCTAAACGCTTTAGTAACTGCCGCCGAAGATCCCGAAAAAATTCTTGAGCAGACTATTCTCGATATGCAAGAGGACATGGTGCAGTTGCGTCAGGCGGTTGCTCAAGCCATGGCAGCTTTTAAGCGTCAAGAACAACAGTATAACCAAGCCAAGACCCAAGCGGATGAATGGGAGCGGCGTGCCATGTTGGCGCTCCAGAAAGGTGATGAAAATCTAGCGCGGGAGGCGCTCAGTCGTAAAAAATCTCAAGCCGACTCTGCTGCCATCCTCAAAACTAGCTACGACCAACAGGCAGCCCAGGTAGATTCCCTCAAGCGCAGTCTGGTTACCCTTGAAGGCAAAATTTCCGAAGCCAAAACTAAAAAGGAGATGCTCAAATCTCGCCTCCAGGCTGCTAAAGCTCAAGAGAACCTCAACAATATGCTGGGTAAGGTCAATACCAGCGCTCCTACTGCCGTATTTGAACGTATGGAAGAGCGGGTACTGATGGCTGAAGCCAAGGCCGGTGCCAGTGCCGAACTAGGAATGGATAACCTAGAGTCTCAGTTTGCTAAGCTTGAAGCTGGTGATGGGGTAGATGATGAGCTAGAAGCGCTCAAGGCTAAGATGCTGGGTGGTAGCTCGACCCAAGCTGCCTTGCCCCAATCTGCTCCTAGAGATACGGCCAAGTCATCTGTAGGTCAGGTGATCGATGCTGAGTTAGAGGCTCTGCGTAACCAACTCCGTTAGTTGCCTGGTTGAATAACTGGTAGTGATTAACAGAGCAGGGTGGTATTGGGGTTCAGGGGTTTCACCCCTGGATGGGAGCGCAGCCCCCAAACCTGGATCCTTAAAAACTATGCCCTCTGGATCAGCACCGAATGATTCATACTGCCCTTAGCTTGATGCCGAGGGCTTCTATTTGGCTAAATCAGGACTTACGCAGACTGATTTTGGCAGTGTTGGCAAAATGGAGTTTGAGGGCTCTGCCCACAAGTGGAGCCTCACACCCCACTTACAGTCAGGGTTTTAGATCACATTTGCGTAAGTCCTATAAATTTGATCACTAGCTTTCATCCCTCTAATCATGGTCAAAATCTGGACTAAATTTGGTTACCTACTTGACGAAACTGCCCTGGGAATCAGGCGCGGTGGCTGGATGAACTGGGCGGCAGTCAGTACCGTTACTATTTTGCTGTTTTTGCTCAGCATTGGCCTACAGGTATCTTGGCAACTAGATCACCTACTCAGCCAGATGGGTAATCAACTGGAGATCTCTGCCTATGTCACTAGCTATCCCGATAATCAGCCCACGAGTCTATTGGCTCAAATTCAACAGATTTCTGGGGTTAGCTCGGTGCGCTTAATTCCCAAGGATCAAGCCTGGTCAGCCCTGCTTCAGGAGCTAGGCAGCGAGGAAGTATCTGCGGCAACTCAGCAATTGGGCGGGAATCCGTTGCTAGATCAAGTGAAAGTCTCAACTGCTGATCCTAAATTGGTGCCCGTCATAGCAGAACGGATCAGATTGATCAAAGGGCTGGAAGACATTTGGTATTTGGGGGAAGTGGTAAACCGAGTAGGGCAACTGCGCCAGGGCTTAAATCAGGTGGGATTAATGGTGGTAGGGTTATTGACTGGAGTAGCGATCGCTGTAATCAATACCACTATCCGTTTAATCGTGATGGCAAGGCGACGTGAGATCGAAATTATGCAGCTAGTAGGGGCAACTAGGGCTTGGATCTATTTTCCCTTTGTTTTGCAGGGGATCTTTTTTGGGCTGGCCGGAGCGATCGCCGCCTATATTTTGCAACAGTTATGTGTAAGTTTTGTGGCAGAGCTTTGGTTAACACAACCAGAGCTAATTCGTTCTCTAGGTATGGGCTTTGGTCAGCGCAGCTATTTGATTCTACCTTTAGGGCTGGTCACTTTCGGTTCGGGCGTGGGAGTAATCGGCAGCCTGTTTGCTGTGCGGAAGTTTTCTGTGGGTTAACGCCCCAAGTAGTGCATTTGGTTAATTTGTTCGGCGCAATAGTTTGTACAGATTTCTAAAGCATGGCGATCGCTACTTTGAGGCGGGTCGATTAGTTCACCAATTCTAATTGTTACAGGGTGCAGACGGGGTAGTTTTGCCCCCCTAGGTAAGATCGCATCTGTCCCCCAAATGGAAACTGGAATCAGGGGTACTTGAGTTTTAGCGGCGATCAGGGCAGCCCCTAGTTTGGGATCAGTAATTTTGCCATCGGCAGTACGAGTACCCTGTAAAAAAATGCCTGTTGCCCAACCCTGTTCTAGGGTAGCGATCGCTGCTCTCAAGGCTTGGCGATCGCTTGCCCCCCGTTTCACTGGATAAGCACCATAGAGTTTGATGGCTTGACTAAGCACTGGAATTTGAAAAAGCTCTTCTTTCGCCATAAACGCTACCGGACGATTGGCACAGTTGGCTACAATTAGAGGATCAAAATCACTAGCATGGTTGCTAACAATGATTAATGCTCCTTTTTTAGGGACGCGATCGGCGCCATGAATCTTACTGCGAAAGCAAAGATGCATAGCTGGGCTCACTATCGACCACTTGAAAAGGTGATAAAGAAATATACTCACACCTGATTCTGCCATTCTATTCCTGGAAATTTCTAGCTTAGAGCTTGGGCTCTGAGAGTTGGTTTACGATCTCCACAGGGGCGGCATACACCTAGATGGAGTCTCGCTTAAATGGGTTAGCCGGGGAAGGAGTAGTTTGTTTTACAAGCTGGAAGCGTAGTTCTTTTGGATAAGCTCAAGATTATAGTAGCCTGAAATGCTGAACTTGCTGCGAGATGATCCAGGCAATTAGCTGAGTTCCAACTCAACCTCCATACCATGGGCTGCCAAGCTAATTTTGTGGTCTAATTTGGTATTCTGAAGGCTGGCTCCCTTCATTTCTGCCCCAGTAAGAATTGCATCACGCAGATCAGATCCACTAAAATCCACATCAATTAAAATTGCATTGCGCAAGTTGGCCCCATTTAGCAAGGCACTAGTAATTTTGCTACCAGTGAGATTCACTCCTTCGAGGCTAGCACCGCGCAGGTTAGCCCCATTCAAATTGGCTTCAATCATGACTGCGCCATTGAACTTAGTTTCCGCTAGGGTTGCCCACTCTAGATTGGCGCCGCTCAGTTCAGTTTGGCTAAAGTCAGCACCACTACAGTCGGCTTCACTCAGTTCGGCAGCGCGCAAGTTTGCTCTCGTGAGTTTTGTGCCACATAGCCAGGCCTTTTTCAAATCGGCCCAGGTGAGATTGGCATTGGTGAGGTCAGCACCGACCAGTTCTGCCGCTCGAAAACTAGCAGCCGTCAAATCTGCAGCAACCAGGGAGACACCGCGACAGTTTGACTGGATAAAAGTAGCACTTTTACAGGAAGCCTGATTTAGGTTTGCACCACTGAGATTGGCATGATCAAGGTTGGCACCGCCAAGGTCAGCTTTAGTGAAGTTGCTCCAAGTCAAATTGGCGCCCACCAGGGTAGCGTTATTCAGATTGGCTTCATCTAGCTCGGTTTCTAAGAGACTAGCATAGTTGAGATTGGTATTTGCCAAGCTAGCACCAGTGAGAGTTGCTTCTACCAGGCTAGCTTCCTGGAGATTTGCGCCAAATAAGTCGGCGCCACTGAGATTGGCATGGTCGAGGTTGGCAGTTTCTAGGTCGGCATTACGCAGGCTAGCACCACTCAGGTTGGTATGGTTGAGTTGGGCTTGGCTAAGATTGGTATGGCTGAGATCGATCCACTCTAGGTCTTGATGGTTAAGATCTACTAGGCTGAGATTAACAATCATGTGGGGAAACTGGCTGCGCCATTCGTTCCAGTTGGCAGCACCTTTGGCTAAAATTTGGTAGAGTTGTTCGGCAGGCATCCTGGTTTTGAGCCCTCATTTCACACCCCTTGATTATAGGAGATTACTTGAGATCGGGCGTTACCCATATGAAGGATGATTGGGATTGGTCCCCCCTGTATGGGTTTTCAATACTAAGCTTGGCTCGGCAAAGTCAGTCGCCAGAATTGCTATGCTTGATCTGGTTAGTTCTGGGGAAACTATGGTCAAGTTCTACTACTGGCTGAACAAGCTTCTGTTGCTAGATGTGTTTTTGGTGTTCGGGTTCTTTGGCTGGTTTGTAGTGGCAGCGATCGCGCAAAATAGTGGCCTAGACTTGGGATTGGGTCTGTGGCAACAGTTATGGATGCCAGTGATTCAGCCGGCCTTGGGCTTGGTGATGCTGGGGGCAATTATGAGTGGTGTGGTGAGTAGGTTTGTAAACAAGAAGGTTTAACACATGAAATACCAACAATTGGGCAACAGCGATCTTCGAGTCTCAACCATCTGCCTTGGCACGATGACCTTCGGTGAACAAAATACGGAGGCGGAAGCCCATCAACAGCTAGACTACGCGATCGCTGAAGGGATTAATTTTATCGATACGGCTGAAATGTATCCCGTGCCGCCCAAAGGTGAGACCCAGGGGCTTACGGAAGCCTATATTGGCACTTGGCTAAAACAGCAACCCCAGCGCGATCGCTTGATTATTGCTACCAAGGTAGTAGGACCAAGTCGGGGGTTCAAATGGATGCGGGGTGGGGATATCTGCGTAGATCGGCGAAATATCATGGCAGCGATCGACCAGAGTTTGGTGCGGTTGCAGACTGATTATATTGACCTTTACCAAATCCACTGGCCTGATCGCTATGTACCGATGTTTGGTCAGAGTAGTTTTGACTTGGATCAAGAGCGACCAACTGTAGCGATCGCCGAGCAATTGCAAGTTTTTCAAGAATTAATTGCAGCGGGCAAGATCAGGTATCTGGGGGTGAGCAATGAGACTCCCTGGGGCGTAGCTGAATTTTGTCGCCTAGGGAAGGAACTCAATTTACCCCAGATTATCTCGATCCAGAATGCCTATAGTTTGCTCAATCGTCAGTTTGAATCTGGTCTAGCAGAAGTCTGCCATCATACTCAAGTAGGGCTATTAGCCTACAGCCCTCTGGCTTTTGGCGTACTCACGGGCAAATATTTGCCAGGTGGGGATCAAAATGGCAGAATCACTAGATTTCCTGGTTTTGGTCAACGCTACAGCAAACCGAATGTGGTAGCTGCCGCCCAAGCCTATGTCAACTTGGCGAAACAGTATGGGATTAGTCCTGCTACTTTAGCCTTGAGTTTTGTCAATAGCCGCTGGTTTACAGCCAGTAACATTATTGGCGCTACCAATCTGGAACAGCTAAAAGAGAACATTGGTAGCTTAAATTATCAGCTTTCGGCTGAGCAACTCAGTGAAATCAACCAAATTCATAACCTTTACCCCAATCCTGCTCCCTAGCTCTTGCGCATTTCCGTACAGAAAGAGGCTACGTTAGACATGCCAATAGTGAGACCAGCCCGCATGCAGAGATTGGGACGCGGGAACCAGAGCTTTTCTTCGGAAAATAGAGTGCCATACTCGGTAATTAAGCTAAGCACATCATCGCTTCCCATGGCATAACGACCAACTACGGGGGCTTTTTCCGCGTAGCCCTGTTGTCTTAGCAGTTTGCCAGTCTGAGGTTGCTCTGGGTCAGCGATCGCTACCAATACTGTAGACCCTTGATGCTCACCCTCTTTCTTGTCCCAATCCATTGAGCCGTTCCAGGTGACCTTGGCACCACAAAAGGCAGTATCTGGCTCAAAGCCCTGCTGCATGCAAAGCTCAGCCACTTCTGGGGTGGTTGGTTCGAGGTAGGTAACTTCGATCAAAGACTGACCGCTTTCCGATTTTTTAATGATTAGGTGATGACTGGTGCGCTGGGAATGCCATAGTCCGGCCCGATGCTGAAAAAAGTCTTTAATATTCATAAAATCAGATGAAAAGCAAGCTGTCTTAGCTTAGCATTGCTGGCCCCAGAGGCTTAACAATTGACACTTACCCAAACGTGATCTAAAACCCTGATGCTAAATGGCTGTGGTACTACGCCCTCAAGCTCCCTGACTTTCTTCTAGAACGCCTAGCCCGCAAGGGAATCACCTCTGCCACTTCCATCTCCAAAGCGGCGCGAATCAACAGACCCGCTAGCGCCAAGCTAGACACCATTGAGCTACCACCATAGCTAAAAAATGGAAAAGTTATGCCTGTAGTTGGTAGTAGCCCTACAGTTACACCGATGTGAAACAGAGATTGACCCACCAGAAAAACCGTAGCCCCCAAAGCCACCATTTTCACTACAGGATCTTTAGCCCGATTGCTGACTGCCATGCCCAAGCCAGCAAATGCTAGGAGCAGAAGAATCAAGATCACCGCTCCCACCAGACCATACTCTTCGGCAAATACCGAAAATACAAAATCCGTGTACTGTTCAGGTAAAAAAGTATTTTGCAGAGACTTGCCGAAGCCCCGCCCCCACAGTTCGCCTGAACTAACAGTCATCAAACTTTGAATTAATTGAAACCCATTACCTTCAGGGTCAGCCAAAGGATTGATTAAAGCCTCAATTCGCCCTCTCTGGTAGGGATTGATCAGAATGCTCAGCAACGCGATCGCGCCGCCAGGAACCCACACTGCCAGCAAATGCTTAATCGGTAAACCTGCTCCCAGGGCGATCAGCCACAGGCTAGCACTGCAAAACATGGTCATACTCAAACTTGGTTGCACCAGAATCAGCAATAAAATTACGCCAAATACAATTAGCCAGAATCGGCGGCGTGGCCAACTAGTGCGATGCCAGTGACCAAATAGCTGAGCCGCCTGTAGTAATAAAAATGGCTTAATCAACTCAGAGGGCTGCAATCTGACTGGGCCAAGCTCAATCCAGCGACTAGAACCATTGGTGGGGGCAGAAAAAAATAAGGTTACTGCTAGCAGAATACTCATGAAAATTAAACCCCGCGTCCCGATCCGAAACAGATCCCGCAATGGGAAGGCGGTGATCAAGCGCAGTAAAACCAAACCCAAGCAAATCCACAATAACTGTTGCTTGACGTAGTAAAAAGCATCGCCTGAATCTTGGAGAGCGATTTTAGAAGAGGCAGAGTATAGAACCAACAAGCCCATGAATAGCCATAGGGCAGTGACTCCAAAGATCATTCTGGCTTCTAGTACCCAGTTTTCCTGGAACAGGCTAAGTATGTTTTTGCTCTTCACCATAGATTTGTCCAAGCATAATCTCAACTCATGGTTGCTGGGAGCCTAGGCCGTCTTAGGGTAATTCCCATCAAAAATTTGGTGATTAATTGTTTGAGCGGCAACCAACTTAATAGAATTAATCCTAGCCTGCGGATTAACTTTAACAGCAAAAACTGATTTGAGAAAAGACGATTTGTGACATCAGTCAGCCAAATTACGACAAAATTGTGCCAGCGGCGGCGCTGCTGGTAGTGCCTTAGTACTGCTAGTGAGCCTAGATCGGCACCAGTTTGGTGGGCGTGCCACAGGGTTTCAGCCAACACTCCAATATCACGAATGCCCAAATTCATGCCCTGACCTGCTACTGGATGGGTAGAATGGGCAGCATCTCCCACTAGCACTAATCTAGGCTGAATGTAGGTCTGGCTATGCATCCAGCGCGGCTGATAGCTGCTAGGTGGGGTATCTAGGGCAATTTTACCAAAACTTTGGCTGAGTTCTGATCCTAGTCTTTGAGTGACTTGAGCTAGAAACTCGGTAGGGGGCAAGGCCAAGATTGCGGCTGCTTCTTGCGCCTTGGCTGTCCAAACCACACAACAGCGATCGCCCGTACCCAAAGGCAACACTGCAAAGGGGCCACTAGCTTGAAACCGCTCATAGGCAATGTGGTGATGAGAATGCTCTAGCTTGAGGTTGAACACTATACAGGTTTGATCGTAGGTGTGGCTAACTGTGGGAATTTGGGCAAATTCTCGGATCTGGGAACGACCACCATCGGCTGCCACCAAAAGCTTAGTATGCAAATACTCACCTGAACTCAGCTTTACCCGCATGCCCTCTTCCTGTAGGTCGATCTCCTGGACTCTGGCAGGACAAAAAACCTGAATATGTTCAGACTGTCTAATTAGTTGCCAGGCGGCTGCTAGGGTGACTCGATTTTCCACCACATAACCCAAGGCGGCTGCTTCTACCTGCTGTCGCTGCAACTTGATCAACCAGGGAAAATCCTGATCAGAAATCTGAATGGTATGCATTGGCGTGGCTTCAGGGAGAATCTGCGGCCACATCCCGATCGCTTGCCATACCCAACTAGAACCGAGGGCTACCGCGCAGGCACGACCATCAGCCCCGTATTCCCCCTGGAGTAGTTCTAGATTTGGTTCAATTAGTCCAACTTTGAGCGGATTGCTATGCTCTTTTCCTAAGGCACAGGCAAGGCTGGCTCCCACCATTCCGCCGCCCACAATCAGCACATCAAACATAGCCAAAATGTTACATAAGTTTACTTGGCTTTATCCTAACAAAATGGCTCAATTTCTAGCGATCGCTTGGTGGCGCAAGAGATGATCACACAAGACCAAAGCAACCATGGCTTCTACCATGGGCACAGCGCGGGGCAGGACGCAGGGATCATGGCGACCACGGGCAGTCAGGGTGGTTTCTTCGCCAGTTTGGGTAACAGTTGCTTGCGGCTGCATAATCGTAGCCGTGGGCTTAAAGGCTACCCGCATCAGAATATGTTCCCCATTGGAGATGCCGCCCTGAATGCCACCTGAATTGTTGGTTCTAGTCCGCAGGCGATCGCCCGCTTGATAAAACTGATCATTATGCTCACTGCCAGTCAAAAATGTGCCAGCAAACCCAGAGCCAATCTCAAACCCCTTGGTGGCCGGCAGAGACATAATCGCCTTGGCTAAATCAGCTTCCAATTTATCAAATACTGGCTCCCCTAGACCTGGCGGCACTTGCCGTGCCACACAGCCAATCTCCCCACCAATAGAATTGCCCTGTCTACGCATTTGTTCAATCAGTTCAATCATTTGGTTGGCGGTTTCACCATGGGGACAGCGCACAATATTGCTCTCTACCTGTTCTAGGGTGACAGTATCTGGATCGATAGGGGGAGCAGCTAGATCTTTAATTCTTTGCACGTAGGCAATAATCTCAATTCCTGCTCTTTGGGAGAGAATCTTTTTGGCGATCGCGCCAGCAGCTACCCGACCAATGGTTTCCCTGGCAGAACTGCGTCCTCCCCCTTGGTAGTTGCGAATGCCATACTTGGCTTGGTAGGTAGCATCCGCATGGGAAGGGCGAAACTTCTCCGCCATTTCGGTATAGTCTTGGCTACGAGCATCTTTATTTCGCACCAAAAGCGCGATCGGAGTACCAGTGGTTTTGCCTTCAAACACGCCAGATAAAATCTCACACCGATCATCTTCCTGACGCGGCGTTGTAATCTTGCTCTGACCAGGTTTGCGGCGATCTAGCTCTAGCTGAATTTCGGTAGCAGTAAGCTCAATCAAGGGTGGACAACCATCGATCACTACCCCTACTCCCCCTCCATGGGATTCGCCAAAGGTGGTAACTCGAAATAGATGCCCAAAGGAACTGCCCATAGCTGCCAAATACACAAATAAGGTAAGATCTACAGACTAACAGGACTTAACCATTGACGCTAGATTTGGGGCAATAAATTGCTCAAGGGTGCCGATCTGGATGGAATTTTAAGTGGTTGGGTCAAAGTACAGCCTTTTATAGGTTTGTGTAGTACGGGGTGCAGGAGTTTCACCCCCAATTAAATCCAAGGCTCTGGCTCACCTTTGCCCAAGTCCTTAAAGGTTTCTGTACTGCATTCCATTGAGATTTGCCATCAATGTCTGGGCTATTTAAGTTTGAACAGGATTTTGCCGCTAGCCTCCGTTGTATTCCGATGGTGGTGCGCTACAAGCTTGACCACTGCGGCGTAAAGCTGAAATTGGTCGATTGGCTGAGGCTAGATCCATCTGATCGCCAGATTTTGGTAGATACACCTGCAAATCATGCTCTCGCCCAACAGCAGTATCGGCATTTGATCGCTAGGTTAATTGCCCCCGCCCCAATCCAAGACTTAGCGATCGCCCCTAATCCCGCCTGGCAAAACCTCCAGGCTCTACCAGAACCCTTAACCCAAAAGCTCCTAGAGTTGGGTTTAGAGCTTGGGTTGGCCCAGTGGCAGCAGCTTTCTGATCTCCAAAGATTTGTTCTGATCAAGCTCTGTCGAGCGCAGCACGAGAATCACAACTTTGTGCCAGCCCTCCTAGAGTTTGGCTTGTTAGAATATTAACAAATCTTAAACAATTTGGTATGCCTGGCTTTGCCCAATACCAGGATGATTTTGCCAAACCCAGCATTTAAAACCCATACGGGGGGCTGCACCCCCATCATCCTTCAGATATGCAACACCCTATGCCTGAACCCAATCGCCAGTCTTGGTTTGTGATCCTGCCCTTTTGCTTTTGGGGGACAGCGATGGTGGTGATGAAGGCGGTAATTCCTCAGGTTTCACCCTTAACCCTAGCAGCACTGCGCCTATTGCCTGCTGGCATACTATTACTGCTAGCAGCTAAGCTCTGGGGGCGCAGTTTTCCCCAAGGGTGGCGACCATGGCTGTGGATCTGCCTGTTTGCCCTGGTAGATGGCACCATGTTCCAAGGTTTTTTGTGCCTGGGGCTAACCCACACTGGCGCGGGTTTGGGTTCCCTGTTGATTGATTCCCAACCTCTGGCGGTAGCAGTATTGGCTAGCTGGTTTTATGGGGAAGCGATCGGGACAGTAGCGATCGCTGGACTGCTGTTGGGAGTCGTGGGCATTGGTTTAGTTGGTTTACCGCCCCAGTTTTGGCAGCCTGGCTTTGACCTATGGCAAAAGGGGCTATTTGGTACGGGTGAATGGCTAATGTTGGCGGCTTCCCTATCAATGGCCTTTGGCACCATCTTGATTCGACCAGTGGTACGCCATGCTGATCCCCTGGTGGCAACTGGCTGGCATATGGTGCTGGGAAGTATACCCCTGCTAGTTTTGGGTAGTATCTATGAGCCTTGGCAAAGCCTAGATGTTTGGAGTTGGCTGGGGTTGGGCTATGTAAGCATATTTGGCAGCGCGATCGCCTATGGTTTATTTTTCTGGTTTGCAGCCAGTGGCAACCTCACTACCCTCAGCGCTTTAACTTTTTCTACGCCGATTTTTGCCTTGCTATTTAGCGGCCTCACCCTGCATGAGTCTTTACGAGGGGTACAGTGGCTAGGAGTAGCACTTACCCTCTGTAGCATTTATTTGGTCAGTGCCAAGCCAGTCAAAGGGGCTAAATTGATAGAGGAAAAGATTAACTCGGTATAATTCCAGGACTCATACCAAATCACTATAGCTACGCTACAAATTAATTTAAATGGGGTGAACGGGGAAAACCCCTTCGTGCGCCCCATACCCCCACTAAATTCAAGGTTTCAGATCACCTTTTCTTAAGTCCTAACCCAGTCTGATTGGGGAAGTGCTGGAAAAAGGAGTGGGACAAACTTAACCAGCCCCAGGGGCTAGATCTCCCACAGTTGGTTGATATTCTTCTCTAGGCGGGCTTCGGCTTCGGCAAATACTTCCGCTGCATGTTCTAGGATTTCGCCGTTGTGTAGTTCAAGAATTTTGGTGCTGAGGGCAAGGCGTTGACGGGACTCGTCTACTTCAATCACTACCGCCCGAATTTCTGAGCCAACTGGAAACACGCTTTCAATGTTGCTGATATATTTTTGGCTAACTTCTTTGACGTGCAGCAGGGCGGAACAGCCCCCTAGATCGACAAAAGCACCAAAGCTGCGCACACTAGCGATCGTGCCATTCACGAGCTGACCTTTTTGAAATTGAGCCATGGCGGAGGATCTGACCGCAAGGCGATTAGATAGGACAATTTTGTGGCGTTCTTGATCAAGCTCGAGAATAACCACGGGCAGACTGGTACCTTTGACCTGATCAAGATCCTCTACTTGAATATTGAGGTGCGATCGCGGAATAAATCCACGCCAGCCCTGGGCACTGACCACTAGACCACCACTGTTCAAGTCTAAAATTTTGCAATTAAATACTTGATTATTTTGCTGAAATTGATGCAGATTCTGCCACGCCTGTTTCATCAGTAGGCTGCGAATTGAAAGGGTAACTGCGCCATCCGCATCGGCTTCGCGCAAAATCACAAAATCTCGCTTAGTGCCTTTGGGTAGAGCTTGTTCTAGGTGATCTGCCCCGCCTAGGATGGCTTCCTCTAGGGGCAAGAACCCAGGAGACTTGCCACCAATATCTACATAGGCACCCTTGGGATCATGCTCTACTACGCGACCTGTAACTACCTGCCCTTGACGAAATTCAAAGCTATGGGCAGCAAGAGCTTGGGCGAAGTCGTCACTAGAAAAAGACTTGGGTTGAGAGGTGGCCTTGGTAGCTTTAGGGTCTGAAGTGGTTTGTGGTTTTGCAGATGGCGCAGGGGTTTCTGGTAAACCTGTTGGGCTGGAAGGATTGGCGGCGGCGGGCGGGGTGATGCTTAAGATCAGAGGCTTAGTCACGGGCTTAGGGGTGAGTTTGGGCGCATCTGCTGAATCTGGAGGGATCGGCTGAGGTTGGCTAGAATTGGGCAGGCGATCAGCAGGATCAGACATAGATAGATGTAGAAAAATAGTTTTCTGTTAGTCTAGCCTAATTTGCAGGCTACGCTTTCCCTACTCTAATATCAATTCTCCACTACAGAAGAGATATTTTGAGGACTGGAGTTGAAAAAAGAGAATGTTCACTTTTCTTTAACTCAGGCACTGGTCAGGCTACTAGATGATTGCAGTAGACTAGACTAAGAAAACCATCGGATCTAATCCTTGAAATTATCTTTAACCATCAGTTGTTGAGGTCAGAGTGGCGTGAATCAGGAATCCGGGGATAAGTCCAAAACTTACAGATAGGAAATTAGAGTGAGCGATCGCGGATATAGAACTTTGACTAATCACAGATCAATGCAAAGATCAACGCCCAGATCAATTAGCCATGGCTGGAAAGGGATAGGGCTAATCCTAGGTCTAGTTAGCTTGGGTGCTGCTGTCAATTTGACAATCAACGTAGCACAGGTAAAAGCTCAGTTGGCACCGGCAAACCCCGAAACTAGCTCAGGTAGTCCGAGCCCGCGCCCAGGTCAAATTACCTACGGCCAGTTACGCCAGAAGATTCAAAACCAGCAGGTGCATGAAATTGAAGTGGAGCGCGGCAATAACACTGTGATAGTCAAGCTCAAAAACGGTGAGCAGCTAAAGATTGATCTACCTCCAGATCCAGAGTTTATTCGCTTCCTGCGCCGCTACAACGTTGGCCTATCAATTGTCAATCAAAGGCAATCTACGGTGATCTGGAATCTGCTGGGCAGTTTGTTGGTTCCCCTGGGGCTAATTTTCGTAGTCATTATTGTGTTGCGCCGCCTGAGTAACGCTCCTGGTGGCCCTGCCCAAACCCTGAATTTTGGCAAATCGCGGGCGCGGTTCTTACCAGAAGCAAAAACTGGGGTGATTTTTGATGATGTGGCTGGGATTGACTCTGCCAAAGAGGAGTTGCAGGAGGTAGTTACCTTTCTGAAGCAACCAGAGCGATTTACTACTGTAGGGGCAAGAATTCCGAGGGGAGTGCTGTTGGTGGGGCCCCCTGGTACGGGTAAGACTTTGCTGGCTAAAGCGATCGCTGGTGAAGCAAATGTGCCGTTCTTTTCCCTATCTGGCTCTGAATTTGTAGAAATGTTTGTGGGGGTCGGAGCCTCGCGGGTGCGGGATCTGTTTCAACGGGCAAAAGAAAAGCCACCCTGTATCATCTTTATTGATGAAATTGACGCCGTAGGCCGCCAACGGGGGGTTGGCATTGGTGGTGGCAATGATGAGCGAGAGCAAACCCTAAATCAACTGCTTACGGAAATGGATGGGTTTCAGGGCAACACTGGCGTAATTGTGATTGCGGCCACCAATCGCTCTGATGTGCTGGATCAAGCTCTGCTGCGACCAGGGCGGTTTGATCGGCAAATTAATGTGGACTTGCCCACCTACAGCGGTAGACTAGAGATTCTGAAAGTTCATGCTCGCACTAAAAAAATAGATGATGCCGTTTCGATTGAAGCGATCGCCAGACGGACACCAGGATTTGCTGGCGCAGATTTGGCCAATCTCTTGAATGAAGCTGCAATTTTAACCGCGCGGCGGCGGAAACCCCGAATCACGGAGCTAGAGATTGCCGATGCCCTAGATCGGGTCACGATTGGCATGACCATGCAGCCCATGTTAGACAGCACCAAAAAACGCTTGATCGCCTACCATGAGGTTGGACATGCCCTCCTCCAAACTCTGCTGCCCGATGCTGACCCCTTGGATAAGGTGACTATTATTCCGCGATCAGGAGGCACCGGTGGGTTTTCTCGCGCTGTCCCCAACGAAGAGTTGGGACTAGAAACCCGTAGCAATCTTTTATCCATGATCACAGTGGCTTTAGGTGGGCGGATCGCCGAGGAATGTGTGTTTGGTGATGCTGAAGTGACTACTGGGGCGGCCAGCGATTTTGAGTATGTCACGCGGATTGCCCGCTTGATGGTTACCCAGTTGGGAATGTCTGAGTTGGGGTTGGTAGCTCTGGAACGCCAAGGCAATGATTTGGGTAGAGAATGGGGCAATCGTCCTGAATATTCTGAGGATATTGCTAGCGAAATTGATCGGCAGATTCGCCAAATTATTCTGACCTGCTATAGGCAGGGGATCAAGTTGTTCCAGTCCCATCGGCCTTTGGTTGATCGCTTAGTGGATTTACTCTTAGAACAAGAGACCATGGATGGGGATCAGTTCCGCAAGGTGGTAGCAGAGTTTACCGAATTGCCCCAGAAACAACTGGCAACCCAGGGAATCTAGGAACTGATCGCAGCCTTCCCCTGGAGTAATAGACTACTTGATCTGCAACTTTGACTTGGGGTAGCACGAACCTAAAACCGCGATCGCTGAGGTCAGTAATCTGAAAATCTGGTGTAGTTAGAGGCTCTAGGTCAGCGTCTAAGATTTTGCCCCCTTGCTTAAAGTAAAAATCTAACGGGTAAACACTACTAGTTAGCTGATTCCGGTCAGTAATGGTAAAAAAATCTTGGGGTTGCCGCAAAGGGTGGAAGGCAAGGGTTTTAACCTGTTGAAAGCGCCCTGGCTGAAATAACCTCACGGCACGCGGAAAAGAATTGCGAAAAATATAGGCGCCCTCTAAGCGATCGGGCAAGTTCACCACATACAAGACTGGTGCCGGCGGAATCTCAGCCAGACTCTGCACCATCGTACTGCTGATCTGCGCGGCAGCAACCCAGACCTGGATTGAACTCTGTAGACCTATATTTAAGATCCCTATGGTCAGATATTTTAATATTCTAATTTTATCCAGCAAAACTGCCAACAAAATACAGCCAAATACAGATGGCAAATAGAGAAAGCGCTCTTCTTGAGTAGTGGTCAAAGATACACTCAAATTTAACACTGGTAGCAGGCAGACGAAATAAGCGATGGTCAGCCATCTGCAAATGGATTGATTGGAGCGGCTCAAATAACGCGATCGCCAAATTCCCAGCCCCAAAATTATGCCAGTCAGAGGATAAATCATCCTAGCCCCCCAAGGCGGCAAAAAAGTACGCCCCAGGCTGTGCCACAGGTTCAGGGGAATTTGCTGCCAGCTTATACCCGCGCCATAGCCGCCAATTACTACCCCCAGGGCGAGATAACGCAGGGTCAAATAGCTCAACAGCACTAGCCCATAGGCTATTACTAAGCGCCACCGCCTAGAACCTCTAATTACTGGTGGGTAGAGGAGTAGCGGATAAATAATCCCAGACTCTTTAGCCGTCAAGGCTAGCCCAAATAGCAGGCAGGCAAGCCAGGAACGACCATAGAGATGCAGCAGTAGTCCTGTTAAGACTAGGGCAGTACAAAGCAGATCAGCACGGGCTGAGATCCAGGTTACTGCCTCGCAGTGGCTGGGCAGCACTAAAAAAATCAACCCAGCAATTATTCCTGCTCGTGCTGACCCAGTTAATTTTGTGCCGAGCAAAGCCACTAAATAACAGTTGATCCCGTGAAAAACTAGGTTAGTGCCATGGTAACCCCAGGCATTTTTTTGCCAGAGTAAATAGTCTGTATAAAAGCTGAGGGAAGTTAGCGGTCGAAAAAACAGAGCGCCGCCAAATTTTTTGGAGCAATCCCACAGGGAAACGGGACAAAGCTCCGCCAGGTTAGACACAAAGCCAAAATCATCGGAGAGAAAAAAGCCAGGCAGCACCAACCCATAGACTAAAAATGTTATACCTAGCCAAGCGATCGCTCCTATAGGAGAGACTAGGCGCATGGAATATCGAAGTGTAGTACCTCTGCTCCCTTGCCAAACTGCTCATATAGAGCGATCGCTCCCTCATCTTCTAGATCCGCCTGCACAAAAATTACATAGGCTCCCCGTTCTTTGGCAATTACCTGTAATTGAGCAATCATTGCCCTGGCAATCCCTTGGCGGCGGTAACTAGCTGCAACCGCCAAATCATAAAGGTAAATTTCCTGGCGCTGCTGTTCAAATTTTTTCAATTCGTAGGCAACTATACCACCGACTACCACACCACTACTGATGGCAGCGATCGCGATCAAATAGTCACTAGCCAATAACTGATGAAGGTACTGATCCGCTGGCGGCTTCCCAACATAGATATCCCCCTGGTCAAAAGCTTCACCAAACATGACCGAAATTGCTCTGAACAAATCAAGATCATGGGCTTGGAGTTGATAGATTTCTGTAGTCATGGCAGATAGTTTAGTCAAGTAAATGCTGAGGTAAACCAAATTCGGGATCAGCAGCCACGGATTCAAGCTTTGGGTTCTGCAAATTCCTTGCAAGTCAGCTAGAATTCTCTAATCTGCTCGAATCTCCTACTAAACTTATCCCATGTCTGACTTTAACTTGAATCAATCCCGCCTACTGCGCTTTGCTGAAGATCAACTAACTGAATACAGCACTGTGGAGCGCAAAGTTGAAAAGCTACGTCGCAAGATTGGTCTGACTGTGCCACCCAGAGAACAGAGTCTCGCCCTTACAGCTTTAGAAACCGAGTTACGTCCTGGTGGTTTACCCCAATTAGTAGCTGAGCAGCGTCAAGCAGCGGCCTTGCCCTTTTGGGGAGTGGGAGGGTTAGCCTTGCTGGCAGCCGCTTCCCTAGAGCAGCCTCTGGCTTTGATTCCTGGGATCAGTTTCATGGTGGGAGCAGTATTAATTCAAAAATGGGGCTGGGATTTGCAAGCTAAGTTGCTACTGTTGCGTACTCTCTCTGAAATGAAAAACTGATAGGAAAATTTGACCAGCGAAATCAACCCGAAGAAGTAAAGACTCGAAACATATAGCCAATGGCTAAGCCAATTAGTAATGCTGCCCATTGCCCCGTGCGAATGAAATTATTCCAACCCTTAGCCATATCACCAACCACATCTTGATTGAATTGCCCTCTAGCTTGAGCGATCAGAGCGATCGCTTCATGATTAGCCTGATCAAAGGTAGAAGTGACTAGATCAATTGATAAGATCGCCGCTAGGTGTTGAGTCAAGTTAAAGTCAGAATATAAGCCATTCACAAGGTTAGCTAGATCTAGTAGTTCGGCTGCCATCTTATCTTTCCTTCGCCAAAATCAAGGGTCAATATAGCACATTCAACTACAACTACAGCCAACTTTTGATCGTAGTACCGAGCCGTTCTACCCGCACAGGTTTACTAAGGTAATCATTCATGCCCGCCGCCAAGCACTTTTCCCTAGCTCCCTCCATGGCATCAGCGGTGAGGCCAATAATGGGAATAGCTTTAGTAGGTTTAACTTGCTCAATCTGCCGAATACGGCGGGTAGCCTCGTAACCATCCATGACTGGCATTTGACAGTCCATCAAAATCAGATCGTAGGCTTGCTGATGCCATTGGTTCAGGGCTATTTCGCCATTGCTGACACTATCAGCAGCGTAGCCCAGAGCCTCTAGCTGTCTAACTACCACTTTGCAGTTAATCGCATTATCATCTACCACTAGAATCCGAGCTCTAGCTAAATTTGCCGATGTAAGAGCGGGCGGATTTATATTTAGTATTCCTGAAGGAAGCTCTGGCATCAAGTTCAGTTGGACATCGAGCAGGGCTGCTTGCAATTTACCAATTTTAATTGGTTTGACCAAGCAATGATAACGGCCGGGATTGAATTTGGAGGATTGACTGGGATTGGCAGTAACTAGCCAAGGCTTTTGCCAAACCTGGCCGGGAATGCAACTGGAGCAAGCTAGGTGATCGATCATTTCCAGGTCGCCAATTCCTACTTGCCAAGCTTGATCTTCGAGGCTGCTTAAGCGATCAGCATAGATCACATTCATGCCCCAAGTTTGGGCATAGAGACTGATTACCCTACGGTTGCTAGAGTGGCGTTCCAGAATCAACAGAGTTTGATTTTGCAACTGGGGATGAATGGCAAAGATCGCCCCATGGGAGCGAGTTTGGCGGGCAAATTGGGCTGTAAAAGTAAATTCTGTACCTTCTCCCAGTTGACTCTGCACCGAGATGGTACCGCCCATCAGTTCCACTAATTGTTTGGCGATCGCTAAACCTAGACCTGTACCACCATAGATTCGACTAGTAGAGAGTTCTGCCTGGGTAAAAGGTTGAAACAAGCGATCGCGCGCCTGGTTAGAAATACCAATGCCAGTATCGATCACCCGAAATTGAATTTGAGCCGAACTAGAATTTTCATATTTCAGATCTACCTCCAACCTGACTTCCCCAATATTGGTAAACTTGATCCCATTGCTTACCAGATTGAGCAGTATTTGGCGCAAGCGGCTAGGGTCACCAATTAAATCAGTGGGCATAGAACTCAAAAACAGCAGGCATAGGCTAATTCCTTTTTGTTCTGCTTCAGGAGAAAGCAGTTCAATCGTCGCTTCAATGCAGTCAATCAAATCGAAGGGAATTTGTTCCAACAGAATCTCTTGAGACTCCAACTTAGAGAAATCAAGAATGCTGTTAATGATCTTCAGCAAACTTTCCGCCGAGTAGCGTAAGGTTTGCACTAAATCCTGTTGGGGCGGGGTGAGACTAGAAGTGGCTAGCAGTTCAGCAGTGCCGAGAATGCCATTCATGGGAGTGCGAATTTCATGGCTCATGGTCGCTAAAAAATTGCTCTTAGCTCGGCTAGCTTGAATCGCTAGGCTCTCAGCTTGTTTGTACTCTTTCAGTTCCTGTTGTAATTCTTCCGTCCGCATCTTAACTTGCGCCTCAAGGGTACGGTTGGCTTCAGTCAGAGATTTTTGGGTATCATGTAGCTGGCAGATCAAGTCCATTTGCTGCTGATTAGCGATTACGAGTTGATGATTTAGGTCTGCTAGTTCCTGATTTTTTTTGGCTAGATGCTGATCCTGGAAGTAGCGATAGACCGCAGCAGTAATAGTTTCACTCAGTTGGATGCCATTCCAGGGTTTGGCGATGTAGCGATGGAGTTGCGCCTGATTAACCGCGTTGCCCACGGCATGAGCATCTGCTTGGCCAGTGAGTAGAATATTCAGGGTTTTGGGCGAAAGTTGATGAATCTGCTTCAGGAGTTCGTCTCCTTTGATCCCTGGCATAATGTAGTCAGAGATCGCTACTGCCACTTCATAGTCATCACTGAGCAGTTCTGCTAGAACTTCGAGGGCTTCTTGCCCGCTTTCTGCGACTTCAATCAGACAGTGACCACCCAAGACTTTCTCTAACTCTAGTCTGAGGGTATCCAGAACGACCTTTTCATCATCAATGCAGATAATTGCTAATCTTTTCATGGGTTGAGTGACTAGTTGGGTGCTGGGTCGCATTTAACTAGTGATTTGGGTGATGCAGGCTGAGTAATTGGGTTGAGCGCAAGCTAAAGTGCCAGACTAGGAAATATTCTAAAGATTAGTCACTCCCCTTTATCTTACTCAGGACTCACGCAAAGGTGATCTAAAACCCTGCCTTTAACTGGGGTGTGGGGCATAGCCCCACTTGAGGGCAAAGCCCTCAAACCCCTTATTTACAACAGTTCCCGAATTGGGCTGCGTAAGTCCTGTTACTTAAATACTTACTTTAGAAAGTGCAGAGCTCCGCTAAATTCTAAATCTTGAAGTACATTGGCATAGGTCTTATTCCTAGAATTTTGGCAATTTCAGGCTTTTCCCCCTTCAGCTTACTACTGATCAGCCCAATCCGCCAAAAGCTGGGATGGAGAGTTGGAGGGCAGCACGCTCAAGTAAGGCGTAGCTTTACTCTCCGCTTAGCTAATACTGTCAAGCTTTGACCTCAGAAATTTCAATCACCTGACCTGCCTGATCTTTGACTAAAAAAGTTAGTGGTTGCTCGCTTTGAATTTTGTGTTTGAGGCGGAGAATCTGGATGCGCAAGAGAATCTGTTCGATGCAGTCGCGGTTGAAACATAGGTGGCGATCGCGATTGGTTTGGCTGCGGCGTGAACCTGGAACGATGTGCAGTTGGCTATTTTTTTGCAGTTTGTACCATAGGCCTTCCTGTTCTAGCTGATTGGTTTGAGGGCGCGATCGCGCTTCAGCAGGCACGTAGACCGAACCCAAGCTCATGCTCTGTTCATAGCCATAGTAGTAGTGCAGAGGGACATCGGCTTTGCGTAGTTGTAGAAGACTGCCATAAAACTCTTCGGCACGGCTCAGGTCTGAGACCATCACTGTATGGACTTTGGGAGCACTGGTGAGGAACATCCACATTGCGCCACCATAGACAGCGAGGAGCATGATCATTACTCCTTGGGTCGAAAACATGAACTCGAACATAGTAGCTCAAACTAAACTCTTTATCAGGTTAGCTCAAAATCCTAGTAAATCGTGACCAGCCACTGGCCAAGGTATTGAAAGAGGGGATTGGCTTCCGTGCCTAAGGCTCTAGCTTCAATTCGATACATTCCGCTTTTGCTAGGGTTGGTTACACCGCTAGCGTTGATTTCCAGGGTCTGACCAGGATAGCCAGGAATTGGCTGTTTAAACACATAGCGCACGGTACGCAGTTCGCGATCCACGATCGCTTGACTGATCTCTTCAGTTTTATCTGTGCGGCGATTGGTAATTGAGATGTTTTCGGGGTTAAATACTTGCCCGAAGCCTTCGGGGTAGTAGATCAGGAGTTCGGCGACCGCCTTGGCAGCAGGTAAGTTGAGACTAAAGCTAAAGCTGTTAGCTCTGGCACCTGGGCGCGGAGTCCGAATCACATAGGCTAGGGTAGAGTCCTGGTTGGGACCAAAGATCACGATGTTGTTTTGACTGTGGATAGCGGTAGCAAAGGCGAATAGGCTAAAGCCTAGACTGAGCAGGGAGATGCGCTTCATAGGGCTGTACTTAAATTAACTGAGAAATTAACCGAACATATCAGCGCCAATGCTGGAAAAGAATACTGGCTCCACATGGATGGCAGACACTCGCTTGGGGCGGACGAAGAGGATTTCATTGGTGCCTTCGCGGGTGGGAAGAGAAGTTAGGTCATCTTCGTTGGCCTTGGGGGAAAACTTGCCCTTGTACCAGGCGCTAACCTCATCTAGAGTATTAAATCTCACGTCCAGGGTGTGACTGCCTTCTATCAAAAGATGCACGATGTATTCGTTGGGTTTGCGGGGCTCGCGGGGCATATATTGATCTACCAGGAGTGACTCACCCATTATGCCTAATTTTGTGCCGATGTCTAGGTTAGCGATCGCGATTGGTAACACTCATATCAAGTTGGGGCTATTTGCTGATCAAAGCCTAATTAATACTTGGCAGGTTAGAACTAATCAACTGCAGCAGTTGGCGCGGCTGGCAGATGAATTGGCTGGTTTACCCTGCGCGATCGCTTCAGTCAATCCTGAGGTGGTTACGCCCTGGCACCACTGGGATCATACTTGGCTGCTGGGCTTGCCAGATATTCCTTTACCGAATACCTATCCTAGCTTGGGGCTGGATCGGGCAGTGGTGGGGTGGGCGGGCGGGCAAATCTATGGCTGGCCGATTTTGGTAATCGACTTGGGGACGGCAATTAGTCTGACTGGCCTAGATCAATCAGGTAATTTTAGGGGCGGCGCAATTTTGCCTGGGGTGCGATCGCAGTTTAGGAGCCTGCACCAAGATACCGCAGCCCTACCCTTAGTGACCCAGATCACTGCTGAAATTAATCCCTGGGGGCAAGATACCTTCAGTGCAGTTTGCAGTGGCGTGGTTTGGGGTGTTTCTGCTGCTTTAGCCCAGTATATTCAAGCTTGGCAGCAGCTAGCGGGCAGTGGTGTTATAGTAATCACGGGTGGTGATCAGTCCCTGATCTATACCCACCTTATCCAGATCCTACCTGCCGATCAATCGCTGATCAAATCCGATCTAATTAAATGCGACCCAAACTTGATCTTGGCTGGAATTAATTTGCTATCCTTAGCTAGAGATAAAATAAATAAGACAGACTGTTAATCCAGATACAGAAGTATCGCGATCTCTGCCATAGAATCGGTCATTAGGTTTATTACGGCGTTGATATGGCAAATGCAGTTCAAGTTCTCACGCGATCTCTAAGCTCTATGCAGCATCCTCAGTCCCGCCGAGTTTTGCTCTCCCATGTCCAAGAGGATCAGGGAGTTTTGTGGCAGGCAATCTTAAACTCTCAAGGTGTGATAGTAGACTTTGATCTAAGTTGGCGTAGGCATCATCCCAATTTACTCAGCTATCTACAGGAACTCACCGAGCAAGCGCAGCCTTTACCCAATCTCCTGATCATGGACATCAATGCCAAAATCGGCGAGGAGTCCCATGCTGCCGAAGTCTGCCGTTGGTGTACTAAATACTTGACCGACTTGCAGGTAATATTTCTGTACAACAGTGGCGAGCAAGTGCCCGACTTAGCCAAACGCTGGGGCTTACGGCGAGGAGCAGTGGATGTGCTACCCAAGCTGACCCGTGAGAATCTTTTGGTCTTGGCCATCAAGCTGACTTCGATTTTGGGCTTGACGATCAAGGCAGAACCCCTCAAGGGCATTGCCGAACTGATGCCTAGCTCAGTAGTGACCCCCCCTGTGCTTCCAGAGACTCAAACTCCCATCCCTAACCTGGCAGAGCCAGCCTCATCTCTTGAATCTAGGGTTGAATCTAAGGCTGACCCCAAGCCTGAATCTAAAAATGAACTCAAGCCCAAAGCCGATTCCCAGGAATACATTATCTATCGGGGCGTGAAGGTGCCGAAGCGCCGTTCCTAGAACGGAGGATACCGAACACAGAAGTGTAGCCATGCAGGAAAGTGGTGTTGGTGACTGGTCCGATTTCGCCAGAACAGAAAAAGCCGCTCAAGGGCAAATGTTCAAAATAGTTGAGAAAAATCCCTGAGTCAAAGCCAGCTTCCCCGTAGAGCCGTTCTCCTCGCCCCATACAAGAAAACAGCAGAGCGGCTTCGGGTCTTTGACCTGGGCTTACCAATTCTGAGCGCTGTTGATAGTTACTCAGGGCAATACTAAGGTCGCTAGCCGACGCCTCAGCATCGCGCAGATGTAGCTGAATCCTTTGACCTGGACGCACTCGATCCCCGATCGCGATCGCCCCATTACGAGGATCTACGCCGACAATATTCCGAATCAGAAAATCCCCCCGCTCAGGCTGAAGCTTGAATTCATTCATCATTACCCCCATAAACAGGGAGGTTTCTGCTAGGGCTTGATCGCTCTCACTGAGGTCATTGACGATCGCTTGCAAAACCTCTAGGGGCGGCCGGTTCTCTATCGCTAAAATAATGTTGCGATCGCTTTGGGAAATTTGCAGGGTTTTACCAATTGGCCGACAGCCCTGGGCTACCACCGCATCAATGGTTAAGTCTCCCCAGAGAGCTGCTCCCACTAGTCCTTGACGTACCAGCCGATAACTAGACTGACCATCACCAGGGCGATCGCAAAACAGCATATTCATCCCCCCACCGCTAGCTAATCCCCCCACTTTAATTTGATTGGGATAGGCAAAATCCATTCCTGCCAAGAAATCATTGATTGGGAACGAAAAAGGATCTGCCAGCAAAATAAAACTCGGTTCTAGCTGCTGATCTACACCGATCAACTCTTGCCAGCGCTCAGGTGAACTGTCCAGATCGGGAATAATTTCATCCGTGAGGTGAAAGGTTTTGAGCTTGGCTCCTGGCAAATGCCCTACCATCAGGCTGATCGCCGGTTTGTCTTCTAGCTCATCACCATTGGCCATAATGCCGCCGCCAGAGCAGCCAATCAAGTGAGGAATGGTGATCTGTTCAGCTAGCAGGGGTAAGAGGCGCGGCGCATCGCTAGAAAAAGTGGTAGAGACAAACAATAGGCCAAAATCGGGCTGTAACCCTTCTAGATCAGCCAGCACTCGCTGTGCTACCTCCTGCACTGCCGCTTCTAAACTTACCTTGGTGGACAGAGCGCAGACCCACTTCATTGGCTTATTCCTAATATACTGATCCTAAAGATTCCACAAGATTGATCACGGTTGGTTTCACAGTCCTGTATCTTAAAAGAATATATAAGACCTGTTACAAAGATCAATTTTAAGGAGTTTTTTTATGAGAGATGCGGTAAGCACCATGATTGGCTTATACGACACCAAAGGGCGCTACTTTGACCGTGATGCTGTAGATAGTCTGAAGTCTTATTTTGCTACTGGTAATGCCAGATTGAAGGCGGCTGCCGCCATTACCGCCAATGCCGCGGCAATTGTCCGTCAGGCTGGGACTGAACTGTTTGATGAAATTCCCGACCTAATTCGCCCAGGTGGCAATGCTTACACCACGAGACGCTACGCTGCCTGCCTGCGGGATATGGACTATTATTTGCGCTATGCTTCCTATGCCTTGGTTGCTGCTGATAACTATGTGTTAGATGAGCGAGTATTGCAAGGGCTACGTGATACCTACAATTCTCTGGGAGTGCCAATTGGACCTACAGTGCGGGGCATCCAGATTATGAAGCGCCTGGTGATGGAGCTGGTGGGAGAAACGGCAGATTGGTTGGCTGCGCCCTTTGATTATATGTGCCGTGAGTTGAGCGAGCGCAATATTTAAGTTGAGCCAGGCTAGCGCTGGATCTCTAGGGTTTGAGCGCTAGCGTCACATAGCTGCTGAAGCTCTTGGGCAGCAGTGGCTCTACCACTACAGATCAAAACTAGCTTGACCTGAGGATCATGGGGACTTACCCAAAAATAATAGCGCTGGTAGAGGGCTTGGTTGAGTTGTTGGGATTCCCCTGCGACTAGTTTTCCGTTTTCACCTTGATTAGTTTGAAAGGTTTGCTGTGCTAGTTGTCGCCAACCTGGGAAAGCGATCGCTAGGGACTGTACATTAGTCTGCATAAACTGCTCTAGGTTGTTGGGGGTTTTGACCTCGAGCAAGGAGATGCTAGTGAGCGTATCCTGTTTAAAAATCGCATATTTGAGACTTGGCAGCCGGTTGATTTGCCAGCCCCGTGGCGGTGATAGGGTGATTTTGCCCTGGCGATAGGGCGGTGCTAGTTTTGACAGCGGACTGCTAGAAAGAGGATGGGGCGGATTGGCAGGCAGGCTATCAGTGGTGAGGAAGGGTCGGCAAGCGCTAGCAAGCAAGACCACAGTTAAAAGGCGGCTAATTTGAGACACGGAGATCCACATGGGTTCATATTCAAGTCGTTCTATACTTTAGCTAAGAAACTAGCATTACCTTATGAGCTTCTATCGCATTTTTAGTGTGGCGCAAAATGTGTTTCGCGAAACCCTCAGAGAGCAGGTGCTTTATTTGGTGTTGTTATTTGGCTTTGTACTGATTGCCACAGGGGCTCTGGTGCCGATGTTTACCTATGATTCAGCAAATAAGTTGATCTCGGATTTGGGGTTGGCAGCGATCGAGGTAGTGGGATTGATTGTGGCGGCTTTTGTCGGTACTAGCCTAATTAATAAAGAAATTGATAAGCGGACAATTTTTGTGTTGGTGGCGAAGCCGATTAGTCGGGGAGAATTGATCCTGGGTAAGCACCTGGGTATCTCTGGCATCTTGGCGCTATTGACCCTAGTGATGACTGGTTTATTTGTTGGTTACATGGGCTTGCGGGGCGTTGCTCTACCCATGGCGGCAGTGCTGACTGCAAGTTTGTTTATTTTCGCCAAGTTGGTGCTAGTGGCAGCGATCGCGATTTTGTTTGGCAGTTTTACCAGTGCGCTGTTGGCTACCCTTTTGACTTTTGTGAGCTATTTGTTTGGTAACTTTACCGAGGATCTCAAGGCTTTAGGGGCGTTGGCGAAGGATGAGAATGTTCAGCGAATCACTGACACCCTGTATTTGCTGCTGCCCAATCTGGCGCGGGCGGATCTAAAAAATCAAGCTATTTATGGGGTGTTGCCTGATCTAGCAGAGCTAGTAAATAACGGCGTGTATATTTTTGCCTATAGTTTGTTGCTGCTAGCGATCGCGATCTTGATCTTTGCGCGGCGCGAATTTTGAACCTAACTAAGCTAGGATCAAGTACTTAAGCAAGATTTCTTTCAAGTAAAATGCGAAAACTCCTTCAGGGTCTGCGTCAGTTTCAGAGCAGTTTGTATCCCCAAAAGCAAGAGCTATTTGCGCGGCTCGCCCATGGGCAAAATCCATCGGTGCTGTTTATTACCTGCTCTGACTCGCGGATCATCCCCAGTATGCTCACCCAAATGGATGTGGGCGATCTGTTTGTGATTCGCAATGCCGGCAATATTATTCCGCCCTACGGCTCGGCAAATGGGGGGGAAGGAGCCGCGATCGAGTATGCCATTCAAGCTCTGAACATCAAAGAAGTGGTAGTGTGTGGTCACTCTAATTGCGGGGCAATGAAAGGTTTGCTGAAGCTAGAACACCTCAAAACCGAGATGCCCTTGGTGTATGAATGGCTACACCATGCCGAGTCTACCCGCCGCTTGGTGAAGGATAATTACCAGCAATGTAGCGGTGAGGATCTGCTGGAAATTACGACGGCGGAGAATGTCTTGACTCAGATTGATAACCTCCAAACCTATCCAGTGGTGCGTTCCCGTCTGCGCCAGGGCAATTTGCAGATCTACGGCTGGGTCTATGACATTGAAAGTGGCGAAATTTTGGCCTATGAACCCAATAGCCATGCTTTTTTACCTGCCAATGATTTAGCGATCGCTGAATATCAGCAACATCAGGGCGATCGCGCTATCAACAATACCCCTTTACCTGTTGCTTGCCCGCCGCCGGCTTTTTCCACTAACCCCAATTTGGCACCTTGGCTCTCCCCCAGTCAAGCAGAGCGCATTCATCGCGGTTCTGATGGCAAGAGTTCTGGGCATTAGCTCACGCCGCCCACTACCACATTTCTAATTCATAAACTAGGAAAGCCACAGCCTAGGGCTAAAATCAAAACCTTATCCCTTGATAGATCTGTTCAATTGCAAAAGTCAAGTTGAGGCTTTCTAGTTCCACTAAATCTCCTGCTAGATAATTTAGGACTTCCCATCTACTGCCCTCATTCTTCCGAAATAGATCAATCTCAATTTCTTCAGGATTCACTAAAACGTATTCCACTAGACTATCGGCACGCTGATAAAGCTTGAATTTTTTACCGCGATCGTATGCCTCAGTGGTGGGGGATAGCACTTCTACAATCAAACAGGGATAAGTAATAAATTGGGTGGTCTCTTGATCTCGGCGATCGCAAGTAACACTAATATCAGGATAAACATACTGGTTTGCTCTGTGAATGCTGACCCTAGCATCGGAGTTAAGCACTCGGCAGGCGCTCCCATTTAAGTGAGTTTTCAGCAGAGAGATCAGATTACAGGCAATTTCACTGTGATTTAGGGTGCCACCAGTCATGGCATAGACTTCGCCATCAATATACTCGTACTTCACTTCCTGTTGTTCTTGCCAAGCAAAATACTCTTCAGGCGTGAATTTTAGCTGATATTCTTTGGCTGCAACCATACCATCACCTCACTAAGAGAACTTGATTATAAATTAGGCTGCGTAAGTCCTAAAAGGGCGATCGCCTTTGTGTTCATAGCCCCGATCGCAAGAGTTCTGGGGATTAGCTCACACCGCCTACTACCACATTTCTAATTCGTAAACTAGGGGAGCCACAGCCTACCGCCAGACCACTCTGACCACCTTTACCGCAGCCCCCTGACTCGTCCCAGCCAAAGTCGTCAGCGATCGCTTCAATATCAGCGAGGGTTTCAAATACGTTACCGCTGAGGGTGACATCCCGCACGGGTTCGGCCAATTTGCCACGGCGGATCATCCAGGCTTCGCCGGCGGTGAAGGTAAACATCTCGCCGTTGGTCATGCCCCCTTGCCAGTTTTTGGCATAGATCCCTAGGGGGATACCATTAAATAGATCAGATACGGGAACATGGCCGCGCCCGATCCAAGTATTGGTCATGCGCACAATCGGCGGATAGTGATAATTTAAGCAGCGAGCATTGCCTGTAGGTGCTTCGCCGAGCTTAGCAGCAGTTTCGCGGGAGTGCAGTCTGCCGACCAGGATGCCATCGGCAATCAACTGAGTAGTGGTAGCGGCTACCCCTTCATCATCATAGCTATAGCTACCGCGATGACCTGGGATGGCAGCGCCATCAAAAATTTGTAGATCCTCATTGCCAAATCGCCGCCCTAGGCTCATCACTTCTAAAAGATCGGGGTTTTGATAGAGCATATCTGCCTCGGAAAGATGCCCAAAAGCTTCATGCACAAACAGCCCTGCCAAAATTGGATCAATTACTACGGTGTAAGTACCGCCTTTAACCACAGGCAAACTCAAGGCTTGCACGGCGCGATCGCTAGCAGTTTTGACTGTTTGCTCTAGGCCAAGTAATTCCTGAAACCCTAAGCGACTGCCCGTAGTTTCTCTGCCGATTTGAATCGTATCTCCCTGCTTGGCGGTGGCACTAAAGCGCATTTCCCAGTCTGCCCATTGCTGCTCGATCCAGGTTCCTTCGGAGGTGGCAATCAGTACCCGTTGCCTGCTGTCGCTGTAGCGCACTGAAGTGGAGATGATTTGATCTGAGGCGGCTTGGAGAATTTGGTTGTAGTGGTGGCAGAGTTCTTTTTTAAGCGCGATCGCGGTTTTGCCTGGATCATGCTCTAGGGGATTAAGCTCTACCTGCACAATGGGCACATCAGCTAGCTGGGTTTCCCCTTCACCTACCCACTTAGCCGCCGCGATCGCTTTTTGGAGTTGCGCTTCTAGACTGGTCAAGTCATTAAAACTAGCAAAGCCCCACCCCCCCCGGTGACAAGCTCGCACCTGCCCCCCTAAGGAACGCACAGAACTGAGTGTTTCCAGTTCTTGATTGCGCCAGCCGAGATCACAACCCTCTGACTGCTCCAGACGGATGGCAAAATAATCTACCTGGGACTGATATTTGTCTAGGAGCGATCGCACTTGGTCAGCAAATTTATCCATGAACCCTAGCAGAATGTTAAGCTTTGCAAAGTAGAATTAAGTCAATGATCTAAAAACTAACATAAAATAGACTATGCGGGTTGCGATTGCTGGTGGGGGGTTAGCAGGTTTAGCCTGTGCCAAGTACTTAGTTGATGCGGGGCATCAGCCAATTTTAGTGGAACGGGGCGAAGTTTTAGGCGGATTGGTAGCTGCCTGGCAGGATCAAGATGGGGATTGGATTGAGACTGGTCTCCATGCTTTTTTTGGCGCTTATCCCAATATGCTGCAACTGATGGGCGAACTAGGGATCTTAGACCGTCTCCAGTGGAAACAGCACACCTTAATTTTTAATCAGCCAGAGCGGCCTGGCACCCTCTCACGCTTTGATGTGCCAGACATCCCTGCCCCTTTTAATGTAATTGCGGCGATTCTCAAAAATAATGACATGCTCACCTGGGAGCAGAAACTGAGATTTGCGATTGGGTTATTGCCAGCAATTATTCGCGGTCAAAAATATGTGGAGGAAATGGATAAATACTCCCTATTGCAATGGCTAGAGCGTCAGGGCATAGATCAGCGGGTAAACTCGGATATTTTTATTGCCGCCTGCAAAGCTTTGACTTTTATTAATCCCGAAGATACTTCGGCGACAGTGATTTTGACCGCGCTCAATCGATTTTTACAGGAACGCTACGGCTCCAAAATTGCCTTTTTAGATGGTGCTCCCCCCGATCGCCTCTGCCAGCCCATTGTGGACTATGTGGTGGCTAGGGGTGGGGCAGTTTATACTAGCTCTCCCCTCAAGCAAATTCATCTGGATCATGACCATCAAGTCACTGGTTTGGAAATTCGAGGTTTAGATGGGGCAAGCGATCGCTTCCTAGAGGCAGATGCCTATGTCTCTGCCATGTCGGTAGATGCCCTCAAGCTCCTAATGCCCCAGCCTTGGCAAGAGCTACCTTTTTTCCAGCAACTCCAAGAACTCGAAGGCGTACCGGTGATCAATGTGCAGATCTGGTTTGATCGCAAGCTCACCCAGGTGGATCAACTGCTATTTTCGCGATCGCCCCTGCTCAGTGTCTACGCCGATATGAGCAATACCTGCCATGCCTATGCTGATCCCGATAAGTCCATGCTGGAACTAGTACTTGCCCCCGCCCAGGATTGGATTGGCAAATCGGAGCAGGAAATTTTAGCTGCTACCATGACTGAGTTAGCCAAGCTCTTCCCCGATCAGATTCCCCAGCCCGCCCAGGTGCTAAAAGCCCAAGTGGTGAAAACGCCGCGCTCAGTTTACAAAGCCACTCCTGGCAGACAGACCTATCGCCCTAGCCAAATTACCCCGATCGCTAATTTCTTTCTCTCCGGCAGTTATACTATGCAACCTTATTTAGGGAGTATGGAAGGTGCAGTACTTTCTGGTAAGCTGACAGCAGAGGCTATTCACCAATCTTGTACCCAAAACCTTGATCGACCAATCACAGCTAGCGTCTGAATTTCTTGGCATGCGATCTGCAACATCCTTGACCATCCCCCTATCGGAAGCCTACGAGGTTTGCCGTCACATTACCGCCAAGTATGCCAAGACCTTCTATCTTGGTACTATGCTGACTTCGCGGCCGAAACGACGAGCTTTGTGGGCACTCTATGCCTGGTGTCGGCGCACCGATGAGCTAGTAGATGGCGTTCATGCCGAGACTACTACGCCCCAAACCTTACTAGAATGGGAAAAGCAGCTAGAAAATGCCTTTGCTGGCACTGCTAATAATGCCCCAGATTTGGCTCTAGTAGATACAGTGCAGCACTATCCTCTGACGATTCAGCCATTCAAAGACATGATTGCTGGTATGCGCATGGATTTGAGCCTCGATCGCTACCAAACCTTTGAAGATCTGCACCTCTATTGCTATCGAGTAGCTGGAACCGTGGGTTTGATGTCGGCGGCGGTGATGGGTTTTGATACTACTGATCCCCAGATCATTGCCAATGCTACTGAGGCGGCGATTGCCCTGGGCGTAGCCATGCAACTCACCAATATCCTGCGTGACATCGGCGAAGATGCTGGGCGAGGCAGAATTTATCTCCCCCTCGAAGATTTAGAGCGATTTGGTTACTCCGAGCAAGATTTATTTGACAGCGTAGTAGACGAGCGCTGGGAAAAATTAATGCAGTTCCAAGTAGCCAGAGCCAGGGCATTCTATAGCCAAGCCGAAAAAGGAATTTCTGCTCTCTGCCGTGATGCCCGTTGGCCGGTGTGGTCATCTTTGATGCTCTACCGCAATATTTTGACCGTAATTGAACGTAACCACTATGAGGTGTTTGGCAAGCGTGCTTATGTGTCTAACTCTAATAAACTCCTGACCCTGCCTTGGGCTTGGTTGAAGGCTCAGACTACCTAGCTAAGCTTTATAACCAGTTGCCTACCAGAATAAAGGGCGACCAGTAATAGGGATGGCTTAGATCAACAGTTGGAGTGCTTTGGGGTAAGGGGAGGTTCTCACTAGCTACCCCCGAAATTTGATTGCCAGTCAGCTTAATTTGCCCAGCAATCATGGCTTTTTGGGCATTTTGGATCGCGATCGCTTTGTTGCGAGCTTGAGCAAAATCTTGATAGAACCGAATCATAAAGGGAGCCGTACCCGCATCTGAAACTGACCAAAGGGAAGCCAATACACTCTTGACTCCTAGTTGCACAGCTAGACCACTTAAGCCCAGATTTTTACCTAGGGCAGTCTGGCAGGCACTGAGGGTGAGGAGTTCCACCTGGGGACTATCCAATCGCAGGTTTTTAAACTGAGGAATTGTTAGCCTCTCATTCCACATTTGCACAAAGGAGCCACCTGCTGTATCGCTTTGGAATTGGGCGTGGGTGGCAAGATGGACAATGCCAAATTTTTGTGATTGTCTTTGAGCTTGGAGGTTAGCGATCGTCACGGGTTCATTCAACAGTACATTACTGCCCCGTGTTTGAGTGGTGATCGTGTTCACTTCAGTTTCTACTAGGGGTAAAGCCGAAAAACCCTGAATGGCTTGGGATACCCCCATGCCTAAAATACTGGTATTGTTACGATCGCGGTCTTGCAGTCTAGTCACCAACAGAGAAGGAATAGTCGCGATCGCGTATTTCTCAGTTAAGAATTTCTGCCCATCATGCAACACTGACATGGGCAATACTCGCAAATCCCCATCCATCACAAACACGATCGTTTCAATTTCTCTCTTTTGTAATTCTGCTTCAATCGGTGTCATAATCCAGCGGTGCATTTGCTGGGCTTCTGGTAAATAATCTTGGGAAGAAGGATCGAGAATATTAGTACGAAGACTGCGAATCAAGGGCTGCATTTTACTGCTCGCAGCATTGTAATTAGTGCGTAAAAACGGCTTACCCTTGCTCTTAGGTGGAATCACTAAAATCTCTAAGCGATCGCCCAGCATCACTGGATAAATTAATGCCGTGACACTACGAGTTTTTTCTAGAACCGTCTCCAACTCTGCTTGAACCTCCTCAATACTGATCGGCCTAACTGGAATCCGCTCACCTGTAAATCTTTCCAGATCAGATATGTAACTGCGTTCGATCGCTAGGAAAGCTTGAGCTAAATTTTGGACTGCCAGAGAGCGATCAATCTGGGCGCGAAAATCTAATCCTACAGTTAGACTTGGGACTTCTATTACCTGGCTAGTTTCTGGGAAAGTCTGTGAAATCTCTAGGCTAATCTCAGGGCTAGGGGCAGGAGTCGGCGCGGGTGTAGGAGCAGGAGTCGGCGCAGGCGTAGGAGCAGGAGTCGGCGCGGGTGTAGGAGCAGGAGTCGGCGCAGGCGTAGGAGCAGGAGTCGGCGCAGGCGTAGGAGCAGGAGTCGGTGCAGGCGTGGGAGCAGGAGTCGGCGCGGGTGTAGGAGCAGGCGTAGGGCTAGGAGTCGGCGCGGGTGTAGGAGCAGGAGTCGGCGCGGGTGTAGGAGCAGGTGTGGGCGCAGGCGTAGGAGCAGGAGTCGGCGCGGGTGTAGGAGCAGGTGTAGGAGCAGGTGTGGGCGCGGGTGTGGGCGCGGGTGTAGGGCTAGGAGTCGGCGCGGGTGTAGGGCTAGGAGTCGGCGCGGGCGTAGGTGCAGGAGTCGGTGCAGGTGTGGGAGTACCGCCAGGAACAATCACTACCCCGCCATCGCTATCATCATCATCATCGCCACTATCCCTGGAGAAAGTGTCATTGGCTGGCATACCATCGACACCTGGAATATTCAAATTCGGTACATTAATATTCGATAGGCGCGTCACCCCAGAGACAATATCCCCCGCCGTACCGTTGGTAGTAGCACCGCCAATCCGAAAAGCGGCAGCATTAAATAAAGGAGAAGTGGTATTAGGCGCACCAAAACCATGGCGGATATCTACCGTGCCACGGGCGCAAATAGTAGCAGCCGCGCAGGGAGCAGGTGTAGCAAGAATGCCTGTGCCCAAGACATTGCCACCAGTGGAAACAAGCTTGACATTACCACCAGAGTTACCGAAAGCATTAATCGTGGTAAAAGTGACATTGCCGCTAGGGTCAAGGGTGACATTGCCCGCCTTGCCGCTCACGGAAGAGGAGTTAATTGCACCAGTAGTGATTTGAGTGACCGCATCTACCAAAATATTGCCTGCATCCCCAGCAGAGACGGAGCTATTCAGGTTGGCAGTGGTGATTGAGCCTGTATTGGACTTGAGCGAGATATTGCCGCCACTGGTACTGGCAGAAGTGCTGATGTTGCCAGTGGTAAGGTTACTGCCCGTAGTGAGATTGACCGTACCGCCACCAGATTGACCACTAGCAAAAATATCACCAAAACTGGAACTGCCGATCGCTTCAGTAGTGATATTGCCGCCTTTACCAGCGATCGCTGTGGTTCTAAGTTGATCGGTGACCACAATAGCGCCAGTATTACTTTTGAGTGAAATGTTACCGGCATTGCCACTGGCAGGTAGAGAATTCCCTGCCACGTTGTTGCTATCTACTTTGCCCAGATTGAGATTGCCATTAGCTTGAATTTGAATATTGCCACCATTGCCAGCGATCGCACCGGCATCAACTGCTCCAGGAATGGAAACCGCGCCATTGTTACTGGTAATGGTGATATCTCCGGCATCGCCGCCATTAGTACCATTAAAGAATACACCTGAGAAGATCGCTTGCGCACTTGGATCACCGTTGCCCACAATATTGCCAAAGGCAGTAAGGCTAATATTGCCGGCTGTGCCATTACTAATTAGGCTATGCACTAAGCCAGAACTGAGATTGATTTGACCTTCGCTGCTGGTAATCTGAATTTCGCCGCCGTTGCCACTACCAAAATTGGAAGTTTGAATAGCGAACAGAAAAGGCGCAGTACCAAAATTCCCCGTAGTGCTGATATTGCCCTTGGCTTCTAGGGCTACTCTGCCGGCATTACCAGATCTAGCACTAGTATCAATGGATTTAATCGCAATGCCGCCATTGGCAGAATCCACTAACACATCTCCACCATTGCCTGAGTTCCGCGCAAAGGTCTTGATATCGCCAGTTTCAATTTGATTGGCGCCAAATAGGGTAACAATCCCAGCGCTGCCATTAAAAGTAGAAGTCACCAAGCTGCCAGAAGTAAGATTAAGACTATTCCCTTGGGCAAAAATCTTGCCACCACTAGCAGTGCTCAGGTCAACTCCTGCGGTAGAAATCGCTTCGCCAAAACTATTTGCTCCCGTGCTGGCGATATTGCCGCCTGCCTGCAGAGAGACATCCCCAGAACCACTAGTGCTGCGGGCATTGATGTAATTAAAAGTAATATTGCCGCTGGGAAATGGCGCATTGAGATTTACCCCGCCAGAATTACCAGAGCTAGGCTCAGTATTAATTAATCCCGTGCTAATGCTGCCTGTATTCGATCTGAGAGTGATTGGCTGACCAGGGTTAAGAATATCCCCAGTAGTGATATTGCCGCTAGTAGTGATATTGAGGGGGAGATTATTCTCGCCACCGGCAAAGGTGACAGCATTATTGTTACTGACGATGGTGGAAATAGTGCTGAGTTTGGTAGGTGCAGTTACCGTGAGCGTAGTCAAGGGAGTGGTGTCGCCTACAGCCCCATTCAGATAAGCAAAATTATTGCCCCCATTGAGAGTCAAATTGTGATTGCCATTGATCGTCTGCTCAAAGGTGATGTTGCTGCCACTGGTAATGGAAACATCTGCTCCTAGGGTAACAGGACTATCGAAGGTGAGGTCGCTGGCGCTGAAGATATTGCCTGTAAGCGTGGTATTGGCAGCGATCGCGCCCAAGGCATCTAAAGGAACTGCATTCGTGCCGATATTGCCCAAGCTAATATTTCCAGTGCCGGCATTGAGGCTGAGACTTTGACTGCCGGTAATATTGGCATTAGCCAGATTGATATTGCCACTGCTAGAACCGCCCCTGGTGGAAAAACTGACATCGCTAGTAAGAGGCAAGTTGCCGGCGAGGGTGAGGTTGCCGCCCTGACCATTGATAGCCGAGAGGTTGAGATCGCCACCGGCGGAGAGGGTTTGTCCAGTGAGGCTAATAGAGCCAGCTTTGGCACTGGAGCTAGTACTGGCATTGAGGCCACCAAAACTAATTCCTCCATTCGGGGCATTGAGAGTAATGTTACCGCCATCACCACTGCCAGAGCTAGTATTTAACAGCCCCGTGGTGGTTGTGATATTGCCGTTATTACTGATGATCGTAATCGCGCGCCCTGGGTTAGTGATGTTGCCTGTAGTGACATTTCCATTAGCCAGCAGGGTGATTGTGGCATCATCTGTACCAGTGAGACTAAAACCAGTGGTAGCGATCGAGCCATTACCATTTGGCGTTCTCAAGGTAACGGGATCTGAAAAGGAGAGATTGTCAGTGACGTTAATATTGCCACTGCTATCGGCACCACCAAAAAAGATTTGACTGAAACCTGGGGTAATAGCACCACCTAACTGACTAACCCTGAGATTATCACTAGGGCTGAAAGGCTCAAAGGCAAGTTGCCCCGCGCCAGTGATGCTGTTGCTATTGGGAATACTGAAGGAAGTAGCCCTAAACGTAATGTTGCCCCTGACATTGGTGACCTGACCTCCTATCAGCAGATCTGGAGTGCTGCCCGTGCCTTGTCCAGTTAGGAGAATCTGCCCAGTGTTGGAGTTGATTTTGCCGCTGGCTAATCGAATTGCTTGATTGTTGGCACCAGAGCCTCTAGCTGTACCCCTGAGGGTGAGACTACCGCTATTAGCACTGATAGTGCTAGTGGAGTCTTGCACCAAAATGCCAGGGCTGTTAGCGGAGGTACCAGTTGCACTGTTTGCTGTGACGGCGATCGCGCCTGTGCCAGTAGATTCGAGCATGGCGTTATTAGTTAGCTTCAGCCCAGTACTGAGATTGCCGTTGGTAGGACGAGCTTCACCAGTAAAGCTAATGTTGCCGTTTTGCGATCGCACTGTGCCGTTAAAAATTTCGATCCCATCGCTGAAGGCATTGGCGGTGCCGCTAGTGCCGGTAAAAGTAATCGTGCCATTACTGCTAGTTTCTAAGAGTGAACTCCAGATTAAGATGCCGTCAGTCTCTCCACTAGTACCGTTGCTGATCCCGCTCAAATTCACATTCCCGCCGGTGGTGAGCGTAGCTCCATTGAGGTTTATGCCCCTGGGATCACCAATAGTACCTGCACCTGTGCCAGTAAAGGTGACATTACCGCTAGCCGAATTGAGATCCGCAGAGTTGATTAAAGTTATACCTGTGCCATTGGTGCTGCTGCCTTGGGCTGCGATCGCGCCCGTATTGGTAGTTACTTTACTGTTATCGACTAGCACCCCATCACCCGTGCTGTTGGTAGTGCCGTTGAGAGCGATCGCCCCACTGCTAGACTGCACAACACTACTTTCAGTAATTAGTACGCCATGATTGTCTGTGCCACTGCCTCTGCCAGATCCGGTAATAGTGATGTTGCCGCTGTTAGTTTGAATTGTGGTGGGAGTTGGAGAGCTAAAGCTGAAAATTTTTACTCCAGCATTACCATTTAGACCGTTGCCGCCATTCCCTTGCAGATTGATTAAGCCTGAACTATTAGTTATTTGAGAACCACCGCCAATAAATAATCCGTCATTAGTGCTGCCGCCATTGCCACCATTGCCAATCAGCGCGATCGCCCCGCCATCACTGCCAATTCGGACATTATCATTGACAAATACACCAAAATTATTTCCTCCAGGGGTATTGCCAGCCGTGCCGTTGAGAGTAATATCGCTGTTCTTAGTGGTAATGGTAGCTTGATTAGAAACCTCAATCCCTTGACTTTGACTGCTTGTACCTGTGGAACTACCCGTGATCCCAATCGTCCCAGTATCACTAGATACAAGGGTATTGCTGCCACTGACCAGAACCCCGATCGCATTTGTAGTACCCGTAGGAGCCGTACCTGTAATCGTAATATTGCCTGTGGTCGTAGTAATTTCGCTACCTGCATCCACCCTTACCCCCAGATTATTGCTGCCAGTGATGGCTGCGCCTTGACCTGTAAGGGTAATGTTGCCAGCTTGGCTAAATAACATGCTGTTAGTGAGGGTGATCCCTGGATCGGAGTTATCTGCCCCTTCCCCTTGGGCAATAATATTCCCGCCACTGGTGAAGATGTTAGCCGCCGTAATCCGCAAAGCACCGCCATCGGTATTATCTGAGTCAGCATTGAGATTCAGATTGAGCGGTCCGCCAGTGGAAGTGATGTTGGCATTCACCGAAATGGAGCGGTTGGCATTAAGGGTGAGGGTGGTGGCAATCGGAGCGATTTTGGTAATGGGTGCATCAATTGAAATACTGCCATTACCAGGCAGCCCCGTAGCGGTATTGGTGTCAATGGTGACGTTGGCTAAGTTTAAGGCAGTGCTAATTACTGCAGCCCCCACAAAGCTAGAACCGATCAGTCCGGTACTATTGTCAATAAATATATCTACCGGGTCGATCAGCCAAGTGCCAGGGGTGCCACCCACTGCGCTGGCGTTGGGGGCTTGAGCCACAGTTAGATTAGTTAGACTGGAAGTCTCGATCAGACCCCCATTACCAGCGATTGCTCCCCCTTGGGCAGTTAGCTGCCCTTGAATATCAGCGCGATCGCTCCCCCAAACGATAATTTTGCCCCCATCACCGCGATTGATGCCATCGGCAGAGACTTTAGCGTTCGCCCTAATTAGAGTTTGATCGGCTGTGGGCGTATTCCCCAGCCCGCGATCGCTACCACCCAGATAAATTTCACCGCCTTTGATTGGGCTATTGGCGCTGATTTCGCCATCCCTGACAATTACTTTTTGACCAGTGATCAGTAAATTACCAGCGGCACGATTAGCACTGGACAGATCAATTTTGCCCGCCGCGATCGCGGTACCAGGAACTAGATCGGTAAGCTCATGCCCTCCGGTCAGCAATTTGGCTAATTGGGGTAGTTCGCTAATTTTTCCTTGCCAATTCTGGGGAATCGCCGCTTGATTCACAGCCAAGCCTAAAACCGCATTGGGAGATCGCAATTCCACTACTGAGTTGCCAGGCGCTGCCAAGATGCCAATGTTGCCGCCAGGTGCAGTTAAACTACCATTAGTGAATACGGCTCCGCCAATGAGAGAAATAGACTTACCCTCATCTACACTTAATTCTGCCTGATTGAGAATGCCTGCTGGTTGAGCGATCACAAACTGAATCAAATTGGGATTACCCGCTGGGAAAGTATGATCTTTAATGGCCTTAAATACCTGAGCTTGATCAAAACCGATGCCCGTTGCCGTAGTAGCAAAAAAGGAGCCGCCAATATCCAGCTTGGCATTTGTGCCAAAAATCATGCCATTGGGATTGAGCAGCCACAGATTGGCATGGGGGAAAGCTTGCCGCGATTGGATCGTGCCCAGGATAGAGGATGGGCTGTTGCCGGTGACGCGATTGAGAATATTTTGGATACTAGCCCCATTCACACTAGAGTTGCCTGTGCCAAAAATCACCCCAGAGCTAGGCACATTAAACTGATCAAAACTGTGGTAGAGATTATTGCCATTCACTGTGCCACTACCCGTAGGTAGGATCGTATTGCCCTGCACCTGGGTTTTGGTCGTCTGATCTGGCAAAATTTGAGCTTGAGCAGGACAAATTACCCAGCTAATCGCGATCGCTACCCATATCCACAGTTGACTTTTCACGGCACACCCCTAGCACAACTCTTAGACCAATAGTTTCACTTCATACCATAAATTAAGAGGCTCTGCCCATCAAATAATTCTGGGGCGGTAGGCGAACTGCCCCTATGTCGGGGCAAAAAGGCTAGGGCAGGCAATCAAGAAATTTCTACTAACTTACCCTCAATAAATTTATGTAAAATACTCGATATGAATAGTTGATAAGGAATACCTTCTGCCACGGCGCGTTTTTGGAGAGATCGCAAATCTTTCTCAGAAACAGATACATTGATAACCTGATTTTGGGCAAAGGTTGCATAGGCGATTTGTTGATGCTGCTCTAGCTCTTCCTCAAAATTTGGTGTTCGAATCAGGCAATTGCTTTCAAATGCTTCTAAAATTTCTTGCTCTTCTGGATTGAGATTAATCATCACCTTCTCCTAAATACTTTTTGGTGGCTTTGCGACTAGGGATAATTATTTTTAAGAAGATTCCTTCTGTAGTTTCCATAAAAGGGACTAAATAAACGTATACCTCAACCACAACCACAGATATTTTCTGATTAGGATAGCGCTCTTGATTAGGATGGTCAAAAATCTCAATTTCATCCCCCGTTTGAATGTGAAATACAATCTCTTCAAAGCTAATGCCGCGCTCTTGTTGAAGCAGTTTGTTCTTATCGGGATTCCAAGAGTAAAATTTCATTTTAATATTTCCATATCAAGGCTCTGCCGATCAAATAATTCTGGGGCGGTGGGCGAACTGCCGACAAATCCGGCATAGTGCCTAAACATAGTCTGGGGATCATGACCAGTAATCTGGGCTACCAGTAAAGGATTCATGCCACTAGCTAGGGCGTGGGAAATAAAAGTGCTCCGGGTACTGTAGGGCTTGCGGTAAGCGATCGCAGTTTGTTCCAGGATCTTCACCCAGGCTCGCTGACGAAAATTATGGAGATCGATCGGTTGCCCCTGGGCCGACTGAAACACAAAATCTTGATCAGTGAAGTGGGACGATCCTAGATCCAGCAAAATCTCGGTCACCATCCTAGATACCCTAACTACCCGATCGCGGTTGGTTTTAGTGGGCTTAATTCTGCCATTGCCAAAGGATTGACTGATTTGGATTTGGGTGCGATCACTACTTACCTGTAACCATTGCAAACCCACCGCTTCTCCCAGGCGCATTCCCGTACCGAATAACACCGCTACAAACGGGTAGAAATGGCGATAATATTTACTACTAGCGAAAGCCGCTAAAATTGCCTGCACCTCCGACTGGGTAAAGGGTTGAGCATAGGCTAAAGGCGCACGGCGGGGAATCGGCACATCGGTAAAGGGATTCTGAGCAATCAACCCCTGAGCGATCGCCCAACTATAGAAAGCCTTGACTAAAGTAATTTTCTCTCTAGCCGTAGGATGGGCATAGGTATCAAACAGGTATTGGGTATAGGATTCTGCCTGGGAATGAGTCACCGCCAAACTCGCACCCCACCCAAAAAACTCTAGTACCTGTCTTTGCAATAACTGATAACGCTCTTGGCTACGCTGATCCACGCGATCGCACTTGTAACCCACAAACTGCTTGAGGGCTTCAGCCAAACTAACCTGCGGCGGCGGCGCTTGCCGTGCCCAAGCCGAGCGATATTTTCCTAAACTCTGATCAAAATTGCCCGAAATAATGTCTAGTTCTATTTGGCTTGACCTTTGCATAGCCGCAATTCGATTGGCTTTAGTATCTGGCAAGCCCAGGGTAAGGGCATAGCGTCTACCCTGATAACTCCAACGCAATCTCAACCAACCGCGATCGCTGCCTATCTGCACTAGTGGTCTGGTCATTTTCCTACATTCAGAGTTTTACCTAAGTCCTGCTAAGTTTAAACTTTCTCCCCACATGTGACCTAAAAGCAAAATTACGCTGCCAGGTTTGCTAGTATGCCATTACCCTTTGAATTGGGCAAATCTTCCCTATTTCCATGAGTTATTGTTTCAACCCTAGCTGCGCCAACCCGATCAATCCCAACAATGTTACCCACTGCCAAGGCTGTGGCTCGCCTCTACTGTTGCGCAATCGCTACTTGGCAATCAAACCTCTGGGTAAAGGCGGTTTTGGGCGGACTTTTTTGGCAGTAGATCTAGATATGCCTTCCAAACTGCGCTGTGTGATCAAGCAATTTCTGCCACGGGAACAAAGTGCGATCAGCCTAGAAAAGTCTGTTAGCCTATTCAAACAAGAAGCTCTGCTCCTAGAACGGCTAGGTCGCCATATGCAGATTCCCACCCTTTTTGGCTATTTTCAGGCAGACAAGCTCCTCTATCTAGTTCAAGAATTTGTCGACGGTTTAGATCTAGCGAAAGAAGTGAAAAACGAAGGACCTTTTAATCAAGAGAAGATTCTCGATCTGCTCACCAATCTCTTGCCTGTGCTCAAATTTATTCACGACCAAGGGGTAATTCATCGGGATGTGAAGCCTGCTAATATCCTGCGCCGCAGCGATGGCCAATTGGTACTGATTGATTTTGGGGCAGCCAAACAAAAAAATGATGATACCGCTACTGGGACAATGATCGGCAGTCTAGAGTATGTAGCCCCAGAACAACAAATGGGCAGAGCAGGCAATTCCAGCGATCTCTACAGCCTGGGAGTCACCTGTTTAGCCCTGGCTACAGCCCAGCCCCCTTCCAAACTCAAAGACACCTTTAACGATGTGTGGTGTTGGCAATCGAATTTACCTGCTTCTAGTCAACTAGATCCCTACATTGTGGATGTGATCAATAAGCTGGTAATGCCAGCCGTGAATGTGCGCTATCAGAATGCTGCCGAAGCCATGCGCGATCTAGAATTGGGGCTAATTCGCCAACAGGCTAAGGCGGATGATGGCTATATGTATGAGATTCCCTCTAAATTGGACTTTTCTGGTTTAGAGCAGATGTTGAATCAGCAAGAATACAAGAGTGCCGATCTAGAAACTTGGAATCTGATCTGTGCAGCTTTGAATAAACCAAAGCGATCGCGCCTATCGGAATCTGATATTGCAATTATGCCCTGCAACGAATTATTAAACTTAGATCGCGTGTGGCTGCGTAGTACCGGCGGCAAATTTGGTTTTAGCGTCAAATGTGAAATCTACGAAGCGGAAGGCTCAGATTACAAGAGTTTTTGCGATCGAATTGGCTATCGGTTTAAGCGCGGTGAACGCATGGTGTGGCTGGATTCCACCAAGGTAGACTACACGGATAATGCGCCTAAGGGTCATCTACCCTGGGTGGCTGGCTTCTACGGTTCTTCAGGGGCGATCGGACAAGAGGGCATCATCAGTATTTTGGCAGAAACCCTCAAAAGCTGTCGCGCCAAACTCTCACGTTTCGGCGTAATAAGAATTAGTTAATAGCGGTATGCCTGCACTGTCTCAAAGTAAACCCGCGCACTTTGTTCGGGCGTAGTAGCCAGAATGCCATGCCCCAGATTCATGATGTGACCTGTTTTACCTGCTTTAGCAATCACCTCATGGATGCGATCGCGCAGATAATCAGGCGGGGCAAACAAAATTCCAGGATCAAGGTTACCCTGGACTGACACATTACCCAAGCGTTGACGAGCTTCAGCTAGATCTACAGTCCAATCAATGCTGATCACATCTGCTCCCGTTTGCGGTAACCGATCTAGGATGCCAGCGCTGCCATTGATGTAGAGAATGATTGGCGTATTCGGGTATTTACTTTTGACTTGGGTAATAATGCTCTGCTCATAGGGCAAGGCAAAAGTTTCGTAGTCCCTGGGCGAGAGTTGTCCCGCCCAAGAATCGAATAGTTGGACTGCTTGAGCACCGCAGGCAATTTGATGGCAGGTATAGGTAGCGATCGCAACAGCCAGTTTTTGCAAAAAGTCATGGAGCAGTTTTGGCTCACTGTAGGCCATTTGCTTAATCACGGTATAGTCCTTAGAGCTTTTGCCTTCGATCGCGTAGGCAGCCAGTGTCCAAGGTGCACCCACAAAGCCCAATACTGTGGCGCGATCGCCCACTTCTTGGTGAATATGTTGGAGGATTTGACGAATGAACGGCACACTCTGATCTGGATCAAACTCAGTGAGGGCATCTACCTGCGCTTGAGTACGAATGGGTGGGTCAATAATCGGGCCGCGGCTCTCAATAATATCAAAGTTGATGCCCAGACCTGGCAAGGGTGTGAGAATATCAGAAAACATAATTACCCCATCAGGGGCAAAGGCGCGAAAAGGTTGGAGTGAGATTTCCGCAGCTAGTTCAGGGTTTTCAGAGCGATCGCGAAAATTGGGATACTGATCACGCAGATCCCGATAGACTTTCATGTATCTACCCGCCTGTCGCATCATCCACACGGGAGGACGATCTAGCGCCTCGCCCCTAGCAGCCTTGAGGATGCGATCATTCCCTGACATAATTAAAAATTCCTTAGCGAAAAAATGGTGGAACTGAATTATAAATCCAATCGCCGCCTAAAGTTCGGCTATTCTGACCTGATTTAGCTTAGGTTACAATATAATATGATTGTTTGCGCTTTTGTAACTTTTACCTATTTACTTATTACACCAAATAAGTTAAAGATTTACACACTTTTGCCCAGTCTGATGGCGTCAACTTTGTAAAGACTAGGTATTGATCAGGTGTTGATAGTGAGTAATGAAATGCCAAATTTAACCACTCCAGTAGCCAACCAAGCTACCAACCCCGCCACACCCAGACTTCGAGGGTGGACTGGTCTTTTAGCTGCCCTACTAATTTGCCTGGTCACCTTGGGAGTGACCTTGTGGCACCCCACAGATGCCTATACCCAAGCAGTGTTAGGACTATCGGGCGATCCAGCTAAGGGGCGGGCAATTTTTGTGATGAATTGTGTAGATTGCCATGGTCAATGGGCGGATGGCAAAGTGGGGCCTAGTTTACGCAATGTGTCGGAACGGCTGTCTTTGGAACGGATTGTGCATCAGGTGGTAAGTGGTGATACGCCGCCGATGCCTCAATTTCAACCTCAGCCTCAAGAAATGGCTGATCTTTTGAGTTACTTACGGCAACTTTAAGGCTGCGCTTTAAGGTTTGAAGGGGGGATTTTAAGGGTTTAACTATTGATTATCTCAAATCCCCTTCTATCCCTACGACTCTTGCCTAATTCCTAACTTAAAACGGAGTTTTGATTTTCGGCTCCTTGTAATCCAGTTCCTTCAACTTCCGCAAGATCCGACCAAAATATTCCTGGAGATAGGACTCCAGCGTAGTAATACTTTCTGGCTCAATGCCAAAAATCTGACAGGTCTCAGTCATATCGGCGGTCAAGGCTCTCCCACTGGCCAACACTTCCGCAAAAGCCATTCGTTCTGACACATTCCAGCCCCACTCAAAGGACAGCATCGTATTCCGAAAAGCCCGCAGCAATCCAATCGGCATATTCGCAGTCCGAGCCGTGCGCCCCGAAAAGCGCTCACATTGGCGCAAAATCTCACTGGGTGACCAGGTGCGGGGGCCAGCAATGCCGTAAGTTTGGCGAGCAGCCTCTGGTACAGTCAAAGCCTTGATTGCAAACCTGGCAATATCCTGAGTATTCATGTAGGCCACTGGTGCCGATTCTCCAGTGACCCAGATTGTCTCATTTTCTAGAATGGGGATGGCGTATTGACCAATTAAGCCCTGCATGAAGCCGCAGGGACGTAGGATAGTATAGTTGAGCTGGGTCTCAGCCAAAAAACGCTCAGTGCAGTGCTTGATCTCCATCAATGGCACCTTCGGGTATAGCTCCGCGTTCATAATTGAAAAGAAGACAAACTTGTCAATTTGGGCACGTTCGAGGGCTTGAATCAAATTCACTTTTCCTTCCCAATCCACTGCTCGGATGCGCAAAGAGTCTGTGGCTCTGGTGGTGGCGGCATCAACTACTTGGGTAACTTCCTCTAGGGCAGCAGCGATCGTCTCTGGTTTGATCAGACTGCCCTGTACCAGTTCAGCGCCCCATTCCCGCAAGAAGCTGGCTTTTTTCGGAATTCGCACCAGGCACTTTACCTGTAAGCCTTGATCTAGTGCATGACGAACAACTTGACGACCCAATGTACCTGTCGCACCGATCACCAGTAAACTCATAGTCTAAAAATATTGTTAAAAATTGTTTATATCCCTATACAAATTTAACAGATTAGCGCTCACTCTGAAAAAACTCTAAACATTGCTGGCTGAGATTTTTAATTGCCGCCGCACACAACTGCTTGCCATGTTCAGGATTAGCCAAGGCGGGATTAGAACCCATCCGCCCATCGGGATAGCGCTGGCGAAAGTCTTGAGGACTGTAGATCTGATGATCAGAGGTGACTGGCTGACTGAGATCAGCAGTTTTGATCGCTGCAGGATAAAGAAATTGAGTGACTGAAATCTCACTGGGAGTGGCATGGTGTCCCTCTGCACTGCCATACCATTCCTTGACTAGGGCATAGATTTCACTACTCATCCACCAGTTGCCCACCCGACAGCGCAAATGGGGAGATTGGCGATAGATTTGGCTAAAAGCAGTGCGTAAAACGGCAATATTGCCGCCGTGACCATTGATAAAAAAGAATCGATCAAAGCCGTGCTGTGCCAGAGAATGCACATAGTCTTGCACTAGGGCGATCAGGGTGCTGGGCTGCAAACTAATCGTGCCAGGAAACCCCAGGTGGTGTTCTGCCATTCCCAGGCAAATAGTAGAGCCAACCAGAGTACCAGTTTCTGCTCCTACTCCATGGGCGATCGCTTCAGCACAGATAAAGTCAGTACCAATCAATCCAGTGGGGCCATGCTGTTCAGTAGAGCCAATCGGGATAATCATGGCTTGACTGCGTTGGAGATAGGCTTGGATTTCTGGCCAGGTAGATAGGGATAACAACATATTGCGATTTTCGTAAGAATGCCCTACAGAAATGATTAAAGCCCATGGCGGGGCTCTGCGACCCTTTTTGTCACCCATTAACTTGCAAACTGCAATAAGATGGATGTGAGCGGGGTGCATATCCCAGTTTAACTAACGTGAACCGGAAGTCTTGCACTCTATTTGTTTTGGGTTTTGGCTAGGCGGAGTTAAGCGATCGCCCCAGCCGTCTGACTGAGAATATCCTTTACCTGAGTGGGGGTCAGGTTGGGGTTAGCTTGCAACATCAGCGCTACTACGCCCGTCACATGGGGAGCCGCCATTGAAGTGCCACTCAAGATCCCATAGTTGCCATTAGGTATGGTAGAGAGAATTGATACTCCAGGAGCGACCACAAAGGGGTAAGAAGCTTGATCGCCAGCAGGATTAGAAAATTGCGCTACCTGTTGATTCCGATCTACCGCACCTACAGCAATGCCAAAATCTTCTGTGGCTGCTAACCGAGCGGGATATTCTGGCACCACCGCTGTGTAGCCATTATTGCCAGCCGCTGCCACTACTACAACTCCCTTTTGTTCGGCATAGCGTAAGGCTTCTAGCTCTAGGTTGCTGATCATGGGACTACCCAAGCTGAGGTTAATGATATCTGCGCCATTATCCACCGCATAGCGAATGCCACTGGCTACAGCCTGGGAATTGCCCCGCCCAGAGCTATTCAAAACCCGAATCGGCATAATTAAAGCATCGTAGGCAATGCCAGTCACCTCGTAGGTTTGGTTATTGGAGTCGATCGCGTTTACGCCGTTACGATTAGCGCTAATAATTCCAGCTACATGGGTGCCGTGGAGTTCGCGGCTGGTGGTATGAATGGGGTTACCGTCCCGACTGACAAAATCATAGCCCGTGAGATCGTCCACATAGCCATTGTTATCATTGTCTAGGCGATCGCCCGCAATTTCATCCGGATTTCGCCAAAAACTGCCCGCCAAATCGGGATGGTTGAGGTCAATTCCCGTATCAATTACTGCTACTACCACATCTCTGCCAGTATAGCCCTGTGCCCACACTGCTGGTACGTCGATTAAGTCTGCGCCGTAGGAATTAACCAAAGGGTCTGGCACAGGACTAAAATTACTAGCCAAGCCTAAAGCCATACTGACTGCCGCATTGGCATTGATCAACCCAAACCCATAGTCAAAATCAAAGCTGCTTTGTATTGTGGTTTCGCTGTTTAGAGCCAGGTAGCGATCGCTAGTATCAAAACCCTGAGGGCGAAAAGTATCTAAGTAGTCAAAACTGGAGGACGAGAAAAGATCAGCAAATCCACTAAAGTCATTCATGGGAGATTACAGAAAAATGGCTAATTGGGGATTTAGAGCTAAACTGAGAGTCTACGGGCTTTAAGACTAAAAAATTAGATTCCTAGTTCAGTGGGTGGGCAATACAGTCATAACTTGCATACTCTAATTTTGGCATTAATTTTCGGGTTTTAACCATGGCAAAATCTAAAACTCGCTATAGCTGCAACCAATGCGGTGCCGAATTTGGGCAAATGTTTGGCCGCTGTCCTGACTGTGGCAGTTGGAATAGCCTAGAAGAAAAGTTAATTGAAAATGCTACCACTGGAATCGCGATCGCTAAGCCTACAGGCACTAAGGCTAAATCTACCAGCCGCGCTGCTCTTACCCTTAATCAAATTGGCGACGATCAACAACAGCGGCTCAGTTCAGGCTATGGGGAGCTAGATCGGGTACTGGGAGGGGGAATTGTGCCTGGTTCTCTAATTTTGATTGGTGGCGAACCTGGCATTGGCAAAAGCACCCTGCTGCTGGGGATGGCACAAAAGCTGATGGCGAGATATGTCACCCTTTATGTCTGTGCTGAAGAGTCGGCGCAACAGGTGAAAATGCGATCGCAACGGCTCGGTTTGGTTGGGCAGAATAGCGAAAACCTCTATCTGTTGCCAGAGATCGATCTAGAGACTATTGTTTTGGAGCTAAATGCCTTGCAGCCCCCGGTGGTGGTAATCGATAGCATTCAGGCTCTATATTTTAATGCGCTCACGGCTGCCCCCGGCTCGGTTTCCCAAGTGCGAGAATGTACTTCTGCGCTCATGCGCATTGCCAAGCGTAATCATACTGCCCTATTTATTGTCGGTCATGTCACCAAGGAGGGGGCGATCGCGGGGCCCAAGGTGTTAGAACACTTAGTCGATACAGTGCTGTATTTTGAGGGCGATCGCTTTGCTAGTCATCGCCTATTGCGATCGGTAAAAAATCGGTTTGGGGCCACCCAAGAAGTCGGCGTATTTGAAATGGCGGAGCAGGGACTATTAGAAGTGAGCAATCCTTCGGAACTTTTTTTAGGGAATCGGGATACGCCTAGCCCTGGCACAGCTACCATAGTCGCCTGTGAGGGTACTCGCCCCCTGGTCGTAGAACTCCAAGCCCTAGTTAGTCCCACCAGTTATAGTTCGCCGCGCCGCACCACCACCGGCATTGAAACCAATCGATTTTTACAGATTTTAGCCGTACTCGAGAAGAGAATCGGCATTCCCCTGTCTAAGCTAGATGCCTATGTCGCTTCGGTAGGAGGGCTACAAGTATCTGAACCAGCCGTAGATTTGGGCGTAGCTGTAGCGGTGGTTGCTAGTTTTCGCGATCGCAGCGTAGACTCCCGTTTAGTCTGCATTGGCGAAGTGGGGCTAGGTGGACAGGTGCGCGCCGTATCCCAGTTAGATCTGCGCTTAAAAGAAGCAGCTAAACTAGGATTCAAGACCGCAATAGTTCCCCAGGGCAAGCCCCTGCAAACCTACGGCATGGAATTGATCCCGGTCAGCAGGGTGTTAGATGCGATTATGGCGGCTCTGCCACGCATTGAAATCCCCGATCGCGCCGAAAATTAGTCGATATCTGGCAAATCTGGCTAATTGCCAAGAGTAGCTATATGATTAAAATTGCTATTCACCCCTCAGACTTGTTGGCTTTAGATCCCAATGAATATTAAAACCAAGCTCATTATTGGTTACTTGTCCATAGCCAGTCTCTCTAGCCTAATTGCTCTATTCGGCTATCGCAGCATTGATTTATTGGGTAAAGACTTTTCAATTGTGTCTAATCGCACCCTACCGAGCACGATCGCACTCAAAGAATTAAAAATTTATAGCCTTAAAATCATCTCTGCCACCAGTGAATATATCACCATTGCCGCTCGCAGCAAAAATTTGGTAAAAGCTCCAGAAACTAAAGCAGCTTTGGCAGAGGAAGAAGCAGAAGTCAAAGAAGACGGCATCAAACCCTACGACCAAGCATTTCAATGCTATGAAGCCCTTTCTGCTCAATTTTCCGATGCTCAATTAGATGGCCTAGTCAAAATCAAAACTAGCGGCGAATCCTTAAAGCGTAAAAGCTTGGAAATGATTAACGCCCAAAAGCGCAATGTGAGCGATGCGGAATTCTTTCGCTTAAAAGAAGCGTACGAAGATATTGAAGAAGAGTTTGATCGGGCTTTAGATCTTGCCCTCGCCCACAAGGAGCAAAAACTCGCCCAACTGAAAACCGAAGTTGGCTCCACCCTCCTAGAAACCCGCAACAACCTAGTGATTGCTGGCGTTTTGAGCTTCTGTCTGGCTGCGATTGCCGGCGGCCTGATTGCCACCTTCATCACTCAACGTCTAGATCATCTAGTCAAAGTAACTGAGCGTGTCAGCCAAGGAGAATTGAATGTCCCTTTACCAGTGGTCACCGATGATGAATTGGGAAAGCTCACCCACAGCTTTGGGATTATGACCCATGAACTGCAATACATCTTTAATCAACTTGAAGATCAAGTTACAGAGAGAACTAAAGAACTAGAACTAGAACGGGAGCAGCTTCAGCGCAAACTCTCCCAAGAGCGCATTCTTTTGACTATTGTGGAACAGATGCGCCAATCTTTAGAAATTAAGCAAATCTTAAAATCTATTTGTACTGATCTGTGTCAAGTATTAGATTGCGATCGCTTAGCAATTGTACAGTTTGATGACCACCTCAGTGGCAGATTTGTGTCTGAAGCGCTCGGCTCTGAATTGATTTCACCTCTAGTCGATCAGAATCTCCATTCCTTTGCCACTGAAATTAGAGCTTTTGAAGCCGGAATTAGTCACATTGCCCTCAACGATTTGGAGTCCCAAGACATTGCTCAAGCCACTTTAAGCATTCCAATCATGAATGGAGATCGGCTATGGGGAATGATTTTAGCCCACCACTATCAGCATTCCCACCAGTGGCAAATAGAAGAGATCACGCTCTCCCGCTCCGTCTCCGCTCAACTGGGCATTTCACTCAAACAATACACTCTATTTGCCGAGGTTCGTCACCAAGCTGCGGAATTGGAATTAGCTAAGGAACGAGCAGAAGCCGCCAATCACGCCAAGAGCGAATTTCTCTCGATGATGAGCCATGAGATTCGTACTCCTATGAATGCGGTAATCGGCATGACCGACCTACTCAGCTTTACCCAGTTAGATCAAGAACAGGAAGAATGTGTGAAAATGATTCGCACTGGCGGGCGAGCCCTATTGAATGTGATCAACGATATTTTAGATTTCACCCGCATTGAAGCCAATCGACTGGAACTGGAATCAGAATTGTTTAATCTTAAGGATTTTCTCGATGCTACCATTGATCTACTCAGCTTTCAGGCAGACCAAAAGCAATTGAATTTGCTCACTTTAGTCGATCCACTTTTACCCAATACTTTTATGGGAGATAGTGGCAGAATCGGTCAAGTTTTACTGAATTTGGTAGGCAATGCGATTAAATTTACTGAATTTGGCCAAGTGAGTATTGCAGTTGAATTAGTAGAACAGGATCAGGAAACCTGCACGCTCAAATTTAGCATCTCAGATACTGGCATTGGTATTGCCTCCCAACAGCTAGAGCAGCTATTTGAACCCTTTGTGCAGGCAGATTCCTCTACTACTAGGCGGTTTGGCGGTAGTGGCTTAGGCTTAGCAATCACTAAACGTCTGGTAGAAAAAATGAATGGGAAAATCTGGGTGAGGTCTCAACTGGGCAAAGGTTCTACCTTCAGTTTTACTCTACCGTTAGTTAAAGGGGAGGAATCGATCTCTCCCCCAGTAGAATTGACTCTGCCAGCTTTGCCTCAATCTCCCAATCGCTTGCGAGTGCTAGTAGTAGAAGATAATTCTCTGAATCAGATTGTGACTATGAAATCTCTGGAGAAATTAGGTTGCTCAGTTGCTTTGGCTGCCAACGGGTTAGAAGCGATCGAATTTCTGAACCAACAGGCCTTCGATCTGGTGCTGATGGATTTACATATGCCAGAGCTAGATGGGTTTTCGGCTACCCGTTCTATTCGCCAACAGTTTCCTAATCGTCCTTACATTGTTGCTATGACCGCAGATACTCGCCAAGGGGTGCGGCACGCCTGTGCCGAAGCTGGCATGAATGACTATATCAGTAAACCAGTGCAGTACAGCGCTTTGGCGGAAGTAGTGCGAACTGCCCTAGATTTCTCTGCTGTTGTTTAGCTCTAATTTGTGTTTTTATGGAATATGCAATCGACTTCGGCACCAGCAACACCGTAGTAGCGCGTCAGTTCGGTGGCGAGATTGAAACGGTCAAACTGCAATTTGGGCAGCCAACTGCACCTGGGATTATCCCCAGTTTGGTTTACGTTGAGAATGCCCACCTGGGTAAAGTAAGAATTGGCAGCGAAGTCAGTGATCAAATTCCCAATTTTGTTAATGGCAGGCTATTTAAGCATTTTAAGCGTGGCATCTGCCAATCTAGCCCTGGTTTTTTGCCAGAATTAGACGGCATAGGGATTTCCTGGCGATGGCTAGGCAACTGTTTTTTGGGAGAGATTACCAAACTACTGCCAGAATTGGAATCTTTAGTTTTCACTGTGCCAATTAATAGCTATGAATCCTATACCAAATGGCTGAGGCAAATTGACCTTGGCGTTGAGCAAATTCGATTAATAGATGAACCTACGGCGGCTGCCCTAGGCTATGGCATCGATCGCCAGCAGCTTGAACATCTCTTAGTGTTTGACTTTGGCGGTGGCACTCTAGATCTAGTCTGGGTACAACTGCAAAACCTGGAGAGCGATCGCCTGTGGTTAAAATGGCGCAACCATTGGAATCAGCAAAAGTCTCAGCCTATCGCCAAGGTATTGGCAAAACATGGCACTAACCTAGGTGGAGTGGATTTAGATTATTGGATCTTGAGCTATTGGCATCAGATTTATGGACTGAGCCGCAATAGCCAGACCCTCAAACTCGCAGAGCAGGCAAAAATTGCCCTATCTAGTCAAACGGCAGTAGAAATAGACTTTGAAGCTGATACCCTCAAGCTAGAGCGATCGCAACTGGAGCATATTCTGGCTCAACAGGGCTTCTTTGACCAACTAGAAGAGAGTCTCAGGCAAATTAAAGCCCAAATCGCTACCCACAACCTCAAGTTCACAGATCTTGATCACTTGCTACTGGTAGGAGGCTCTTCCCAACTCCCCGCCGTCAAAACTTGGTTGACTAAATACTTTTCCCCTGAGCAAATTTATGGCCACAAACCATTAGAAGCGATCGCTCACGGAGCGTTAAATACCGACTGGCAACTTCAAGATCGGCTCTATCATAGCTACGGGCTGCGCTATTGGGATAAAAAATATCAGCGCCACAACTGGCATCCCCTGATCAAGGCGGGGACAGCACTACCCCACCGCACTGAACTTACCCTGGGGGCATCTACAGTAGATCAAACGGCGATCGAACTAGTGCTAGGAGAAATGGGTGAAGCTGCCCGCCAAGTTCTGTTTGAGCAAGGCTTGCTCATCAGCCAGGCATCTACTCTGGCAGAAGTTCAACCCCTGAATGATCAAGACCACGGTCGCGCGATCGCTCAACTTACCCCCCTAGGCCAACCAGGCAGCGATCGCTTAAAAATTAGTTTTGTGGTCGATCAGCAACGCTGTCTCAAAATTAGTGTATTTGATCTATTGACCCGCCAAGAACTACTTAAAGATCAGCCAGTGATTGACCTGATTTGACCTTGATTAACTTGATTAAAAAGTTGCCCTTTTCTTGAGTAGCTCAGCGATCGGTAAACTCACCTCCGACTTACCTTCAAACACTGTACCTACTTCTCCTTTGCTCAGGGTCTCCTTACTCAGGTTAATTCCCGCTTCAGGTAGAGGAATATAGCCTACTTTTTCCACAATTTTGCTGACATTATCCAAGTAGAAAGAGACAAAAGTATTCACTTCCTTGCGCTGGGTGGAAGCGAAATTCACATAGATAAAGAGAGGGCGAGCAAGGGGCTGATATTTTAAGTTATTTACTGCCTCAACCGAAGGTAACACCGCCCCCTTACCATGATTGATCGCTACAGGCTTCAGCTTATCTTGATTTTGTTGATAGTAGGCAAAGCCAAAGTAGCCGAGGGCATTGGGATCGGCTGCCACCCCTGCCACTAACTGATTATCATCTTCACTGGCAGTATATTTTTCCGTATGTACGCCATCTTTGCCCAAAATTGCATCTTTAAAGTAGTCGTAGGTACCCGAATCCTTGCCAGCACCGTAGAGGGTAATCGGTCGGTTAGGAAAACCAGGGCGTACTTGCTTCCAGGTTTTGATCCCCCCGTTCGCCGACCAAATCTTTTTGAGTTCGGTAGTGGTCAAGTCCTTCGCCCAGGTATTCTTTGGATTCACCACCACAGTCAAGGCATCGTAAGCGATTGGCAACTCAATATACTTGACCTTATTGGCGCGACAGACATCAATTTCTTTAGTCAAAATTGGTCGAGAGGCATCGCTAATATCGGTCTCACCTGCACAGAACTTCTTAAATCCTCCACCAGTGCCAGAGAAATCTGACTTCACTTCGATTTTGCCGTAGTTAAGCTGATTGTACTGATCTGCTACCGCCCTAGTAATCGGAAAAACGGTGCTAGAACCATCCACTTTGATCTGCTTCGGCGGCGGCGGCGGAACTTCAGACGTGCTACAGGATTGAATTGCCGCAGCCATTCCTAGGGCTGTGATTAAAGCCAGGGCATATTTGGGCAGAAAGGTAGTCATCTTCATAGGTCACAAAGGATTCTCTAGGTTCGCAGGTTTGATGATGTTGCTGTGATCAGATATTTGACTACTGAGTGTTTCTGCTGAGCCTTTCGACTAAAAGCCTAAAAATCAAACAGTAGAATTGAGTAGTAGGTAGCAACTTTAACGGTCTCGATCTAATTCTGATGATGAAGATAGTGCCAAATAAGTGATGAAGCAATATACATCAAGAAAAGTTGATATGTCTTTAAGTTTTAAAATTTAAGTTAGTTGTGCGCCCCCTTTAGCTGTTTAACTTAATTACTTCACTCCCTCTAGCAAGTAGACATTTAGGATTTACCACCTTATATCCCGCTTGACTTAGTTAGGAATTACACAAGGGTGATCTAAAACCTGGTCTTGATCAGGCTGGGTAAGTCCTGTTAGTTTTTTTCATAAATTGCAGTCGCCATTACAGACTTTCCCGTTTGAGTAGGAAAGCTTCTATCAAGCTATCATTCCAACTAGCCTTGGGTAGTTAATTTATGATTAACAAATGATTATGGGAAAATTAAGCTAATAGAACTTACGCAAACGCTACCTAAAACTTTTACAACTGACTGCAATCCCGAGCCACTGGGCTAGAAACTTGAGCGATCGCTTGGAGATAATGGTCTAGCTCAGCAAATCCGGTCAAATCTAAGCGATAGTACACCCATTTCCGATCTTGACGGGATTGGAGTAACCCCGCCTGCTTGAGGATTTTGAGGTGAAAAGATAATTTAGACTGGGCGATAGCCAAGCGATCGCTCAAATCACACACACAGAGTTCTTGATGGCGCAAGAGGTGAATGATTTCTAGGCGTAGCGGGTCGGCTAGAGCATGAAAACCAGCTTGAACCTTGGGCTGATTAACCTGAACCATAGCTGAGTTAAACATCTGCGGCTACAGACCAGTTTTCCCCATATTTGACCTGCAGAGCTTGCCAGGCTTCAACTTGGCCTGGGGCATATTCTCCTGGCTTGAGCCATTGCAGAAAGATGCTGAGAATGTTAGTCTCTGCCCCCACCAGCCTAATTGCATAGGTGCTGAAGTTGCCCCGCTTGGCTGTGCCAGTTTCAAACTTGACGTGAGCGATCGCATCCAGGTTGAGATGAAACTCAAAGGGATCACCATGCATATTCGCATAGCGACC